>JAZUEY010000068.1:0-24688 GCA_045640405.1 Candidatus Limivicinus sp.
ATGGCATCCGCGCCCTCCCCGGTTGCCCTGTAAAGCTCTTTGTAGGCAGCCAGCAGCTCCGGTGTGAGCGGCAGGGAGTTCATGCTCTCCATTGTGTTGGTAACGAGCTCCATCAGATGCCTGTCGTTGGCCAGGGCTGCGTATTTAATAAGGAATATCAGGGAGTGTGCTCCCTGAAAACCTTCCGCCTCTATTCGGTTGACTATTTCTTCCAATGTATTCATCTGTGAAATTTCGGAAACTGGGAGCGGACGCTGCCGCCCTGAAACTTGAGCACGGCAAGGCGCGGTACCTCGCTCCCCGTTATCTCTATGGTGTCCGTATCGTAATATTCCGTAAACTCCGGCGCTTCGAAGCGGCCGGCCAGGTCCTTTATCATCTCGAGCCTTCTCGCTCCCCTGTCCCCGTCGCGGTAATGCATGGGGATGAGGACCGTCGCCATGACTTCGTCGTAAATCCGGCTGATTTCCTGCGACGGCAAGCCCGTCAGGCTTCCGGCCGTCGCCATGAGGACATCGGGCATCATGAGCTTTGTAATCTCGCCGCCATCCAGCTGCGTGCCGATATCGCCGAGATGCGCCAGCTTGATGCCGCCGGCTTTGAGGATGTGCACCTTGCAGAATCCCCGCATAATGCCGCCCACACTGTCGTGACTGACCTGGAAGGACTCGATTTCGAACGGGCATTCGCTCTCGTCTCTCCCGGAAAGCTTCACTCCATCGCGGAAGTTATGCCCGGGATGTTCGTGGCTGACGAGCACCATGTCCGCCGTGGTTTCCAGCTTCGGGTATCCTTCGGTAAAGTTGCTGTCATAGGGGTCGATAACAATGGAATACCCATCGTATGTAATTTTAAAACAGGCGTGTCCCAGCCACTGTATCGTCATTCCAGACTCTTTCTCCAAACAATGCCAACGGAGACCAGGGCCAGCAGAGCGCCGATTGTCATCCAGAGATAGCTGATGAAGAAGCCCTCTCTCTGCCACTTGTATTCTCCGAGATAGCCCACCAGAAACAGGCCCGCAACGCACAGAACGATCGAAGCAATCTGTGCTATGCCGAAGCCTTCCTCTTCGGAAGTTCTTTTAATGTACTTGATGAGGAGCACCACAAAGATGACGGCGGGCACCACCTGACCGATGCTGATAAAGGTTGAAAAACGGTTGAGCGTGAGAATCTTGCGGAAAGTAAAGTGCATCGAATCCACGCGCGTCGAATCCAGCACAATCTCTATGGCCGCCCATATGGCAAGCATAATGTCCCAGATGTGGCCGCGGCTCCGCTTTGCATATTTTCTGTAAAGCTCTCTGACCAGCAGGAAGGCAAGCAGCATCAGCAGCGCTTCCACGGCAAAGCTCGCGAAGCGGTAGTATACCGTACCGGCTGCCGTCTTTCCCTTTACGCAGATGGGAAAGAAGTGCAGAAACGCCGCTTCGATGTTGCGGCTTCCCTGGCATTTCCCGGTTCCCCAGGATCCGAGCCGGACCAGTGCGGTCAGAAGGCAGAAGCCCGGTGCGGCGCAGTCCATCAAAATGTCTTTGTCCACTTTCAGCAGCCCCAGAACGGCGGCCGCCAGGCCAGCGCCTATGACAGCGCCCTGGAAGGCATAGCTGCCGATAGAAAGGTCCTTAAACGCCTGGCCGAGGCTGGAATAGGTCTGTGCGGCACTCACCCAGTGCAGAAAGCGGCAGAACAGGAAGCTGAGAACAAAGCCCAGCAGGAACAGTGCCAGCACCTCGGTGATGCTGCCCGTTCTCTTTTTATAGCTTATCAGCGTCCAGGCAAGCGCAGCCAGTACGCCGAGAATAATCATAACAGAAGTATACGTCATCTCATCAGCCTCCCGTTACACCGCTTGTGAAATACATGTAGTTGCTGGTGAGGCGCTCAGCGCCGAAGTCGATATGATTGTAAATCGTGTTGTCGATGACGAGCTCGGCCGTCTGACCGCCGTCAAGGCCGTAGAAGCTCTTGAGATATCCCTTGGCATGCAGATGCTCGGCAAACTCCCGCATCGTCCAGCGGGCATCCTGCTCGTCGGAGTGGTTGAGGGAGACATAGAGATAGTGCCGCTCGTCAATCTGGCCGAAGCCGCAGCGGGAATAGGGCTTTTCGGTCTCGCCAAAAGCGTACTCGATGTAATTCTCGTCTCCGGGGTTGTAGCCGGTGCGAAGCTGCCCGTCGGCAATCAGCGCCGGGCCGAAGGAAATGGAGAACATGATGTTGTTATCCGCGATGTACTGCTGCATCTGCTCCGTGGTCATCTCCTCGAGACGGTATGTGAAGAGCAGGTCGCCGTCGGCGGTAACATAGCAGTTGTCCAGGCAGTTGTAGCGAAGCAGGCTGCCGGCATACGGATTCTCGTTGTATTTATAGAGCTGGCTGTTCCACACGAGGACACCGTCCCCTCTGGCCTTGCACTTGTCGGTGTTCATGGCGCAGACGACATTCATGTCCTGCACAATCTGCAGGAGATAGTTGTTGTCGTTCTCGTTGTTCACGTCGCCCCAGACGTCCATGTGAATCTGGGAACCATCCCGGATTTTAATCTCGCACATTGTGAGAGTATAGCCGTCAATCAGCTCCTTCCAGGCAATAGCCAGGATAGAGTCGTCGATATAATACTTGATGTCCTGATAATAGCTGCGGTCTGGCGTGTTGAAGGTGACGTCCGGGCTGAAGGCTGTCGTCTCGTCCTCTTTGAGGAGACCGGCATCTCTCGCCTGCTGAATAATCTCGTTCACCTTTGCAGCATCCGCCGTGCTGACGTTTCCGAAACCGGGATTGGGCACGGGGATAAAGCTCTTTTCCGTTTCCGTCTCCGGCTGCTCGGCAGGAACGGGTTCTTCGGTCGTTTCCTCCGTTCCGGGCATCTCCTCTGCGGGAGCCGCCGTCGGAAGAGGCGTAGCTATTGCCTGAATCTGCGACACGGGATAGGGGTTGATGTTAACCAGCCCCCAGACGAGGCAGGCGGCAAGCAGAAGGCACAGCACCCCGTTGAGAAGGGCAGTCGCCGGTCTGGCTTTCGCAGCTTTGAGCTTTGAGCTTTGAGCTTTGAGCTTGATCCCCGCCGCCTCATCCGCTCTAAGCTCTGAGCTCTGAGCTCTAAGCTTTTCTCTGCTCACTGCTCTCTGCTCACTGCTCACCGCTCTCTGCGGTTCTGCGGTTCTCCGGCTCTGCGGCTCTTTCACCTGCGCCTGCGGTTTGACAGCCGAAGCCTGAGGCTTGGAGCTTGGAGCTTGCGGCTTGGAGCTACTCTCCGCTCTAAGCTGACTTTCTGCGGCTCTGCGGCTCTGCGGCTCCGCGGCACTCGCTGCCTTCTCATCCGCATAGAATTCGGCTAAAATATCGTCAATATTGAATTCATAATTTTCGTTACTCATAAATATGTATTATATAATAAAACCCCCGCCTAAACAAGCGGGGGTTTCACTCTTAATGCTGTGAAATCAGAATATGGCAACAACGGAACCGTTGTAATTGTCTGCGATGAACTGCTTGACGGCGTCGGTCTTGACGGCATTGACAAGGGCCTGAATCTTGGCGCTGTTTTCGTTGCCTTCTTCGCAGCCGATGAGGTTGGCGTAGTACTGAGCGGCATCACCGGAAGCGTCTTCCAGTGCCATCGCATCAGCGGAGCTGTAGCCGGCTTCGAGAGCGTAGTTGCCGTTGATGACGGCGATGGTTCCGTCATCGGCATTTTCCAGCTGTGCGGGAACGGTGGAAGCTTCAACGGGAACTATGTTGTAGCCGCAGGCGTCGACATCCAGGTGCGTGATACCGGTCTCGACGGTGAATCCGTCATTGATGGTGATGAAGCCTTCCTGTGCGAGGAGAAGCAGGGCACGGGTCTCGTTGGAGTCATCGGCCGGGATAATGATGGTGGCACCCTCGGGTGTCTGGGAAAGGTCGGTAACGGTCTTGCTGTAGATGCCGAAAGGCTCATAGTGGACAAGAGCGGCCGAGACGATGTGCGTTCCGTTGGACTCGTTGAAGGAATTCAGGTACGGGGTGTGCTGGAAGTAGTTGGCATCCAGTTCGCCGTCTTCCACGGCGGTGTTCGGCAGAACATAGTCATCATAGATGACAATCTGCAGATCGTAGCCCTGCTCGGCAAGAACCGGCTTGACGGACTCGAGGATTTCTGCGTGCGGGGTTGCGCTGGCGCCGACTTTAATCACTTCGAGTTCGGCGGGAGCGGCTGCTTCTGCGGGGGCTGCTGCCGGGGCCGCTTCTGCGGGAGCTGCTGCCGGAGCGGCGCTGTTTCCGCATGCTGTCAGGCAGGCAAGGGCAAATACAAGAACGAGGATGAGGGACAGTGCTTTTTTCATTTTTTTATTCTCCTTTTAATTATTTATTGATTCGTTTGTCGCTCCTGTGAGCGATGGCGTTTCCGATTTCCTGAATAATCTGCACAATGATGACCGTCAGGAAAACACAGAACCAGGTAATATCCGGGTTGCTCCGCTGGTGGCCGTAGATAATGGCTATCTGCCCGAGCCCCGTGCCGCCGATGGTAGCGGCCATGGCGCTGTACCCGAGAATGGTGACGATGGCGATGGCCGCTCCGGTAATCAGGGAAGGTTTGGCCTCCGGTATCAGCACCTTGGTGATGATTTCAAAGTTGTTGGCTCCCATTGACTGTGCAGCCTCGATGACGCCGGCGTCCACTTCCTTCAGGGAACTTTCCACCATGCGTGCCACATAGGGCGCGGCGGCTATCACGAGCATGACGATTACCGCCTTGTTTCCGAGGCTCGTACCGACAACGAATTTGGCAACCGGCAGCATCGCAACCATCAGAATGATGAAAGGAATGCTTCGGAAGAAGTTGACGATGAAGCCCAGAATTCTGTTCAGCTTCGGCATCGGGCGGATTCCGTTCTTATCGCTGATGTTCAGAATCACACCGAGCGGAAGCCCTATGATGTAGGCAAAGAGGGATGACAGAAGCGTCATATATACGGTCTCCCAAATGCCCAGCTGAATGAGACCGTTATCCCACAGCTTATAAAACATTTCGGAAAACATCGCTTATATCTCCTCCTTCCACTTTACGCCGTTGGCTGTCAGCCAGGCCGTTATTTTTTCTGCCTCGGCATCGTCGTTCGGCAGTTCTATGACCATGTGGCCGTATCCTACGCCTTCGTAGAATCGGGTATCGGCGAACAGAATGTTGACGGCGCATCCGCACTCGACGGTCAGCTTGGAGATGATGGGCTCGTTGGTCTTTGTCTCGCCGTCGAAGATGAGCCTTACGCGGCGTCCGCCCTTGGTCTCCTCAAAGAAGTTGCTTTCCTTGGGAACAATCAGGTCTCTGGCAATCTGCGTCTGCGGGTTGCTGAACACTTCCCTCACCTTGCCGACTTCCGCAATGTGGCTGGCATCGATAACGGCCACGCTGTCGCAAATTCTGTCTATAACCTTCATCTCGTGGGTTATCACGATGATGGTCACACCGAGCTTCTTATTGATTTCTTTCAGCAGGTCCAGAATCTGCCGGGTTGTATTCGGGTCGAGAGCCGAGGTCGCCTCATCGCAGAGGATGTACTTCGGGTTCATCGCGAGAGCTCTGGCAATGGCCACTCTCTGCTTCTGCCCGCCGGACAGCTGGGACGGATAGGACTTTGCCCTGTCTCCCAGACCGACGGTTTCCAGCAGTTCTCCGGCCCGCTTGACGGCCTCCGCTTTCGGTACACCGGCCAGCTCCATCGGGAAGCAGACGTTTTTCAAAACGTTTCTCTGTTCCAGAAGATTGAAGCCCTGGAAAATCATGCCTATCGACTGCCGCAGCTTCAGAAGTTCCTTCCTCGGCAGCTTCGTGATGTCGCGTCCGTCTATGATGACCTCGCCCTCCGTCGGTTTTTCCAGCAGGTTGATGCAGCGCACCAGGGTGCTCTTGCCCGCGCCGGAAAGGCCGATGATGCCGAAAATCTCGCCGTCGCTGATGCGCAGGTTTATGTCGTCCAGGGCGACAATCGGCCCGTTGGCGGAAGAATAGGTTTTTCCAAGGTGTTTAATCTCTATCAATTCGTTTCACTCTCCATAAACAAAAAACCGCGAAGCCCGAAAGCTTCGCGGTCAAATCTTGCAGATTGAATCTCAGACCTCACGAAACAGGCGGGCAATCGAAAGCGTGCATCATCATGCACATGCTCATCATGCGCATCGAGGCCATCATTCTGTTGGTTCCGGTCTTGAACATGCAACCCTGTTCCTTTCTGAGATTGTAGCCATTTTACCAAATAAAGTGTAAAAGTCAAGTGCAAAATGCATATTGTTTTTTTATGGCCCGCATACGGATTGCTGATGACCGCCCCCAACGGTTTGGAAACCGTTAAGTAAGCCGCGAAAGCCGTTTATAAACCGTTAAGAAGGGCCTCAAGCTGTTTACCCGGGCGCAAGGGACTGTTATTCTGCTCTTG
Source organism: Candidatus Limivicinus sp. (assembly GCA_045640405.1). GTDB lineage: Bacteria > Bacillota > Clostridia > Oscillospirales > Oscillospiraceae > Limivicinus. The sequence goes on from JAZUEY010000068.1 coordinate 6,425, forward strand.
GATTTACACTTTGCACTACAATTTGAAAGGAGATATCCTATGGAAATTTTTGCCGCGTCTCTCGGCCTCACCGCCGTCCTCCTCGGAGGGGTCTATTTTCTCATTAAGAAATTCGACAAATAACAATTTGCGTTTTCCTTTTTCCCCTGAGCCCGTTGCTTTTTGCGCGGGCTCTTTTTTGACCATTTTTAGCAGTTTCTTAACGCTTCCTATGCTATAATTATTTCATGCAGAAAATCGCCGAACTGTTAAAAAAATACTGTCCGATGTCTTTCAAGGACTGGATGATTACGCTGTTCCTGATGGCCGCAGGCTCGTCTCTGTGCATCTCGCTGCAGCAGATTACCACTTCCGACACCCATGTGCCCCTGATTTTTGTCCTCGTCGTTCTTCTGGTCGCCCTGCTGACGAACGGATATTTCTACGGCATTTTGACGGCGCTGGCGAGCGTCTTTGCCGTCAACTGGGCTTTCACCTATCCGTATCAAAAGCTTGATTTTTCGATTTACGGCTATCCGCTCACTTTTATCACCATGCTGGCTGTCGGTGTTGCCTGTTCCATGCTAGCCAGCGGTCTTAAGGAAAGAGAGAGGCTCAAGCGTCTCAGTGAGGCGGAAAGAACACGGGCCACTCTCCTGCGGTCCATTTCGCACGACCTGCGCACGCCGCTCACGTCCATCGGCGGCAGCCTCTCCGCCGTTCTGGATAACGGCTTGCAAAACACCGAGCTGAATCGGGAGCTTCTGGAAAATGCCCGGGAGGATGTCGACTGGCTCTACAGAGTTGTCGAAAATCTGCTGTCCGTCACGGAAATCAACGGGAAAGGCTGCATTCAAAAGAAGGACGAGCTCCTTGAAGAGGTCCTGAACGACGTTGCCTACAAATTCCGGAACAGTCACCCTTCCGTCTCGGTGGAACTAAACTGCCCGGAAGAGCCCCTTTTTGTCCCGATGGATGCCGTTCTCATCACGCAGGTGCTGAAGAACCTGATGGAGAACGCCGTTATTCACGGAGAAGGAACCGACAGAATTCTTCTCTCCGTGCGGGATCTCGGCGAGGAAGTCGGCATTTATGTAAAAGACAACGGGAAGGGCATCGACAGGCGCATTCTCCCGCATCTCTTTGACGGAACCATCAAAGCCGAAAGCGGGGCCGGTGAAGACAGCAGCCGTTTCATAGGGCTCGGGCTCTCCGTCTGCAAAGCCGTTACGGAAGCGCACGGCGGCACGATATCGGCGCACAATCCTACATCCGGCGGAGCGGAATTCATGTTTACACTGCCGAAAGGAGAAAACCTTGGCTATCAAAGATAAAATTCTGATTGTGGAGGATGACCCCGGCATACAGAAGTTCATCCGGGCCATTCTGGAAAACAACGGTTATGAGGTCCTGCTCTCCGGCACGGGTACCGAGGCTCTCGCCATGATAAGCTCTCACTGTCCGGACCTGCTGATTCTCGACCTCGGCCTGCCGGACATGAACGGGGTGGCCATCATCGAAAGCTGCCGCGAATGGACGCGCATGCCCATCATTGTTGTCTCCGCCAGAACCCGGGAGGACGACAAGGTGGAAGCGCTCGACAAGGGAGCGGACGATTATCTCACCAAGCCTTTCTATGCCGGCGAACTTTTGGCGAGAGTCCGCGTCGCTCTCCGGCATTCCCGTGTAACCGCCACCAGTGCCGGCCGCTATACCGCCGGCGAGCTGGTCATCGACTATGACAGACACCTTGTCACCAAGGGCGGCATCCCCGTGCACCTCACGCAGAACGAATACAAGCTTCTGACGCTTATCAGCCGGAATTCCGGCAGAATTCTGACGTATAACTATATCATGAAGGAACTGTGGGGCCCTCAGGCCGGCGAAAACAACCAGATCCTCCGTGTCAACATGACCAACATCCGGAAGAAGATTGAAGATAACCCTTCCGACCCGAAATACATATTCACCGAAGCCGGCATAGGATACCGTATGCTGGAAAGTGACTGAATTACAACCGCCCGAAAGCTTTTTGATGACAAGGCATGCATTTTGTGCTATTATCATTAGAACCTATCGGGCGATTATTTATTTTTACATATAAGGAGTGCAGAAAAATGGTACCATTCTCAGAAGTCACAAATTCGATGAAGCCCTCGCCTATCCGTGCCCTTCTGGCTCTCACGCAGCAGCCTCAGGTCACTTCCTTTGCCGGCGGCCTCCCCGCCCCGGAGCTTTTCCCTGTTAAAGATTTTCAGGCCGCGGTAGACGCCGTCATGCAGGAAGCCGGTCCCACCGCCCTCCAGTACGGCACGACTGACGGCTGGGCCAAGCTTCGCGAGCAGATAGCCGACCGCATCCACACCAAAAACGGCATCGACTGCACGGCGGATGACATTCTCCTCACAGCCGGTTCCCAGCAGGGTCTGGATTTCTGCGGCCGCATCTTCGTCAACCCCGGCGACATCATCCTGATGGAGTCCCCGTCCTACCTCGGCGCCATCAACGCCTTCAACACCTCGAGACCCGATTACATCGAGATTCCGACGGATGAAAACGGCATGATTATGTCCGAGCTTGAGAATGTTCTCGCCAACAACGACAACATCAAGCTTATCTACGTCATTCCCGATTTCCAGAATCCGTCCGGGCGCACCTGGCCTCTGGAGCGCCGCAAACAGTTCATGGAAATCATCAACAAGTACGAAGTCCCCGTCATTGAAGACAACCCCTACGGTGAGCTCCGCTACAAGGGTGAGTTCCTCCCCTCTCTGAAGTCCATGGACACCAAGGGCCTGGTCATCTATCTCGGCACCATGTCCAAGATTCTCGCCCCCGGCATCCGTATTGGCTGGATTTGCGCAAGCCACGAGATTCTCGAAAAGCTCAACCTCCTCGCGCAGGCTGCCGTTCTGCAGACTTCCACCTTCGCCGCCATGGCCGTCTCCAAGTATTTTGAGATGTTCGATGTTGACGCGCATGTCGAGGAGTGTCGCCAGCTCTATGCCCACAGAGCTGCCACGATGGTACAGGCCATGAAGGATTACTTCCCGCCCGAAGCCAAGTTTACCGACCCGGACGGCGGTCTCTTCACCTGGGTCGAGCTTCCGGAATACATCAACTCCAAGGAACTCGCCGAAGACACGCTCAAGCAGAATGTGGCTTTCGTTCCCGGCGACGGGTTCTTCCCGAACGGCGGCAACGAGCACTGCTTCCGTCTCAACTATTCCTGCGCCAGCGACGAGCAGATTGTAAACGGCATCAAGATTATTGCCGACTGCATCAAGGCCAGACTCAAATAATCCTATAGATAGCAAAAAGGAAGTTCCCGAGTGGGAACTTCCTTTTTTATTTGATTGGAATTATTTCAGAACTTCGGTCCAGTAGGTCTGGTTGTAGATGTCCGTTATGCGATAGCAGGCGTTTGCGCTGTCCGGATCCTGCAGTTCCAGGTCCACGACTTTGAAAGTGTCGTCATAGGTAAGCGGCTTGCTTATCCGGTAGTTGTCCAGGTAGTTGTTGTCATAGTCATAGTAATCGGCTATGAGTATGATTTCGTCGCCTTCCTGCAGGTCCGCTATCTTAGCGGCCTGGCTGCTGGCTTCGTCGTCCTTGGTATAGTCTCTCTGGACGCCGACGCTCTCCACATCGCTGTTGTAGAAGGTCACAATGAGTCGTGCTCTCTCTCCGTTGTAGAGGACCGGGATGTAACCCTTGATGACGCTGTTGCCGTCCTCGTCGGTATAGTCGCTCATCAGATAGTATGCGCAGGTCCAGCCGTCGCCTTCGGATTCGATGCCGAGCCAGATGTCCTGCCCCTCGCCGACGAGTTTCCCGTCTTCGGTGAACATGTCGGTCGTAATGTCGATGCCGAGGTCTACGAATCCCGCTCCGTCATCGATGAACAGGCTCTGTTCCACGCTCTGCACGAGAGCCCACTGGTCTTCGGGCATGTCGATGAAGCTTGTGCCGTCGCTGCTGAGCTTCCAGGTGAGCAGGCTCGGATCAAACTGGTTTTCGGAGATGAACTGGGCCGCTTTCTTCATGTCGAGCCCGTGGCTCACGCCGCTCGTGATGAACTGCATGAACTCCATGTCGCCGCTCTGCAGACCCTTGACGTTCAGATTCCGGCCGTATGCCATCTCCTGCAGCAGGCTGAAGATGTCGGCATAGCTGCTGTAGCTGCTGCCGCTGCTGTAACTGCTGCCGTAGCCGCTGAGAGAGCCGAAGGGGCTGTAGTAGCCGCCCGAGGCGTTCTGGCCGGAGGCCGCCATCGAGGCGAAGCTCTCGATGCAACGGGAGAAGTTGCTGTTGAGGTTTAGTTTGTTAAAGGTCTTGACCGCCGTGGAAACCGTGTTGAGGCTTCTGTACGGGAAGTAGGCGGAAAGGCCGTAGGAATCGGATATCGTGCTCGACGTGTTGTTGTACTTGACGGCCGAGAGGATGCACTTGGCAAGCTCCTGTGCCTCCGCCGTGCCCACGTTGCAAGCCAGGTCCGTCAAATCCACCTGGTCTATCTTGGAAGAGGCTGCGTATTCCTTGGCTCCGCTTCTCGCCTTGGCGATGCTGGCGTAGCCGTCGTTGTTAATCAGGTCCGTTGTGGAGGTGGCAAAAGCATCGATGGCATTCGGTGCCGTCCTCTGGAATTCGGAAAGGTCTACCAGAGACAGCGTGGCGTCCTGCCCTCTCGCCTCGCTGGCGCAGTGGCTCACAAAGTCATCGGCAATCTGCTTGCCGAGCTCCAGTGTGGATACTGAGGTATCCCGGCAGAGCTTCTGCACCCAGTCGGTATGATACCAGCCGATGCCCGGCTCGGATTCTTCCGAGGCCACCAGATAGTCCGCGAAATTGGCGGTCGTCATGGCCGTCTCATAGGTCGCCATCAGGCAGGCGTCGAAGCCGATGAAGTCGAAGCGCACACCGCCGGCGCTCAGCGCCTGATAGATGCCCGCGAGGTCCATCGAACCGGCGCTCTTGTGTCTCTGGTCATAGCCGTATCCGGAGACGGAGCCGCCGCCGTGGTCCCAGAACACCAGAATGTTACGGTTGGCCGGGAAATTCCTGCCACAGTAGCCGATGAAGCTTGCGAGGGTGTTCGGGTCGGTCATCACCTTGTCGCCGTCTTCGAACAGCTTCTCAAGGCCGTTGCCCGAGAGCCTGTAGCAGACGTTGGAACTGTTGGAGAACTGCCGGTTCTTCCAGCCCGTGCATCCGCCGCCGTAGACGATGAAGTTCACGTTGTCGGAACTGCCGCGCAAACCGTTCAGCATTTCCTGCAGGTCGGCCGTGGCCATGCCGTAGTTGCTCTCCAGGTCGGTGGCAATCATGTATACCATCACGGTTACGCTGTCACCGTTCTTCGGGGTGTAGAACTTGTTTCTCGCCCCGTTTGCCACCTGTGTATTCAGCTGTCTGCGGTTGTCGCCGTAGGTCCAGCCGCTGGACATGGTATTCGAATTGATGTTGCTGTAGCCGAGAGGCCAGCTGCTGTAGGAATAGGAGCCGTTGCTGCTCCCGCTGCTGCTCACGGTGCCCGCGCTGCTGTCGGTGTCATAGGAATAGGCTCCGGAGCTGCTGCTCTGCTGCGGTGCGTTGCCGCCGCCGTTTGTCGTGACCGTGTCGTAGGATGAGGGCAGGTTGTTGTATCCGCCCACGCTGCCGGCGCCCGAACAGGCCTTCAGCAGGAAAATGACCAGGGCCACGATGATAACAAGCCTTATAATCTTGCCGAGATTCAGGCTTCTGCCTGCCGCTCCGCCGTAGCCGGCCGCATTGCCGGTGCCGCTGTTCTTGTTGCCTAAAAACAGCCATGCAAGCAGGGCTAGGATGAGCCCTCCGCTGCTGCTTACGCTCCGCCCGCCGACGGTTCTCTGCGTCTGAGAACCCATGTTGGGCATCTGGCCTCCGGGTACGTTGCCGCCCGGTCTACCGTTATAGGAACCGCCGGAACCTACCGGGCCTCCTCCGAGACCCTGGCCGGAATGTTCGACTCCGTGTCCGGCTTTTCCGGCATCTTTTCTCTCTCTGGGCATATCTGTCCCTCCTAAATAAAAAAACCGTTGGCCTCATTATACTATAAGTCCAGCGGTTTTTGTATATTTTTAATTAACTTTCAGCTTTGGCCTGTTCGGCCTTGATTTTTTCCAGTTCCTCGATCTCCAGAACCCGGTAGGCCACCTTGCCCACGAGCGTTTTGGGGAGTTCGTCGCGGAACTCTATGTCATACGGCATGGCGTATTTGGCAATGTGTTTGCGGCAGTAGTCCAGAATAGCCTTCTTCGTATTCGCGTCGGCAGGCACGCCCGGTTTCAGCTTGACGAAGGCCTTGACCTTCTGCATCTTGTAGGGATCCGGGACGCCGATGATGCAGCTCATCTGCACAAATTCATGGGCGTCGATGATGTTCTCCATCTGTGCCGGATACACATTGTATCCGGAGGTGATAATCATGCGCTTGGCGCGGCCCCGGAAGTAGATGAAGCCGTCGTTATCCATCATGCCCAGGTCTCCGGTATAGACCCAGATTCTGCCGTCGTCATGCCTGCGGAGCGTCTGCGCCGTCTCCTCGGGGTTGTCCATGTATTCCTTCATGACGGTGGGACCCGAAATGATGATTTCGCCCTCTTCGCCGTGCGGAAGTTCTTTGTCGGTATCCGGTTCCACAATCTTGAAGTAGGTGTCCGGGAAAGGAATGCCGATGCTTCCCTCCTTGGCCAGGGTGTTCGGCGTCAGGCAGCAGGCCGTAACCGTCTCCGTGGCACCGTATCCCTCGCGCACCTGTATCGAGGCGCTGTGGTCATAGAGGAACTTGTCCAGCTTTTTCTTGAGCTCGATGGAGAGCGAATCACCGCCGGAGAAGACGCCCTTCAGACAGCTCAGGTCGGTGCCTTCCATCACGGGCTCGTTAATCAGCGCTTCGTAAAGCGTAGGCACACCGGCCACAAAGTTGCAGCGTTTCTTCACCAGCAGTTTGCCGTAGCTCTTCGGGGTGAAGCGCGGAACCAGAATGCAGCGTCCGCCGTTGGAAAGCATCGTGTGGATGCACACGCCGAGACCGAAGCCGTGGAAAATCGGCATGGCGGAGAGCATCTTGTCTCCCGGGCGGAACATCGGGTTCGCCGCAATCACCTGCTCGCCGAGTGCGTTGAAGTTGCTGTTGGTGAGAACGATACCCTTGGTCGTTCCCGTGGTGCCGCCGGAATACAGGATGACCGCCGGGTCATCGTCGGCGCGCTTGACTCTATAGTTGTGGAAGCAGTACTTTTCAAGCTTCATGAACTCCTTCCACCGGATAACCGGAGCATCCTCCGGAATCTTGCGGATCTTTCTGCCTTCCGTCAGCATGTAGCCGGCCCGAATCGGCCTGCTGAGCTCGTCTTTCACGGAGGCTATGATAATGCTGTTGATGCAGGTGTTTTCGCGTATGCTCTCGAACTTGTGGTAGAACTGGTCGAGCGTAATCGCCACGACGGAATTCGAAGCGTTCAGATAGAACTCTATCTCCTTCTCCGCCGACAGGGGGTGAATCATGTTGCCGACCGCACCGATCAGGTTCACGGCATAGAACATGAATATGGCCTGCGGGCAGTTCGGAAGGGCAATCGTCACTCTGTCGCCTTCCCGGACGCCGAGCACCTTTAAAGACTTGGCGCAGGTTTCGATCTCTCCTATCATTTCCCGGTAGGTCGTGCTCCTGCCCATGAAATCGAAGGCTATGCTCTTCGGGTATTTTTCGGCAATGCTCTTCACCTTGTCAAACATCGTGCCCTTGAAGTAATCGATGTGCATCGGGATGTCGCCCATGAAAGGCTCCCAGGGAGTTTCCAAGTTTTTCAAATTTTCTGCCATTTTCGTAATCTCCTTTGAAGCGTACCCAGATATTATATCACACCTTGCGTATTTTTGGTAATTTATTTATAATAAGTACAAATTCCTCAAAAAACGAAAGGAGCCCCCTATGAAAAAGGAAACTGCCCTTGCGCTCTCCGCCGCCGTGGCGGCCGCCGGTGCCGGTGCTGCCGCGTTCTTCCTTCTGCGGAAGAAGTCCGGCAAGGCTGCCGTGCCTGCCGGGAAGGTCGATGCTTCCCCCGTCGCGCCGAAGAACACAGCCTCCGGTTCCTACAGCTTCGTCTCCGGCTATAAAGATGCCAAAGAAGTAAACGCCGTCTTTTCCTATAATGCCGACGTTTTTGCATGCAAGGTCATCGAAGACGAGTTTCTCACCTACACCAGTGACTCGCATGTGGCCGTCCTGTACGGTGACGAATACTCCGTCCAGATTGAGTACTCCGATTATTACAGCGGAGACAGTTTTGAAAAGCTTGCCACCGTCCTGGCCGAAAAGTACACCGGCTTTGAAAAGCTCGCTTACGGCAGCAACACCGTCTATAAGTATTATGACGGGTCCAACGTCTGCTTCTGCGTTCCGGCCACGGAGTTCAGCTATCTTCTCATCACCGCGGTGCTCGGCAAGAACAGCAAGATTGACTACACGCAGCTTGCTGCCGACGCCGATCTCTCCTACATTCTGTCCTCCATAGTCATTAAATAGCAGTGAGCAGCAAGGGATAAGCTCTGCTCGCCGCTCGCCCCTAAATAAATAGAAAGGCAATAACATCATGCTCGACAACATCATCAATGCCATCAGCGGCGTTCTTTATCAGCCCTGGTGCGTCCCCCTCATTCTCATTCTCGGCGGCCTGGTCTTCACCATCCTCACGCAGGGTGTTCAGTTCCGCCTGTTCAAGGAATCCATCAAGGTCGTCACCGAAAAGCCGAAGACGGCCGGTGCCGTCTCCTCCTTCGGAGCGCTGATGGTATCCACCGCCTCCCGTGTCGGCACGGGCAACATCGTCGGCGTTTCCACAGCCATCTGCTGCGGCGGCCCCGGTGCCATCTTCTGGATGTGGGTCATCGCCCTGCTCGGCGGTGCCTCCGCCTTTGTGGAATCCACACTGGCCCAGATTTTCAAGCGCAGAGACAGTGACGGCAGCTCCTTCGGCGGCCCGTCCTATTATATTGAGGCCGGCCTCGGCCAGCGCTGGCTCGGCGTTGTTTTCGCCGTCATCATCATTCTCACCTATGCCGTCGGCTACAATGCGCTGGCTGCCTACAATCTTCAGTCCGCCTTTGCCGGCTTCAGCTTCTACGGTAAGTTCACGCCGCTGATTATCGGCGCCATTCTCGCCGCCTTCTTCGCCCTCTGCATTCTTGGCGGTTCCAACCGTCTCACCAGAATCACAGGTATTCTCGTTCCGATTATGGGCGTTCTTTACATCATCGTTTCGATTACTGTTATCGTCATGAACATCACGGCCGTTCCCGCCATGTTCGTTGCCATCTTCAAAGATGCCTTCAATTTCAAGGCCATCTTCGGCGGATTCGGCGGCAGTTGCCTCATGTACGGTGTCAAGCGCGGCCTTTATTCCAACGAGGCCGGCATGGGCAGCGCTCCGAACGCCGCGGCCACGGCCGATGTCTCTCATCCCGTTAAGCAGGGTCTCGTCCAGATGCTTTCCGTGTTTATCGATACGCTCCTCATCTGCACGGCTACAGCCTTCATGTGCCTGCTCTCCGGCGTGGCTCCCACGGCCGAAGCCGCCGGTGCCCCCTATGTCCAGGCCTCCCTGCAGACGCTGTTCGGTGCCTCCGGCCCGATATTCATTGCCGTCTCGATGGCTCTCTTCGCCTTTACGACACTCATCGGCAACTACTATTACTGCGAGGGCTGCCTGCGCTACATTCTTAAAAAGAAGCCCGATATCAAGTTCCTTACGCTCTTCCGCATCATTGCCATCGCCATCGTCTTCATTGGCACCATGCTTTCCATGGGCCTTGTCTGGGACACGGCCGATCTTCTGCAGGCTCTGATGGTCATCATCAACGTTCCCGTCATTCTTCTCCTTGTCAGGCCCGCCATCGCCTGCTTGAAGGATTACACAGCCCAGCGCAAAGAGGGCAAGGATCCCGAATTCAAAGCCGAAAGCATCAACCTCCGCTACCGCACCGACTTCTGGAACTGAATCGAATCACTATAGCAAAAGAGACCTGCCGAAGCAGGTCTCTTTTTTGATTGGAATTAACTTATTCGTGTGTTTTCATTGGGTCAGCCCGGAAAGGTCAAAGGAGAAACTGTCCCCCCAGTGGCGCCTCAGTGTAATTTCCGCCGTGACATTGGTGTTGTCAAAGAGGATAGACCACTGCGTGTTGCTGGTGATATCCTCTGGGTTCGGGTCCTGAGCTGCAGCTCTCAGCGCTTCCCACGCCACATTGCGGTCAACTGCGCCTTCGTTCGCATCCAGCACGTCCAGCATGGCGGTATAACGTCCCTTTGCTGAGCCTTTTCCGTACATACCATTATCCTGATTTGGATCCACCTTATCTGTATACATTATAAAGAAGTTTGTGATGGCCTGCGTGGGGGTCACAACCATCTCGCGGCCCGGGGATTCGCAGTCGAACTCGACGGCTACGCTGTTCCCGGATGCGTCACTGATGATAAAGTGATAATCTCTGCCGTTGGATGAGAAAATATCATACTGGCGGATGAGATTGAGGGCTTCCTCGGTGCTTGCCGCCCGATCAAGCACCAGGCGAATCAAAAGCGAAGTGGCAAGTTTCGGCTTGCCCGTATCCTGCATGGTCGGTTCGCTTGGAAGCGTCAGCACTGCCACGGACACGCCTTTTTCGTTTACGCCGTCAAGCCCGATAAAGGGAGCTGTCAGGCAGGCCATTTTCTTGGTAATGCTTGCATCGGCCTGATCCGCACTGATATTGTTCAGTGCGCAAAACGAAATGGACTTATAACCGTCTTTCGGTTCACAGAGTACCATGAGCGCTGATGTATCCAACTTGAAATCATAGTTTCTGCCCATCAGGACATTTCCGTCCGTTGTTGTTGTACGGAATGCACTGCATCCGAAGGTCGGTACCTGAATTTTCACCGGCAGCAGTGGAAGACACTCCTTGACAACTGCGTCCGTAAATTCCTGCATGTCCGTGTAACCGGAATTGATGATGTCATCAATTGAATAGTCATATTTCACAGTCATGGAATAGAGGTCATAGCCGTCCTCATAATCGGTAAGCTTCTTAAGCGTCGCCATAGTCCTGAATCTTGTGAAATACAAGATTCCGAAACCGATGCAAACAAGCAGAATGACTGCGAGCAGGATTACCAGAATCCTTGAAATAGTATTTTTAGCCATTTTTTCACCCATATACATTCTATAAAGTTTGCCGGAATCCGTGAAAGTAAAATGATTAAGAATAGAGACGTGATGGCACGTCTCTATTCCGTTTTATGAACTTATTCGGCTGATTTCTGGCCGGCGGCATAGGCTGCCATGTTGCCGGGCAGGAACTTTGGCTTTCTTTCGCCGAGCTCGAGCTTGATGGCCTCTGCCATCTTCTCTTCGGACACGATGGGCATCTTCTTCATCAGCGCGCCAAGAATGGCAACGTTGGCACCCTTCGGGTTACCGCACTCTTCGGCAATCTTGTTGCAGTCGCAGTAGACAACTTCCACGTCGTCTCTCTTGCACTTGCGGTCAATGATGGAAGAGTTGATGACAATGACGCCGCCGGGCTTTACGTTCATCTCAAACTTGTTGAGAGAAGGCTCATTCATAGCAATAATGGCGTCGGGAGCCGCTACCAGCGGAGAAGCCACTTCATCATCGGAAATGATGACGGAACAGTTTGCCGTGCCGCCGCGCATCTCGGGGCCGTAAGACGGAAGCCAGGAAACGTGCTTACCATCGAGCATGCAAGCCATAGCGAGGAACTTGCCGATAAGGAGAGTACCCTGTCCGCCGAATCCTGCAAAAACAAATTCTTTCGTCATGATTATTCTGCTCCTTTATCTTTCTTAACGCCGAGAGGATAGTAAGGAATCATATTCTCTTCAAGCCAGGTCATCGCTTCTACCGGGTTGAGGCCCCAGTTGGTCGGGCAGGTGGAAAGTACTTCTACCATGCAGAAGCCTTTGCCTTCCATCTGATACTTGAATGCCTTCTTGATGGCGTTCTTCGTCTTGATGATGTTTGCGTTGTTATTGACAGCGCAGCGCTCGATGTAATAGGCACCGGGAACTTCTGCCAGCATCTCGGACATCTTGATAGGTGCGCCGCACCACTCCTCTTTACGGCCGAAGGGAGACGTTGTCGTCTTCTGGCCGACAAGGGACGTAGGTGCCATCTGGCCGCCTGTCATACCGTAAATGGCATTGTTGACGAAAATGGTGCAGAACTTTTCTGCACGGTGTGCGGCATGAACGATTTCCGCCGTTCCGATAGAAGCGAGGTCACCGTCGCCCTGATAGGTGAACACGAGCTTTTCGGGGCAGGCACGCTTGATACCGGTTGCCACGGCAGGTGCACGGCCGTGAGAAGCTTCGAACATATCTACGTTAAAGTACTGATAGGCAAAAACGGAGCATCCGACCGGTGCAACACCGACAATCTGATCTCCCATGCCGGACTCTTCAAGGCATTCCGCTACGAGACGGTGGATAATGCCGTGATTGCAGCCGGGGCAGTAGTGGAAGGGTTTATCGGTTAAATAAGGAGTCTTTTCAAATACTACCTGTGACATTTATTTACCCTCCTTCATCTCAAGAACCTTATTGATGATTTCTTCGGTCGTCGGCATCTGGCTGCCGCAGTGGCCGAAATACTCAGCCGGCTTCTTGCCTTCGAGTGCGAGCTTGACATCTTCCAGCATCTGGCCTTCGTTGCATTCAACATCGAGAACTGCCTTTACGCAGTTCTTATCGCAGCAGGCCTTGAGCTCTTCGTACGGATACGGCCAAACCGTGATGGGTCTGAACAGACCGACTTTAATGCCCTGAGCGCGCAGAGCGTCCACAGCGGACTTGCTGATACGGGCAACGGTACCGAATGCAGTAATGATAATCTCGGCGTCCTCGGTCTTGTACTCTTCGTACATGACTTCGTTCTCTTTGATTTCCTTGTAGATGGCCTGCAGATTGTTGTTGTGGATGGTGAGCGTCTCGGTGTCGATGTAGAGGGAGTTGATTTCAGCTCTGGTTGCGGGATCATCACCCGGCTTGAAACCATGGCATGCCCAGGGCTTGTTCTCTCTGGTAGCCTTGTATTCAACCATCTCCGGCATTTCGACGGGTTCCATCATCTGGCACATGATACCATCGGCCAGGAACATAACGGGAACGCGGTACTTCTGTGCCTTGTCATAGGCGAACATCATGATGTTGATGGCTTCCTGAATGGATGCGGGAGCATAGGTGATCAGGTGGTAGTCACCGTTTCCGCCGCCCTTGGTGGCCTGGAAATAGTCGCCCTGAGAGGCCTGAATGCTTCCGAGACCGGGGCCGCCGCGCATAACGTTGAGAATGACGCACGGGAGCTGAGCACCTGCGCAGTAAGAAATGCCTTCCTGCTTAAGGGAAACTCCGGGAGAGGACGAAGAAGTGATAACACGGGCACCAGTACCGGCAGCACCGTATACCATGTTGATTGCTGCGACTTCGCTTTCGGCCTGAAGGAAGCAACCGTTTACTTCAGGTTCAAACATACGGGCAGACATGTATTCGGGAATCTCCGTCTGCGGGGTAATAGGATAGCCAAAGAAGAAACGGGCACCGGCACGGATGGCGGCCTCGGCGATGGCTTCGCTACCCTTCATGAGAGTTAAAGACATATCAGTTCCTCCTTATTCCTTTTCTATCCTGATTGCTACATCGGGGCAGGTACGTGCACAGGATGCGCAACCGATGCAAGCTTCCTGATTGACGACTTCTGCAGGGTGGTAGCCTTTTGCGTTGAGCTTGGTCTTAGAAAGCTCCAGAACGCCCTTAGGGCAAGCCCTGGCACACAATCCACAGCCTTTGCAGATCAGCTCATTGATAGTTACTTTGACCATGTAAAGTACCTCTCTTTTCTATAAAAATATTACTAAACAAATTAAATTACAGCGAATTAATCCAGCTGTCCCAGTCACGGGCCATATATGTGTCTATATAGAGCGGTTCGCCGATGTATTTCGAATCATGCCCTTCGGCCAGGAAGGCATCAAGCATCTCCTTTTTGCCGGAAGTATAGGCAACGGGAACTCCGGTTATCTCTGAAACCTGCTTGACAAGTTCGTACCCGTCTCTCAGCTCCTCAACCGTGGTCAATTGGGCCAGATTGGTATTGTTAATCATGCCTGTAATCTTTAGCCTTGAATGAAGCTGGATTTCTTCCTGGAGATGTATGAGCTTCTCCACAGTGCCGGCCAGCGGTCTCCTGGTATTGACGACGTTGAGAACCTCGAGCGCACCTTCCGGCAGGGCCATAAAATCGCTGTGGTATCGGCCAAGCGCCGTAGCGCCGACGGCATCGCCGCCCACGTCAAACACGACCGTATCCCAGTCCATATCAAATGCGGACTGAACCTCCGAGGGAAGGGATAAGGTCTCGATACCGCCGTTTTTGGCAAAGTTTGGAGAAACCAGACGAATCTCCTTCATCTTTGTCATAACGCCCGGGTTGGTCAAACGGTAGTATGTGTTTACCATATCAAGGTCCAGGAGTTCCGTGCGCTCACCGCGCTCTGCCGCCTTGAACGCGAAATTCAACGACAGCTCCGTTTTTCCGCTGCCGTAATTTCCGATTAAAACATACATCTTATTGACTGACATAGATGCCTCCGGTTCCCAGAAAACCCATTTCAAAATTCATATTATTTTACCATTTTTACAAGTATTTTTCCATTCGTGATATTGCATATAAACAAGCATCAATATTCTTCAATTTGACGAAAAAGAAATACATGTCATAATATATTCTTATGACATGTATTGAATAATTGAATATTAACCTGAAAAGCTACGTCTGCAGCCCGTCACATGTTCTTCGCGCCATATCGGATAAGCAATTCCGCAAGAATTACCCAATCCAATGAATTGCTGCCTTGTCCAGTCCGTCGTTACCATCCTCAATGAGGATACTATCCCATTCGGCTTCGGTACCGTTATAGTTTATAGTATCAACGGAAATTCCATTATAGAATACACTCGAATCGATTTTTTCCAGAGTGTGCGGAAGGGAAAGCGAGGTCATACTGTTAGGAAGGCTCATAGTTCCGAGTTTCTTTACGCTCTCCGGCAAAATGACGGTATAAGCCTCTTCGAAACGCCCGTAAAACAAACGTCTGCCAAGTCGTTCCACGCCGTCGGGTATTATGAGTTCACTGCTTTGAATGCCGTCCGGCCAGGCCAGCAGCAGGGTACCGTCCTTGCTCAAAAGCAGCCCGTTTTCGGATTTGTAGTTCGGATTCGCTTCGTCAACAACGATTTCTTTCAGGTCAAATGTGGAGAAGAAGGCACCCTCCGCAATTTCTGTTACAGAGGCGGGAATATATACAGTGTTTATACCGTGAATCACATTGAAGCATTCTTCGGCAATACTCTCCACACCGACCGGGATGCGGAATTCACCCAAGTTGTCTGTGACAGGAGCAAGCATGAGAAGTTCCTTCATGTCTTTAGTGTAGATTGCATGATTATCCGTACAATAATAAGGGTTTCCTTCGGAAAGGAGGAAATCGGAAAGATATGCGTTGGTGAAAGCCTGTTTGCCCAGGTATTTAAGCGAAGACGGAAGAGATACGATTCCGCCGCTTTTCAGTGCGGAGTGGAACGCATAATCCCCGATATATTCAAGACCTTCCGGAAAGATCAGATCATTCGGCTCCCAGATCAGGGTGTTGTAAAATGCGCGGTAGCCAACGTATTTCAGGGATGCAGGAATTGTAATGGTGCGAAGCTCCCAGTCGTAATCAAAGGCACAGTCGTCGATCACTTCCACGCTGTCCGGCAGGCGGACTTCCGTAAGTGATTTAAAATCACAGAAAGCGTAAGCACCGACAGACGTGATTCCATCATCAACAGTGACAATGCGGGTCTCGTCTTTGTGAACAATCCATTCCGGTTCGCTGTTAACAAATGCGCGCATAGGACCGCTGCCGTGAATAAAAAGAGTTCCGGAAGCAGGTTCGAAATCCCAGGAAAGCGTATCGGTTTCGAAACGCTCCGGCTCATAAACGGGTATTTCTTTCTCATTTTCAGATTCCGAAACGGTTTCCGAATTTTTGCTTTCGTCCGTTTTCGGAGTACTGTCTTCCTTCGAACTCACTGTGATTTCAGGCTTTGAGACAGCTTCCGGAGAGTCGCTATTGCCGCAGGCCGCCAGACTCAAGCACATCACAAGAGCGAGGATTATTGATATCGTCCGATTAAGCATAAGTGCTCCTCCGTTCTATATGTTTTATGCCGTATATCCCGCTGTTTCGAGAAGTTCCTTCATATATCCGGCGTATTTTTGGAGAGTCTCTTCCGCCGGACCCTTGCGTTCCTCTTCCATAGACATCGTGGTGCTGATTTTCCAAGCTCCAAAGAATGCATTGTGCGAGGGAATAGACCGGAAAAGGTCCTGTTTTGCTCCTTCCGGTGTGTCGCAGACGGACAGCACCACCTTGTTGTCTTTGCTGAACAGGCCGCCTGCCTTACGGGGAAATACTATGACCATAAATCTCCCTGTCGCCGGAAGCAAAATATACTTCTCAACGGATGCGGCTGTCGGCCGCCCGATGATAAAATGATTATACTGCTCCTTGTCCCAGTGCTCCTGCATGAACTGCTCAAGTTCTTCCAATGTAAACGCGCGATTTGTTTTAATTACCTGTCTGCCGATCATAGTAAGCTCCTTTCAAAAATCAGTAATTTATATTATAAAATGCCAGCACATAGCATATTACGATAACAGAATACCATGATAAAGAAGTCTTTTCAAACAAAACATCGGCTGCACCCGCAGGCACTTCACGTCCAAAGGACACTTCACTTGCGCAGCAAACTTATCGTTCCGCAAAGCGGAATACTTAGTTAACAAAAACCACACTTTTGACCGGTAGACAAAAGTGTGGTTTTTGTTAATGGAGAGCAGCAGACTCGAACTGCTGACCTCTCGCGTGTGAGGCGAGCGCTCTAACCAGCTGAGCTAGCCCTCCACGGGACTGCATTATAATAGCATAGCAAACCTTTCTTTTCAAGTAATTTTATTGTTGACATTGTGCGGTTTGTTTGCTAAAATTACAAAGCTGTCAAAAACAGCAAAATGGCGGCATAGCTCAGCTGGCTAGAGCATGCGGTTCATACCCGCAGTGTCCCCGGTTCAAATCCAGGTGCCGCTACTTTTTTAGGCCCGGTGGTCAAGCGGTTAAGACACCGCCCTTTCACGGCGGTAACACGAGTTCGATTCTCGTCCGGGTCACCAATTGAGTTCCTCAGTAATTCTGAGGAGCTCATTTTTTACGTTCGGACGTGCTACCATCTTTTTTGCATGCACGGCAACCGCTACATGTGCCATGATGCTGTCCTCGGTATTTCCGCCGCATAGAATTTCATAATTGCCTATATCATCCAGCATCGCAGTGAGTGTGGGATACCATTTCTGCCCGCGTTTTTCCGGAGTTTCATCCACAATCTCCGGCACCTGCTTTGCATTGACGCCGCCGATATAGTTATAAAGAGAGAGGCCGGAGGAAAGGCTCGCCGCCTTTGCAACGGCGAAAGAAACCGCCAGCGTTGCGTTGGTACCAAGGCGTTTTCCGTTATCGCCGTCGATATCCATGAGAATGCTGTCGACATAAGACTGATCCAGTGCATTCAGGCCGAGCAGGGCCTCTGCGATTTCTGTATTCACGTTTTCAGCAGCCAGGGCCGGCTCTTTGCCGTCCACCATCTTGGCCGAAACGGCCGCTCTGCCGACGGAACCGTCATCCAGAGAGACTTCCGCCTCGATGGTTCTGTCTCCGTCAAGATTGAATATTTCTCTTGCCATAACATCTTTTATTTCAAAATAATCTTTCATTATCCATCACCTCTGGAAGGTATTATAGCATAAAGAGAGACGTGTTTCCACGTCTCTCTTGTTATTTAAAAGGGGGTATTACTTTTTAGCCTGGCCCTTCTGGCGAGCATACTCAGCGGCACCGAGTGCGCCCATCAGCTGCGGGTCCGTCTTCAGGTTGATAACCTTGAGCTTCAGAACATGCTCAATGGCCTCTTTCAGTCCGTCATTCTTTGCACAGCCGCCCGTCAGCGTGATGCTGTCGGTGGCGCCGGCCTTCTTCGCCATGACGAAGCAGCGCTTTGCAACGGCCATTTCTATGCCGGCTGCAATTTCATCCATCGGCTTGCCTTCACCTACCAGGGTGATGACTTCGGACTCTGCGAAAACTGTGCACTGTGCCGTGATGGGG
>JAZUEY010000069.1:0-13658 GCA_045640405.1 Candidatus Limivicinus sp.
GCCAACATCAGCCACGAATCCGGCTTTGATACGAAGGCCGGCAATGCGGCATACGGGCTCTGTCAGTGGACAAAGGAGAGGAAAACCGCCCTGCAGGATTTCTGCCGCGAGAAGGACCTTGACGCCGGCGGCCTCGTCGGCCAGCTCCGCTTCCTGAAGGAGGAACTGGAAAACGATGCCAAGTACGCCGAACTGCGCGAGATTCTCTGCTCCCTCGGCAATGAGGAGGCGGATGCCGCCACAGCAGCAAGACAGTGGTGCTGGAAGTTTGAACAGCCCGCCGACACCGACACGATAGGCCGGCAGCGTGCAGACCTGGCAAAGGAGTACTTTGCCCTCTACGTCGCCGAAAAAACGGACATAACCGAATAAAGCAGTTGACAGCAGTTGTTAAGAGTGATATCATTCTGATATCAAACAGATAGCAACTGCTGTCATCTTTTTTAAGGAGTATAAAACCATGCAGGAAAAAGTATTAAATAAGAAGAAAAACGGGTTGGCCGTGATGATTCTGGCCATTGTCCTCTACCTTCTGGCCTTTGTCGGCGTTGCTGTTTTCGCAGCAAACGCTCTGGCGCTTCCCGCCGTGCTCTGCGGGCTCTATCTCTGCCTCGGCTGGATTCTGTTCCTCGGGCTGAAGGTTGTCGGGCCGCAGGAAGCCCTGGTGCTTACGCTTTTCGGCAAGTATTACGGCAGCATCAAGGAAAACGGATTCTATTTTGTCAATCCCTTCTGTGCCGCGGTGAACCCGGCAGCCGAGACGAAGCTGAACCAGAGCGGTGATGTGAATCACGAGGATAAGAAGCCCCTCGTCATTCCCGGAACAAACGGGATGACCGTGAAAGACCCGACGAAGGTGAACAAAAAGGTCTCTCTCAAGGTTATGACGCTGAACAACAGCCGCCAGAAGATTAACGACTGCCTCGGCAACCCTGTCGAAATCGGCATCGCGGTCATCTGGAGAGTTGTCGACACGGCCAAGGCCGTTTTCGAAGTGGATAACTACAAGGAGTTTCTCTCCCTGCAGTGTGACAGCGCCCTGCGCAACATCGTAAGGCTGTATCCCTATGATGTAGCTCCGAATGTGGACACCACGGGAGACGGCATTGCCGATGAAGGCAGTCTCAGAGGCTCCAGCGAGGTGGTGGCCAACCGCATCCGTGACGAAATCCAGAGCAAGGTTGCCTGTGCCGGCATCGAGGTCATCGAAGCCAGAATCACCTATCTCGCCTATGCGCCGGAGATAGCCGCTGTCATGCTGCAGCGCCAGCAGGCCTCTGCTATCATCGATGCGAGAAAAATGATTGTCGACGGAGCCGTAGGAATGGTGGAGATGGCACTCGAGCGCCTGAACGAGAACAACATCGTTGAACTGGATGAAGAACGCAAGGCCGCCATGGTATCCAATCTGCTTGTGGTTCTGTGCGGCAATCATGACGCACAGCCCGTTGTAAATTCCGGAAGCCTGTACTGATTGCCGTTTATGGAGGACAAAGAAAAAAAACAGGTACCCCTGCGCCTTTCCCCAAAACTCTATGCCGCCATTGCATCCTGGGCGGAGGACGATTTCCGCTCGGTGAACGGGCAGATTGAGTATCTGCTGTCGGAATGCGTGCGGCAACGCAAAAAGGACGGAAAGTATGTTTCCGAAAATCTTGATGTACCGCCGGAGCTAAATATAAAATGAAAACATTTGTGATTGCCCTCGCATCCGTTTGGAGTATTCTTCTCCCCGCAGCGTGCGTTGTATTCTGGAAAAAGAAAACGTCCGCCCCGATAAAGCCCTTTATCGTCGGTGCCGTCACCTTCCTTGTTTTTGCCATGGGGCTGGAGCAGCTGCTGCATGTTATCTGCCTCCCCCTGGTTATGGATAAGCCGCTGCTCTATGCCCTCTACGGGGCGCTGGCAGCCGGTGTGTTTGAAGAGACCGGGCGCTTTGTGGCCTTCTCCACGGTCTTGAAGAAAAACACCGCGAAGAACAACTCGGTAGCCTACGGAATCGGACACGGCGGAATCGAAGTTCTGCTTGTGCTCGGCATCAACTACATTACGGTGCTCTTTGTTCTTATCACCAAGAACCCCGTGGCGCTGAATGCCCTGCAGCCGGCCATAGAACAGCTCGCCCCGGGCGTTGTCCTTGTTGCTATGCTGGAGAGGCTGTTTGCAATGCTCTTCCACATCTGCGCATCCGTCTTCGTGTTCATCTCCGTGCATGATAAGAGCAAGAGATGGTATTTCCCGCTGGCAATCTTTCTGCACGCTCTGCTGGACCTGCCTGCGGCATTCTATCAGAAGGGGCTGCTTTCCCTCTGGGCCGTTGAGGCAATTGTGGTTGTCTACACGGTACTCTTCGCCGTGATAACCAAAAAGGTCTATGCCGGATACCGGGAAACAACCGCAGAGGAATGCACCGAATAACACAAGGCCGGAGCCGTTTTTGAGCGGCTCCGGCCCTCTTTTTATATAGGCAAAAAGAAAGGCGTGTGGTATAATACAAAAAGTTAACACATTTTAAATAGGAGTTTTTTCATGGACAACATTAATGAATTAAAACTCATCGCCGCGAAAGGCCGCCTCCTGGCTGTTGACGCGGTGCATGAAGCAAAGTCCGGCCACCCGGGCGGATCGCTGAGCTGCATGGATGCTCTCACGGTTCTGTATTTCAATGAAATGAACATTGACCCGAGCAATCCCAAATGGGAAGACAGAGACAGATTCGTTCTCTCCAAGGGCCACTGCTCCCCGGCACTCTATTCGATTCTTGCGCTCCGCGGCTATTTCCCCGTGGAGAACCTGAAGCTTTTCCGTTCCATTAAGGGACACTTCTCCGGCCATCCGGATATGGTCAACGTCCCCGGCGTAGACATGTCCACCGGTTCTCTCGGTCAGGGCCTGAGCTGCGCTGTCGGCATGTCGCTCGCCGCCAAGATGACGGGCAAGAGCTACCGCACCTATGCCATCTGCGGTGACGGCGAAATCGAGGAAGGCCAGATCTGGGAGGCGGCAATGTCCGCAGCCAAGTGGAATCTGGATAATCTCTGCGCTTTTATCGACCTCAACGGTCTGCAGATTGACGGCCGCACGGCCGACGTTATGCCGAGCGAGCCTCTGGATGCCAAGTTCGAGGCATTCGGCTGGAACGTCATCAAGGTTGCCGACGGAAACGACATCGAGCAGGTTCTCGCAGCCCTCGCCGAAGCCAAAAAGGTTTCCGGCAAGCCGACGGCCATCATTATGAAGACCGTCAAGGGCAAGGGCGTCAGCTATATGGAAGATCAGGCCGGCTGGCACGGCAAAGCTCCCGACGATGAGCAGTTTGCCATTGCAAAAGCAGAGCTTGAAAAAACAATCAGCGAACTGGAGGGTAAGTGAAAATGGCAGGAAAGATAGCAACCCGTAACGCCTACGGCGAAGCTCTTGTTGAAATCGGAGCAAAATATCCCCAGGTCGTGGTTCTGGATGCAGACCTCGCCGGATCGACTATGTCCAAGGGCTTCCAGAAAGCCTATCCGGACAGATTCTTTGACTGCGGCATTGCCGAAGGCAACATGACCGACATAGCTGCCGGCATGGCAACCTGCGGTCTCAAACCCTTTACAAACACCTTCGCTATTTTCGCGGCAGGCCGGGCCTACGAAATGGTAAGAAACTCTATAGCCTACCCCGGTCTCAACGTTACCGTGGTCGGTTCCCACGGCGGACTCTCCGTCGGCGAAGACGGTGCCACGCACCAGAGCATTGAGGACTTTTCCCTGATGCGCACCATCCCCGGCATGACGGTCATCTGCCCCTGCGACGGAAACGAAATGAAGCTCGCCGTCGAAGCTCTCATGAGCCACGAAGGTCCTTCCTATCTCCGCCTCGAGAGACCCTCAACCGAAATCATCACGGACGAGATTCCGGGCTATCAGTTCGAAATCGGCAAGGCAGCCCAGCTGCGTGACGGCAAAGACGTTACCATCATTGCCTGCGGCATCAATGTTCCGATGGCTATGAAGGCAGCGGAAGCCCTTGAAGCGGAAGGCATTTCCGCCCGTGTTCTCGACATGCACACCATTAAGCCTCTGGATGAAGAAGCCGTTCTGAAGGCTGCCAGGGAGACAGGCTGCATCGTCACCAGCGAAGAGCACAGCATCATCGGCGGTCTCGGCAGCGCTGTCTGTGAAGTCGTTTCCGGCAAGTGCCCCGTGCCCGTTGTACGCCACGGTGTAAACGACGAGTTCGGCAGAAGCGGAACCGTCAACGATGTTCTCAGCCACTTCGGCATCACGCCGGAAGTCATAGCTGAAAAGGCAAAGGAAGCCATCAGCCTTAAATGAAGGAATTCACGGTCCTGATTGGCAATTACGGTTCGGGGAAGACGGAAATCGCCGTCAACCTCGCCGTGAATGCCGCCAAAGAAGGAAAACGGACGCTGGTAGTCGACCTGGACAAGGTCAACGACTACTTCCGCATGAGCGACAGAGTCACCCTGCTGAAAGACAGCCATGTGAATCTTGTCTCTCCCACGCTGGCGGGCCGGGGAGTCACCCCGGTCAATATGTCGGCTGCGGTGCAGTCCGCCTTCGCGGATGATTGGGACCGTGTTATTTTTGATGTGGGCGGTGACAGCGCCGGAGCGATGAGCCTCGGCCGTTACCACAGCGATTTCGCGGCACTGCCGCCGGAGACGCTGCAGGTGCTGGACATCGTCAACGTCTTCCGCCCGATGAGCGAGACGCCGGAGAAAATCCTCAAGCTCAAGCAGGAAATGGAGAGCTTTGCCCGCCTTTCGGTTACGGGTTTCGTCAACAACTCCAATCTGTTGAACTTCGCCTCGTCGGACGATATCCGCCACGGATACGATGTTCTGCGGGAGACCTCGGAGCTTTCCGGGATTCCGGTTGTATTCACAACCGGCCGGCCCGAGTGCATCGAAGGTTTTCTTGCCGACGGGAGAGACGCAAAATACATTGGAACGCCCATAGCTTTGCAGACCTACATGCATCGTTCTTGGGAAGCCTTTACCAACGAAGGATTTTAAATGACGGAAGTATTTAAAGGACGGCCGGCAGAACCAGCCGGCCGTCTTGAAAGAGAGACAAGAGTATACGATTATCTC
Source organism: Candidatus Limivicinus sp. (assembly GCA_045640405.1). Lineage (GTDB taxonomy): Bacteria > Bacillota > Clostridia > Oscillospirales > Oscillospiraceae > Limivicinus. Next base: position 5,102 of record JAZUEY010000069.1, read on the forward strand.
GATGCCCTCGGTATCGAATATGACAGAGCGGACCACGAGCGTGCGGAAACGATGACCATCTGCGAGGAAATCAGCAAGGTCCTCGGCACGAAAATCTGCAAGAACCTGTTCCTTTGCAACCGGCAGCAGACGGTTTTCTATCTGCTGATGATGCCGGGGGACAAACCCTTTAAAACCAAGGAACTTTCGGCGCAGATCAATTCTTCAAGGCTCTCGTTCGCAACGCCGGAGCACATGCTCTCCCTGCTGGACATCGAGCCGGGAGCCGTCAGCGTGATGGGCCTGATGAACGACCGGGAGAAGAAAGTCAATCTCCTGGTGGACAAGGACCTTCTTGAGGATGAAACCATCGGTATTCACCCATGCGTATGCACCTCCTGCCTGAAGATGCGCACGGAGGATGTTTTCGGTCCGTTCCTGCGTTCAACCGGCCACAGCATGACAACGGTCGAGCTCGTCGGTAAGGAATAGGAGCATTATCTGTCAGTCTGTTAGAGCATACTTTTCCTGATAGAACTTGTACTGATGCTCAAATGCTTCACCGCTCCTGCGATAGGCATTCAGGCTTTCGTGCAGGTTCAGATTGTTCTGCTGCTGATCAATTATACAGCCGGCAATGTTGGAACAATGATCACCGACACGTTCAAGATTGGTCAGCAGGTCTGACCAAACGAATCCGGCTTCGGAAGAGCATTTTCCATCCTTCATACGCAGGATATGGTGTGTGCGCAGCTGTTCTTTCAAATCATCAATAACCTGCTCAAGCGGCTCGACGGATGAGGCAAGCGAAACGTCCGAGTGTATGAAACCATCGGTGGACAGTTCAAGTACCTCACTGACAGCAGCAGTAATGACGTCAAGTTCTCGGCATGCTTCTTCAGTGAAAGCCAGTTTTTTGTTTTCCAGTTCTTCAGCAGATTCCAGAATATTCACGGCGTGATCGGAAATCCTTTCATAGTCACCGATAAGCTTTAGGAGCGCGGTAATCTCTTCGCTTTCTTCCAGAGTATGCGGCTTTGAACTGACTTTGACGAGATAGGTTCCTATCACGTCTTCGTATTTGTCGCAGGAGGATTCTTCATCTCTGATCTCCTCGGCAATCTGCGGAGAGTAGTTCTTTATGGACTGAATAGCTTTGTTGAGTGAAAGCTGTGCCGTTTCGGCCATCTCTATGACAAGCCTGTGTGACTGCTCCAAAGCCAGAGACGGCGTTGCAAGGAACAGCTCATCCAATTGAATGGTTTTTTCCTGCGTTTTTTCCGAAGGAACAAGGAATTCGGCGATTTTTTCAAGAATGGATGACATGGGAAGGAGTAAGGCCGTAGACAGTACTTTAAACGCAGTGTTGACCACGGCGATGCCTACAAGAGAGGCAGACTGATCAAGAATTGCAGGAGCGAAAATCATACGGATCAGAGAATAAACAATAATCCAGAAGATGGCACCGATAATGTTAAATGCAAGATGCACAACAGCAGCCCGCTTGGCCTCACTTTTTGCACCGACACTTGAAAGCATGGCAGTGACGCATGTTCCGATGGCATCACCCATAACAATAGGAATTGCGGCACCATAGGATACAACACCGGTCATGGCCAATGCCTGCAGAATACCGACGGATGCGGAACTGGACTGAATGACTGCCGTTAGGAGCGCACCGGCCAGAAGACCAAGCAAAGGATGCTTGAACATAAGAAACAGATTGCAGAAGGCGGGGACCTGGCTGAGGCCGGATACGGCATCTGTCATTGTTTCCATGCCAAACATTAAAGTAGCAAATCCGAGAAGAATCATTCCGGTATCCTTCTTCGTGGATTTTTTGCAGAACATATAGAAGATAATTCCTATCAAAGCCAGCACGGGCGTGAACGAAGACGGCTTTAATAATCTTACCCAGGTGCTGTCACCGCTGATTCCGCCAAGAGACAGTATCCAGCCGGTAATTGTGGTACCCACGTTGGCTCCCATAATGACGTTGACGGCCTGCTTGAGAGTCATAAGACCGGAGTTCACGAACCCGACTACCATAACCGTTGTTGCAGAAGAACTTTGAATGACTGCCGTTACGGCGCATCCGGTCAGAAAACCTGTCATTTTTTTGGTGGTCATTTTTGAAAGAACGGTACGGAGTTTTCCGCCGGCACGTCTTTCCAATGCCTTCCCCATTATGTTCATTCCGAACAGGAAGAGGCAAAGGCCACCTATCATTGTTAACACATCAAATATTGTCATTTTCTCACTCCTTTATTATCGGTATGATAATACAAGAGAAACATCAAATTCATTATCCTGCGATTGTAAAAAACATGTAAAGAAACAGGGGCGTCCCATTGCTGCGGAACCGCCCCTGCTTCTTTTTAATTTTTGCTTTTGGGGAAAGTGATAGTAAATGTCGTCCCCACATCTGTTTTGCTGTCTATCGTGATTTTGGCATTATGAATCAGAATGCCGTGCTTTACAATCGACAACCCCAGACCGGTACCGCCTATTTCTCTGGAGTGGCTTTTATCCACTCGGTAAAAGCGCTCGAAAATGCGGCTTTGGTGTTCGGGCGGAATACCGATGCCGGTATCGGAAACCGTTAAAATGACTGAATCGGAGCAATTTTTCACGGAAACATCCACAGAACCGTTTGGCCGGTTATATTTAATCGCATTGTCACAAAGATTATAGATGATGCTGTAAAGCACCTGCGGCACACCGGAAACAGGAGCTCTTTCACCGGAAAGATTCAGCGCAACCTGCTGTGCGTCTGCTTCAGCCTGTTCACTGTCAACGGCGTTTTGCGCAATGGCGAACAGGTCGACCTCTTCCCACGGCATCCCGTCCGCTCCGCCGTCCAGCTTGGTCAAATCAATAATATCACCGACCAACTGGCTCATCCGCTGCGCCTCCTGGCGTATTCTGCCGGCAAACGGACGGATGTCTTCGCTTTTTACCATTCCGTTTTCAAGCAGCTCTGCGTACCCTGAAATGGCATGAAGCGGTGTTTTCAGTTCATGTGAGGCATTAGCGGTAAATTCCTGACGAATCTGAGAGGTTTTTTCAAGTTCTGCCTGTGTGCGGCGGATATCCGCCTGCTGGGCACTCATTCTGAGAAGAAGCGGTTCAATTTCCTGATACTCTTTTTTACCAAAGCAGGATGCCGGATTTTCAAGATCAATCAGATTAATCGGCTCCACAATTTTGCTTGAAAGCTGCGACGCAAGAATCATTGACAGAAGCAGCGCTAACAGGGCGACCAGTGCAATCGGCTGTGCAAACCCGAGAACGAGAGTCAAAAGAGTGACCTGCCTGCCGGAAAGACGAAGAACCGTTCCGTCAGGCAGAAGCTGTGCGGAGTAAAACAGCTTATCGGAAAGAGTCTTAGATATTCGGCTGCTTTCACCATAACCGTTTTCCAGTGCTTCTCTGACTTCCTGACGTTCCAGGTGGTTTTCCATGTCGGCAGTATTGGCTTCGTTGTCATAGAGAATGCTGCCATCGCTGCCAATCCATGTAATCCGGTAGTCTTTGCTGTTCAGATTATCAAAATAATCCATTCCGCTCAGCGTAACGCCCTGTGCGGCAAGCTGTGTTTCTATTTTGAGCTGATTCTTTTGGACATTCGAGAAATAGCTGTATGTTGCGCCCATAACAAAGAACAGAGAGGCGAAAAAAACCACAAGGGCAACAATCCAGATGGAATTGAATATCTTCTTACTCATGGCTGCGTTCCTATTTTGTATCCTACGCCCCGCACGGTCCGGATAAGAGATCCGGCGGAACCCAATTTTGTCCGCAGTGTTCCGATGTGCACATCAACGGTCCTGCTTTCCCCTATAAAGTTGGCACCCCATACAGAAGAGAGCAGGGCTTCCCGCGTGAAAACCTGACCGTCTGATTCCATCAGCAATTTCAGCAGTTCATATTCCTTCAGCGTCAGAGCAATTTCCCTGCCGTTTGCGGTTACTTTATGACGTGCGGTATCAAGCGTGATGTCACCCTGAACCAGTAAGGCGGATTTTTCGGACGGTTTTGCCCGGCGCAGCACAGCCTTGACGCGCGAAACCATTTCCATCATACCAAAAGGCTTGCTAAGGTAATCATCTGCACCCAAATCGAGCCCGGTAACTTTATCAAACTCACTGCCCTTGGCAGTGGCCATAATAACAGGTATTTCGGATGTGGCCGGAGAAGCGCGCAGCTTGCGCAATATTGAGATTCCGTCTTCGCCGGGGAGCATTATATCAAGCATGATGAGTTCCGGATGCCCGGAGGCCATAGCGTCCCAGAAAGATTTGCCGGAAGAGAACCCGAGGGCCTCAAAGCCAGCCATATTTAAGGTGTAGAGCATCAATTCCCGGATGCTGTCTTCATCTTCTACACAGTAGATCACAGGTCATCCCTCCTTTACAAAGGGTATCATACTGTAAAACTGCAAAGTCGGATAGACGAGTATTGTAAAATTTGCGTAAAATCGGATATACCGGTGCTATCCGGCAGCATAAAAAAACCATCAGGCATAAACCTGATGGCATAAAGAATTCTGTTTTTTCAAATGTACACTTGCCGATAGGGGTATATCAGTCCTTCAGTTCGGAAGTGCAGTGCGGGCAGCGGGTAGCATCAATGGCAATTTCGCTCTTGCAGAAGGGGCAGACCTTGGTGGTGGGAGCGGGAGCCGGCTCGTCCTTCTTCACTTTGTCTCTGGCTCCGTTAATCGTCTTTACAATGAAGAAGAGGATGAGGGCCATGAGCAGGAAGTTGATGACGGCCGCAATGAAGTTGCCGTATGTCAGCGTAGCGGGGTTTTCAAGCTCTCCTTTGCCGAGCGTGACGGCCCAGCTTTCAAAATGCACACCGCCGGTGATGGCACCGAGCAGAGGCATGAATATGTCATTCACAAGGGAGTTGACGATTGCCTGGAAAGCGCCGCCTATGATAACGCCGACGGCCAGCTGAAGAGCATCGCCCTTGCTGATGAACTTCTTGAATTCTTCAAACAGTTTTTTCATGTTGTTGGTTAACCTCCAAATTTTACTGCCACGTATTTTACCATAAAAAGAGATTTCGCAAAAGCATAACATGCGGTTTTTTGTTTTTTCCCTTGACAAGCGCCATCCAAAAATGTAGAATGACTAAGCTAAATAAAGAAGGACGATTGGCGCAGCTGGTAGCGCATCCGCTTGACGTGCGGGAGGTCACAAGTTCGAGTCTTGTATCGTCCACCACTCCATCCCCGAAAAGAGAACTTTTCGGGGATTTTTCGTGCCATTTTGAGCAGGAAATAAAGATTTTCAGAACCTTTTCGGCAAGTATAAAAAATTGAGCCCATTTTTTGGGCCCAATTTTGTATTTCTGAATTGTATGAAAAAGCACCCCTGACTAATGCACAGGGGTGCTTTTGTTCTGCCCTTATCGCTTGAGGTTTATCGTTTTCGTGAAATAAAAAATGCGTTTGGAAAAAAACAAAGAAAATTAATCTTTGACATTTTCATCAGAGACATACTCTATGATGTCTTCAATCCTTGAGTTAGTCAATTTACAGATTGTCTCCAAATTATCCCAAGAGACACCCTGACCTCTTCGCAGTTTGGTTAAAGTGCTCTCGCTCAATATTTTGTCTGTTCTTATTTTGTTGGTGTTATAACCATTTGCCTTGAGCAAATCAACTATCTTTACTTTCCATTGCAACGGCATTAGCAAATCACTCCTTTTTCACCTTTACCATAATACTATAAGGACTACACGAAATCAAGTGTAATACTGCACAAAAACGAAAGAAGAAAATACACGAAATTTAGTGCAATTTGTCAATAGACAATACACGAAAATTAGTGTATATTATAATCACAACAAGGGAAGCCAAGACAGACACACGGTGGCTTTGAAATGACAGACCTGTATGCGGGTGAGATAAGTCCTGAATGGCCCAGATAGTCCCGAACTTCTGAACCCTACGAAATTAATTAAAGGAGATAAAGAAAATGTCAGTCAATGAAATGGAAATCAAGGTAGCAAAACTCCGTGAGCTTGAGCAGTTTGAGGAAGAGGTCAAAGCCGAGGCCGAAGCAATCCGTGATGAGATAAAGGCCGAGATGAACGCAAGAAACGCCGAGGAAATGGTTTGCGGTAAATTCATTGTCCGTTGGTGCTCGGTTCTTTCAAGCAGATTTGACACCAAGAGGTTCAAGGAGACCTTCGGTGAGGGAACATACAAAGAGTTCTGCAAAGAAGTTGCCTCCCGCCGTTTCTCAATCGCATAAAAAACCGCTTTCCCCTTGCTTCAAGCGAGGCAAGGGGAAAGTTCGTAAAATACAGAGAAAACGAACCGCAAAATCCACAGATGGTGGGACGCCTCCCGCTACACCTTTATTATACGAACTCTTGGTTAGGAGAAATACGAACTATGAACAAGAAAACAAAGGCACTCACGGCCGAGCAATACAAAGAAATAATAACCACGATGAGAGAGGGAAGTTTCTCTTTCCGTCCTAATGATAGGGTGGCAACGGCACTTGTTCTTGAGGCCAACCTCGGCATCAGGATTTCTGATATTGTCAATCTCAAGCCATCAGACATCGTTCTTGACGGCGAAAGGTATCGCCTTGAAATTGTGGAGCAGAAGACAGGCAAAAGGAGAGGTTTCACAGTCCCGCTTGTAATACAGCAATACATTGAAAATTACTGCTTGCGGAAGGGCATTAGACAGAATGAACGCATTTTCCCTATCACACCAAGAGAGGTACAGAAGCAACTACAAAAGGTCTGTGAATACCTTGGCTATGAGGGAATAAGCACCCACTCGTTTAGAAAGTTCTTTGCCACGTCCATCTACAAAAACAACGGGCACGATATTGCTTTGGTTCAGCGGTTATTACAGCACTCATCCCCCGCGGTCAGTCAAAGGTATATCGGCATTGAACCTGAACGAATTGAAAGGGCAATTGAGGAACATACTATTTTAGTATAAAGCAGTGAGAGCGTTGTTAAATAAATACGACCTCTTTTCAAATTGGCAAAAGAGAAAAAACCTCTGCGTAGAAGCAGAGGTTTTTAACTCGTTATTTGTTTTTCATTATTTGAGTGCAGAAATGTATGCAAGGATTTCTTCAGGGGTACCTACTTCTTTTTCATTTCCATTATCAATAATGTAAAATCCTTTCGGATGCTTACGGCTATCCGCTTCGTATTGATTTGAATTATCCGTATATATTACACCATAAACATTATGGTTTTTTAAAACGGCATAATTCATATATTCGATTGATGTAATAACGAATGGCCCTGACATTGGGTCGTCAGTTGAACGATATCTTACATTTATTTTCGTCCCATCTTCATCACAGTAATCAAAGTTCCCGTTTGCTTCTGCTACATTATCAGAATAAGCAATCCTAACCAATTCATCCCATCCGCCGATTGTTGCTGACACATCAGGACATAGACCTGCTTCTCTTGTGAAATCGCATAATTCCACTTCGCCCATTGAAGCATTGATTTGGCAGAAGAATTGCTCTAATTCTTCACAAGTGTTTGAATAGTCGTGGTCGCTATTTACATAAGCGAGCAATTCATCCAAGCCTTGTACAGCAATGTAATCAGTAATATGGTCTTCTTCGCCGTCATAACTTTTTTTAATTTGTACAACCATTCCTCTTTGCGGGTTGTTCAAATCCCTATAATAATAACCCCAATCAGGACGATAATATCCGTATATTAACTTTTCATTATTGAAATACTCTATATTTTCTATTGCATAGTCATTACTATAATCGGCTTCAAAAGAAATATAATCTTTTCCGTCAGAAACTTTATTTACATTTAAGTCCCCTTGATTTGCAACAATATAGCTCCCAATGCCTGAATAGCAATCAAGCCCATATTTTTCTGCCAGCTTAGTAGGAACATCGTATGACGAAATATCTGTATTCACTATTTCATCAAGATAGTTTTGCAGATTGTCTTGATATTTTGCGGTTTCATCTTTGCTAATTACTGACTCTGTACTCGCTGACTCTGTACTCGCAGAGGTTGTCTGTTCTTTGCTTGAACCTCCGCTCAAAGCAATGATAAGATATACTATCCACGCTACCGCAATAATGCCGTATTTTAATGAGGGCTTCATATCTTTTTTTCGGAGAAGAAGAATTGTAAGTGGTATAGGGAAAATACAAATCCACCCCAGAACCCAAAGCCAAGTATTGCTTTTCTTCGCTGTAGGTGTTCCACTATCCGTTTGCCACGTATAACCGCAATCCTTGCATACTCCAATTGTTGAACGAATAACTGCCGTGCCACGTTTTCCTTTTATCTCGCCTTGTTTTTCACGACTATAAGAAATGTTTGTGCTTCCACATTTCGGGCATACGGCTTTATTAAGTTGCTCTTGCTCTTTTATCATTTGAGGGGAAACAGATGAACCGCAGTATTCGCAAAACCTTGAAGTGCTTTTTACTTCAGCCCCACAGTTTGGACATTTCATACTATTATCATCCTTTCTTAGACGTGCTGTGTTTAATCACAGCGTGCCATTTTCTATAATTATAATATAAATCTTCCTTAATTAAAATCA
>JAZUEY010000070.1:0-110678 GCA_045640405.1 Candidatus Limivicinus sp.
AGTTCCAGCCATACCAGATTGTAGTCAAATCCCTTTTCTATATACAATCTTACTGCTTCTATCCGATTTGCCAGTGATACCATGTGCGTGACCTCCTGTTTTGGTCCAGGTTTTTGTCCGCACTCCCAAAGGCGCGAAACAGCTCCTACAGCTCCTACATCGTTATATGACAGTTGATAGTTCTCTATGCATGCGCAATTAAGAAATCTTACACTTTTTTCTTCCTAAGTATTGAATTCACAACTACATGCGTCTCTATGTGCTTCTCGGGTGTATGAGTTCCTCATTGTATATGTACATGTACTTGAACTTGAATATGTCTTTGTATTTGGCACCGACCGGTACCGACCGGTGTTTATTCGGATATTAACCGATTGGTGCGAACGGAATACTGCTGACAAAAAGGCACTGTGCAAAATTGCACAGTCCCTTTTTTTGTTTTGTCTGCCGGATTAAAGGGTAATGGCTTTCTTCGGGCAGGCTGTTGCGCAGGTGCCGCATTCGATGCACTTGGACTCATCGAGTTTCCAGACCTTTTCGGCTCTGTCAACCGTGATGGCTTCCTGCGGGCATTTCTTGGCGCAGAGGGTGCAGTATACACACTTCTCCGGGTCCTGTTTGGGCTTGGAGGAGGCGGCCGCCGCTGCCTTCTTTACCTTGACATGGCTGCCGGTTACCAGAAGGTCTTCTTCCTTGGTGGCAATCATGTGGTAATCCTGCGTGAGTTTGATGGACTTGGTGCTGCAGAACTCGGCGCAGTGGCCGCAGAAGGTGCAGGAACCGAGGTTGAAGGTGAGGGTAATCTTGGTGCCTTCTTCAACTTCTTCCTTCTCCATCGTTATTGCCTGGCCGGCACATACTCTTGTGCACATACCGCAGCCCAGGCACTTGTCGGGGTCATACTGAATGCGTCCGCGATAATTGGGAGCGGCTATACTCTCCACCGCGGGATACATGGCGCAGCTCGGTTTGGAGAAGAGCTGCTTAATGGCTATCGGCAAAAACGGAAAATCCATTATTTCTCTCCCCTCTTCTCTGCAAGAATTTCTATTGCCTTGGCCAGACCGTCGATGATGGCCTCGGGCTTCGGGCTGCAGCCGGCAATGTCAACGTCCACATGAACATACTTGCTCAGAGGACCGGCTACGGAGTAGCTGCCGCGGAAAACGTTACCGCTCTGGGGGCAGGATCCGCAGGTGACAATGCATCTGGGCTCCGGAATCTGCTCGAGGGCTCTGAGAACTCTCGGCAGGCTCTGCTTGGTGACAGGGCCGGTGACTACGGCTATGTCCGCATGACGCGGGGAACCGACCAGCTTTACACCGAGACGCTCCGCGTCGTAACGCGGTGTGAGCACGGAGACAATTTCAATGTCACAGCCGTTGCAGGAGCCGGCATTGATGTGGAACAGCCAAGGTGACTTGGCAGTGGATTCCTTTATTGTTTTCTTAAACATCTGCCTACCTCCTTACAGACCGTACCACACAAGGATGAGGGATATCAGGGCCAGGCCCGATACGACCGTCCAATAGTACTTGAAAATCTGGTTGATCTTGAGTCTTGCCGTTACGGCATTGACGACCGTTACCGAAAGGATGGTGACTACGGCACACAGAACGATGAAGATGAGAATGTTCACAACAACGTTTGCCGTGCAGAGTCCGCCGAGGAAGAGTGCTACGAAGAGAGAGGACATCGTAAGCATCTTGATGGCATGGCTCAGTTTGTAGACCGCGAGCGGAGGACCGGAGTACTCAGCCAGCATGCCTTCGCAGATTTCGGTTTCGGCTTCGGCAGCATCGAAAGGATGCGAACCGGTTTCACCCGGGATGACAAGCAGGAATGCAATGGCTGCGGGAATGAGAGCCGGCTTTGCAATCAGGCTGCCGAACACCAGCTGATAGTCGGCTATCGTATCCAGGGAGAAGGTGATTCCGTCGCTTGTCACGTTGCCCACTGCCTTGCCGATTGCCAGAAGAACGAGAACCAGCGGCAGTTCGCAGGAGATAATCGTTACCATTTCTCTGGAAAGACCGATGCCTGCGTACGGGGAGCCGGAAGAGGCTGCGCCGCCGATTTCCATGATGGCGGGAATCAGGAGCAGGTAGAGAATAACGATTACGTCCGCATGAGCGGTGAAGGCTGCAAATCCGTAAACGGGAATGAACAGCTGAATGACGACGAGAGCTGCCAGCCCGATCAGCGGGCAGAGCAGATAGGCCGTTTTATTGGCGGCTGCGGGGATGATGTTCTCTTTGCCGCAGAGCTTGAAGAAATCATAGAACGGCTGAAGAATCGGAGGTCCTACACGCTTCTGCATGCGGGCAACGAGCTTTCTGTCGATACCGCAGAGCAGCATGCCGATCAGGAAGCAGAACAAGAAGCCCGGGAATATGAGGATATAACCGAGGTTAATCAAAAGATCGATAATAACTGACATAATCCCACCTCCTTACAGGAACAGCAGCATGAACAGTACGGCCAGGGCAAGCGCAATGATAGCCCAGAGCGCATAGTCGTTCACTATACCGCTGTGCAGGTTGTGCATAAAGTCAAAATAGTGTCTCCAGTTGTGCTTGAAGCCCCAGAACAGATCGGAGCCGCCAACCTGGGAGTACTCGCTCTTTTCACCGCCCCAGAACAGGTCGTGCTTGGCATCGACCTCGCCTGCCGTGACGATGCTGCCTCTGTCATACTTGTTGGTAACTGCCACGATCGTAACCGCGAGCAGAGCAACGCACATGATGATGAGCCAGGAAATCGGCTCCCAGCAGCCGATGTTGACAACCGTCATGTCAACATTGATCGGTGTTGCGAGAAGGTTTGTAGCGGAGACGCCTGCGCCGAGCATCGTGTCAATGTAATTGGCAGGATTGAATGCGGCGGCAGCTGCGGGCATAGTGAGGTAGTTCGAAACAAGGTTCGGGAACAGGCCCGTTACGATGCAAAGAACAGCCAGGATGCCCATGGCGAAACGCATGCCGAAAGGCACTTCTTTGACGTTTTCGTACTTCTCGGGCAGAACGCCGAAGAAGACGGACTGAGTAACCTTGACGAAGGATGCAAGCGTAAGTACGGAGGTTATCAGGCAGATGATGGTTACGAGAACATAACCGAAGGAGCCGGTCTCGGCTGCCTTCTCAAAGCATGCCTGATAAATCTGCCACTTGGATGCAAAGCCGTTGAACGGAGGAATGCCGGAAATCGATGCGGCACCGATCAGGAAAAGAACCGTGGTGCGGGGCATCTTCTTGGACAGACCGCCGAGCTCGTCCAGGTTGGTGGTGCCTGTCTCGTGCAGAACGGCACCGGCTGCCAGGAACAGCAGACCCTTGAACAGGGTGTGGTTCATGGCGTGGTAGATACCGGAAGAGAAGCCCATCGCCGTGCAGAGGCCGACAGCCGTGAGCACATAACCGATCTGGGAGATCGAGTGGAAAGCGAGAAGTCTCTTGAAGTCATGCTGTGCCAGAGCCATGGTAACGCAGACGAACATCGAAACGCAGCCTACGAACACGAGCAGGAACTGGAAGGAATTGAGACCCATTGTCTGGAAGACGAAGTAGGTCAGACGGATGATACCGTAAATACCGCTCTTCGTAAGAACACCGGAAATAAGAACCGAGATGGAAGCGGGAGCGGCACCGTGGGCATCCGCTGCGAGCGGATGGAACGGAACGATGAAGGCCTTGGTGCTGAAGCCGATGTACAGCAGAGCAAAGGCGATCTTGGTGCTGGTGTTGAAGTTGCCCGGAATCAGGAGTGCCAACTGTGCCAGGTTCAGCGTATGTGCCTGGGCATAGAGCATGATGATACCGGTAAGGATGCAGGTGGAACCGATGCAGCCGACAACAAGATATTTGAATGCGGCTTCCAGAGCTCCGAATACCTGATTCCTGAATGCCGTGAGGGCAACGGCCGCGAAGGTGAGGATTTCAACCATGATGAACATGTTGAAGATATCGCCCGTGAGAACGAGGCCGATAACGCCGCCGGACAGCATGAGGAACAGCGTGTAGTACTGGGGCTGATTGTCATCGTGCTCCATGTACTTGATGGAGTAAATGCCGGATACGAAAACGGCTGTGGAGATGAGCAGACCGAAGAACAGGGACAGCGCATCGACTTCCAGTGCGATACCGAAAGCATAGCCGGCTTCGATGGAGCGGTTGCCGAGCCAGTAGGCAATAATCTCACCGTTGAGAATGACGGGCTTGAACAGGCCTATCATGCAGGCGAGAGGAATGGCAACACCGAGAAGAGCCAGAACATTGCGGACGGCCTTTTTCTTTCCTGCCACCACAATAAGGAAGGCAAACAGGAAGTACGCCATGACGGCGTAAACCGGGAAATGATGATAATTAAGGAAGTTGCTCATCCGTTCAGCCTCCTTATCTCTCTGGTATCCAGAGTGCCGTAGCTCTCATGCAGTTTCATGACCAGAGAAAGGCTCATGGCTGTAACGCAGGCACCGATAACGATGGACGTGAGCGTGAGGGCCTGAGGAATCGGGTCAACGAAATAGCTGGCCTGAACGAGTTCACCTGCGGTGTAGATAGGTGCCGTGCCGCCGGGTACATAACCGATGGAGATTATGAGGAGGTTGACGCCGTAGTCGCAGATGGACAGGCCGATGACCGACTTGATAAGATTGAACTTGGTAATGATGGTGTAGAAACCGAGAGCAATCAGGAAGAAGGATGCAATGTAGTTAAAAGTAATCATTCGGCATCTCCTTTCCCGTCTGCAATGTTGAGAAGACCCACCATGCTGATTGCCAGAACACCGACACCGGTCAGAACCTTGGCGCCGACAGCCGCATTCATGAGGAATATGGTACCGGTGGACCAGAGGTCGCCGACATTGCCGCTGTTGAACAGGAAGTTCAGGCAGAAGTTTCCGCCGAAGGCAATGCCGAGCATAGCTACGAGAACGTAGAAAATGGAGGCCCAGCCTTCGCCGTGGTGAAGCGTGTTGAAGCTTAGAGCTTTTGTGGTCGTCTCATAGCCGTGGCCGAGATAAATCAGAACGACTATTGCCACCATCAGAACACCGCCCTGGAAACCGCCGCCGGGGCTGAGGTGTCCGTGAAGAATTACATAGAAGAGATAGACAAATGCAAACGGCATGACCGCGTCGCATCCGCAGGCAGGGATAATGTTAAGAACTTTTCTGTTTTTCATTTCTTCTCTGCCTCCTCTTTCTTTTTATGGTTGCTGAGGATAACTATGGAACCGGCAACCGCCGTGATGAGGATGAATGCCTCGCCCATCGTATCGTAACCACGGAAGTCGAAAACGATGGATGTTACATCGTTGACCGCATGGGTCTTTTCGAGGTTTTCCTGTACGATGATGTCTGCGGCACCGTTTGCAACGGATTCATCAAGGCTTGACGGGTCCTGCTGGAGTTCGTAAACGGACGTGCCGTTCTCCGGAGTGTAGGTTCTGGGCAGTTCGCCGAGGCTGATGCCTGCACAGACACCGGCTATAAGAAATACGCCGAGAGCAAACCAAGTGAGGAATTTTTTCATTTATCCTTACCTCCCTTGATTTTCTTCAGAGTCACGATGAAAATCAGCGGAGAGAGGGCTGCACCGACAGCTGCCTCGGAAATGGCAACGTCCGGAGCCTGGAGAATCAGGAATTCAGCCGCTGCGAACAGACCGGTTGCGCCGAGTGCGATAACGGCACTGAGCAGGTTTTCAAAGTGGCAGGCAAGTATTGCGGTAACTACCATGCCGAGAACTACGAGCACGTTCAGGATAATAACTATATTACTCATCAAAATCCCTCCCGTAATCATCAGGATCAAGGGGCTTCTCCGGACGGATGCCGGACTTGTATGCGCCCTTGGCAATGGTGTGGGCACCGATGGGGTTCGTGAGAAGGACCATCAGCGCGATGACTCCGATTTTAACAGCGTCGGTTGCACTGCCCTTGATGATGGCCGCGTAAAGAATGGCGGCAATGGCAACGCAGAGCATGCCGAGCGTCGGGATGCAGGTGGAAGCCTGCATTCTGCAGAAAGTATCCGGCATCTTGATGATGCCCTTGGTTCCTGCCAGTGCAAAGAAAGCACCGATGACAATCAGAGCGTCGATAACGATTCTAAGTGCCATAAATCAGAGCCTCCCTTCCAGATAGCGGCCGACGAGCATTGTGTCGACAATGCCGAGCAGCGCGCCAATCAGGGCGATGTCAAGGAAGATGCCTCTGCCGGAATACATGGAGAAAAGAATCATGGCACAGCAGAGCAGATCATCGCAGGCATCGGCCGCTACCATGCGGTCCGCTGCGGTGGGTCCCTTGGCTATTCTGTAGCTGAGTGTAACAGCAAGCAGAGCAAAGAATATTGCAGCGATAAGCAGATCAATCATTCGAATACCCTCCTTACTCCTTTTTCGAGAGTGCCCTTGATGGCCTCTCCTGCCTCTGCGCCGCTGGCTGCGGAGACATCAATCCAGTGAATATAATAATATGCCTGGCCGTCTTCCTCCTCGGCGATATCCATCGTAATGGTGCCGGGGGTAAGCGTAATGGAATTGGCAAGCATGGAGCGGCCGTAGTCGCTCTTAACATCAACAGGTACTTTTACTATACCCGGTTTAACATTCACGCAACCGCCGTAAACTCTCTTTGCGACGTCCCAGTTAGCTTTGATAAGCTCCCAGAGGAATATGAACACATAAGCGATGAGCCCAAAGAGTTTGGCAGGATTGGCAAGCCAGAAGGCTTTCTCGTGAATGAAGAATCTGCCGGAGAAAAGTGCCACCGCAAGGCTGACCAGTGCACCTGCAGCCAGCTCCTGAATCGTGAAATTCCAGGTTATCAGAATCCAGAAGGCCAGGCAGAGGATGAACGTGGACAAAAATGCGGGGAATGAGATTTTTCTCAAAATAAAATCTCCCCTTTCATTCAACTTCTAAACTGTCAACATATGATTTGAAATCGTCCGTTCCCTCCACAAAGGTCAGCTTTGCGTTTTCCGCAATCGTGTCCTTGGAGGCATACGGAAAGAATTCGATTATGCATTCGGGAACAATACCCGAAAATTTACCGACTGCCAGGGTGATTCCCAGGCATTTGGTAAAGCCTTGTTTTTGTGCCTCGGAAGCAACCAGCTTGATTACTCCTTCGGTGAAAGCGAGTTCATGCATCAGCGATCCATGCAGGAGAAGCAGGGATCAATGCTGGCGATGATAAGACCCGCATCGGATACGTTGTTCTCTTTGAGCATAAAGGGCACAGTCGGTGTGTTCTTAAAGCTCGGAACGTGAATAGAAACTCTGTGGTTTTCGAGTTTGCCGCTGCCGACTACCATGTAGCTCAGCTGGCCGCGGGGTGCCTCGAGACGGTGCATGGCTTTTCCTTCGGCAATCTTGGGAAGCTTTACGCCGTTGTTGATGGGGCCTGCCGGCAGCTTGTTGAGAGCCTGCTCGATAATCTTGATGCTTTCGTAGCATTCGAGGGCACGGACAACCACTCTTGCGAATACGTCGCCGCTGTCGACAACCGGAACATCGAAATCGAAGTCTTCATAGCTGGAGTACGGTGCATCCTTGCGGACGTCGATGTTGATGCCCGATGCTCTGGCGTGGGGGCCGAGGGCTCCGAGGCGGAGGGCATCTGCCGTGGGCAGAACGCCGACTCCCTTGGTTCTCATGGCGATGGTCTTGTCGTTGAGAGCGAGGTTGACGATTCTGTCGGTCAGGGCCTTCATCTTCTCAATGCCGTCGAGCATCTCCTTTTTGAGATTGTCATCGATGTCGCGTCTGGCACCGCCGATTGTGCACATGGCGTAGTTGACGCGGTTGCCGCTCAGCTTTTCAAGCAGATCCATGCAAATTTCTCTGTCGTCCCAGACATGCATGAAAGCGGAGTCGTGGCCGATGATGTGCAGGGCAATGCCCAGCCACAGGAAGTGGGAGTGAAGTCTCTCGAGTTCGCAGGTGATGACACGGATGTACTGACCGCGTTTCGGAACCTCGGTTCCGTTGAGAGCTTCTACCGTCAGCGCATAGTTCATGGCATGGGAGTGTGAGCAGATACCGCAGACACGTTCTACGAGAACTATGGTCTGAATTGCGTTGCGCTCAGTTGCGAGCTTTTCGATACCGCGGTGGTTATAACCTACAAAGACTTCCGCGTCCTTGATGATTTCACCTTCGGTAATGAGCCTGGCGTGGACCGGCTCTTCCAGCGCAGGATGGTAAGGACCTATAGGAACTACATAACTCATTTGCCCTCAACCTCCTTTGGCAGCTGTGTTCCGTTCTTTTTTCTCAGCTCTTCAAGCGGGGTGACCATAATCTGGCCTTTGCCCTGCTCTTCAAGCAGATCCTCCGGAAGGAAGAGTCTCTTGGAAACATCCAGACCCTCGAACGTCCATCCGAAGAGTTCGTTCAGCTCTCTCTCGGGCCACTCGGCAGCGACGTCGTAGATAGAACTGATGGAAGGCAGTGTGGTCTCTCCTCTTACACGGTAGCTCTCAATATTGGGCTCAACCATGTACTCGTAGGAGATTTCAGCTACACCGTCTTTGTCAAGGAAGCCGTGAATCATAGCCAAATACACGTCTTGCTTGCGCATTTTTTCTGCAATCGGGACGATTTCGTCCTTTTTGATATCATGAATCTGATATCCTTGCAACTGAACCACCTCTCTTTAGTTTATTTTGCTAACAAATGCGGGGTAACTGCGCACCTGCAAGCTTCTGCAGGATGCGCGACCCGCCCGCGCGGGTCCTGATAATAACTTTGCCGGGGTAATTTATTGTAACATCGCCGATTATCGCGGCGTTTTTACCGTATTCGTTTGCCTGCATCACGGAGAGGACTTTTTCCGCATCCTCCGGAGCCACAATGCAGAGCAGCTTGCCCTCGTTCGCACAGTAGAGCGGGTCAAGCCCGAGCATGTCGCATGCGGCGTTGACATCATCCCGGACCGGGATGCTCTCCTCGCCGAGCTCTATCGAAAAGGCCGAGCCTTCGGTGAACTCGTTCAGCGTCGTGGCGACGCCGCCTCTTGTCGGATCCCGCAGAACTCTCACGGAGGCTCCGCTTTCCAGAATGTCCTTCACCAGGCCGTTGAGCGGCGCACAGTCCGAAAGAATCTCGCCCTGCATCATGCCGTTTCTGGCGAGCATCACCGCCGTTCCGTGGTCCCCCACGGTTCCGGATACGATGACCTTGTCCCCCTCGCGGATAGCCTCGGGGCCGAGGCCCGGATACTGCAGAGTACCGATACCGGCCGTATTGATGTACAGCTTGTCTCCGCGCCCCTTTTCCACAACCTTCGTGTCGCCGGTGACAATCTTCACGCCTGCCTTCTTCGCGGCCGCGCTCATCGAAGCAATCACCCGCTCCAGGTCGGCAGAGGGCATTCCCTCTTCAATAATCAGGGCACAGGAAAGATATTCCGGCTTGCCGCCGCACATCGAAACATCGTTCACGGTACCGCAGACTGCCAGTTTACCGATGTCGCCCCCCGGGAAGAACAGCGGGTCTACCACAAAACTGTCGGTTGAAAACACCAGGCCGTCCAGAATGGCGCCGTCTCCGAGCTGAGAGAGCTCATCGTTGGAAAAAGCGGGAACTATCAGGTTTTCTATCAGGCGGGAGGTCTTCTTTCCTCCGCTGCCGTAATCAAGAGTAATTATCTCATCCATTTCAATCCAGGTTTACAGGTGCATATTTGTATTCCGCTGCGCAGGCGCCTTCGCTCGATACCATGCACGGGCCTACGGGATCTTCCGGAACGCAGCGCTTTCCGAAAAGCGGGCAGTCACGCGGAGCGATGCGCCCGGTGATGACATCCCCGCAGCGGCAGGCCGTCCGATGAAGGGCCGTCTTTCCGACGGTGAATTTCTTTTCGGCATCGAAGTCCGCATATTCTTCGGCAAAGCCGAGACCGCTGTCCGGTATGATGCCGAGCCCACGCCAGTCGTCGGTCCGTCTGACGAGGCATCTGGCCATGATTTCCTGTGCCAGCACGTTTCCCTCATAGGATACGGCTCTCGGGTAGTCATTCTGTATTCTGTGCTCGCCGTTTCGAATCTGCCGGAGCAAATCGCCTATTGCGAGCTTGATGTCGTCCGCCTCGAAGCCGGCAATGACGCCCGGCATATCGAGGAATTCAAAACCTTTTACGCCGATGATGGACGCCACATGACCGGGGAGCAGAAAGCCGTTGATTTCAAACCCGGGCATGGCACGGAGCGCGTTGATGGCCGGCTCGCAGGTCTTCAGCATCGACAGGACGGAAAAGTTCTTTACGTTCTGCTCTTTTGCCGTCATCACGCTGGCGGCGGTTCCCGGTGCCGTGGTTTCAAAGCCAACGCCTAAGAATACCACTTCCTTATCCGGGTTCTTTTTCGCCGTCTCTATCGCATCGACGGGAGAATAGACGATGTCAATCTTCGCGCCGAGCGCTCTTCTTCTGGCCAGATTGTCTCCCGGCGTACTTCCGGGTACACGCACCATATCGCCGTATGTGGCAATGATGACGTTTTCCCGCATCGCCAGCTCCAGAATTCCGTCCACTGTTCCCGCCGGCGTTACGCAGACCGGGCAGCCGGGGCCGGAAAGCAGCTGCACGCCCTCCGGGAGCATGGCCTTGATGCCGTTTTTTGCGATGCTCATCGTGTGAGTACCGCAGACCTCCATCAGTTTAACCGATGGCATTCTGTACCTCTTCCCAGGCCTCCAGGTCCAGCCGGGCCTGTTCCTCATCGAGCTTCTCTATGGCAAAACCGGCATGCACGATGACATAGTCGCCGACCTGAGGGCTTGCGATAAAGTCTATGCGCACATCGCGCGTAAGCCCGAAGGACTCGCATCTGGCTGTATTGCCGTTAATCTCTGTTATTTTAAGCGGGACTGCAAGACACATAACTGACCTAAACTGATTCCTTCATCGTTACAGGATACTCTCCTGTGGTGGAAAACTTCAAAACTTTCTTTTTCAAGCCTGTGGGGCAGGCGCTGCATGATATACATATTCTGGAAGCTGCCGCCGGAGAGAACCACGCGGTTCAGCCCGCTTTTTTCTCTTGCCGCCAGGCACTGGAGCACCGCCGCTTCGATCAGCGTATTCATGAACTTCGCTGCGGAGGGCTCCCGCGTCATCTCGCGCACCATCGGCCTCCAGTCGAAAGCCATGATTCCGGATGTCTCCAGCATCGGGCAGGAGTATGCCGCATCCGTTTCGGGTTCGTTGGCACCCGCCGCCTCCAGCAGCACGGCCCCCTGGCCTTCGTAGGAAGCATTCTGCCGGATGCCGAGAATGGCAGCCGCCCCGTCGAACAGCCTGCCGATGCTCGTTGCCTTCGGGCAGTTGATGCCGCCGAGCAGCATCTTCTCGTAGTTCGGGTTTTCCTCCCGGCCGCAGCCGGATTCCCGGAGCATGTAATAGGCTACCCGGCCGAGCTCCTTGGTGGCTCTGTCCCCACCTATCAGGCGGATGGGAAGAATCGAGGCAAAACGCTCAAAGCTTTCATATCCGCCTGTCAGGCATTCGGCTCCCCAGACGGTGCCGTCCGTTCCGAGCCCGGTACCGTCCCAGACGAGGCCGATAACCTCACCCGTGAGACTGTTGTCTGCCATGCACGAAGCCATGTGGGCGTGATGGTGCTGTACCGGATATATAGGTAACCCCGACTGCCTTGCATATTCCGAGGACATGTAGTCCGGGTGCAGGTCGCAGGCAACGGCTTCGGGCGCGATGTCGAACATCCTCTCAAAGTGCCGGATCTGCGCTTCGTAATGCGCGTAGGTTTCGATGTTTTTCAAATCGCCGATGTGCTGGCAGGGAAAAACGTGGCTGCCCTTGTTCAGGCAGAAAGAAGCCTTCTGTTCGGCCCCCAGGGCCAGCACGGGCGTTTTGAACTCCTGCCCCGTGATTCCCACCGGGAAAGGCACATAGCCTCTCGACCTTCTGGCAAAATACTCATCTCCGTCCAGAACCCAGCAGAGCGAATCATCGCACCGTGTCTGAATGTCCCTGTTGTGCAGAAGGAAACCGTCGGCAATGCCGGCAAGCTTCTCAAACGCCTCGTCGTTTTGAAACATAATCGGTGTTTCGCTGAGGTTGGCGCTCGTCATGATGAGTACATCGATATCGTCTCCGAAAAGAAGAACGTGCAGCGGCGTATACGGAAGCATAACACCGATGTAATTGTTTTCGGATATTTCTCTGTCTTCGGAAAGAGGCCCGTCCTTCTTTTTGTTCAGAAGAACAATCGGCCTTCTGAAGCCGGTAAGGACTTTCTCCTCGTCGGGAGAAACTTCGCAGAACCGGCGGACGCAAGCGGCATCGCGAGCCATCACGGCGAAGGGCTTTTCATCGCGCTGTTTTCTTTTTCTCAGCTCTGCCGCCTTTTCCGGCAGGCAGGCGAGATGCATGCCGCCGAGGCCCTTGACGGCAACAATCTTCCCGGCTTTCAAATATTCTCTGGCCTTTTCTATCGCCGCATCGGAATCATGAACGGTCAGGCGGGATTCCCTGTCCTCAAAGAAGACTTCCGGGCCGCATACCGGGCAGGCGTCGGGCTGCGCGTGATAACGGCGGTTTTCTATGTCGTGATACTCTCTGTCACAGTCCGGGCACATCGGGAAAGCCGACATGCTCGTTTTGGCTCTGTCATAGGGAACGTCTTTTATAATGGTGAACCGCGGACCGCAGTTCGTACAGTTGATAAAGGGATAACGGTATCTTCTGTCGCCGGGAGTCAGCAGCTCCCGAAGGCAGTCATCACAAATGCAGATGTCGGGCGAGATGAGCGTGTTGCGCTCGTTCTCCGTTTTGGAGGAGCGGATTTCAAAATCTTTAAAGCCCACCGGGGCAAGCCCGTATTGCGCTTCCACACTCTCTATGACGGCAAGCTTCGGCGCTTTGACCGGCACATCGGCCACGAAGCGCTCCAGCTCCGGCCGTTCCCCTTCCAGTTCCAGTTCCACGCCGGAGGAGGTGTTTTTAATATACCCCGAAAGGGAATAGGCCCTCACCAGCTTGTGAATGAAAGGGCGAAAGCCGACACCTTGCACAATGCCGTGAATTTTTATAAAAGCTCTTTCCATACCGATAATTATACAGTTATAATTATACTATACTATATTATAAAATAGTATATAAAAAAGAGACGCAAAACAACGTCTCTTTTTTGTGCATATTGTTAATTTATTATCAGCATCTATAAGCGTTTGTTATGCTTATTCCAGCATGAGGCTCAGAAGCTTCTCGTCGGTGCTGCGCATTCCTTCGGCAGCCAGACGGCCGACCGTGGAAATGGTGTACTCGATGTCGTTCTTCACGATGCCTTCACCGTCGCGGAAAACATCTCCGTTCTTTGCCATCGAATAACCCAGCAGGGCACAGTACAGGGCTGTTGCAATCTTGGCGGCACAGGAGGATTTGGCCCCGTCGCACACCATTCCGCTGATTGTCCCGAGCGTATTGATAATAATGTTCTCAATCGTCGGAAGAGGCTGCTTGTCGAGGTAGGCGATTCCGCACGCACCCGCCGCCGCCGCACATACGGCACCGCAGTAGGCCGAGAGTTTGCCGATTCCCTCTTTCTCATGGACAGCCAGCATGTTTGCAAACGCCAGGGCGCGCAGAAGTTCCTCATGCGTCTTGCCTTTGAGTTCCGCATACCGGATGATAGGCAGCGAAACCGTCATTCCCTGGTTGCCGCTGCCGCTGTTGATGACAACGGGCTTGTTGCAACCGTTCATTCGTGCATCGGACCCGGCCGCTGCCGCCGAGATGACCTCCGCCCAGATGCCAAACTCGGACATGGATTTAACGGCCTTGCCGACCTCTTCTCCCCACTTGTTCTCAAGACCTTCTCTCGAAATGTCCCGGTTGTAGGCAATCTGCCTTTCAAGAACTTCGGATATGTCCTCGAGAGGCACCTCTGCCGCATAGTCATAAATTCTGGCAACCGTGAGTTCGGCGCCTTCCGCATCGGCGGATTCAATGTCCTCGGCACGCATTTTCAGATAACTGCCGTTTTTAATGACATTGCCGATTCCGGTATGCGAATCGATGATTTCGACTGAGCAGCTGTCCTCTCCGCGCCAGGCGTCGATAACAATGTGCAGGGTGTGGTCCGAAAGCAGGTGCGAAACCTTGACGATTTTATTTGCGAGCAGGGCTCTTATGCACTGCCTGTCTTCATCGGTCAGCGTGCTGATGACTTCGAGCTTCAAATCCGGCCTGCCGCTGACGGCACCCGCTACCGTGGCCGCCTCAATGCCTTTGAGGCCGTCGGTTCCGGGGACGGTTACCGCCTTGGCATTTTTTATGAGATTGCCGGAGCAGTGCGATTCCATTCGGTCCGGTATCCCGCCGAGCAGGTCGGCGGCATAGGCCGCCGCATAAGCGATGGCAATAGGCTCTGTACAGCCCATCGCAACCAGCAGCTCGTCTTTTAAAATCTCATTATACTGTTTGATATAGTCTTTCATATTCCCCTAAGCAAAAAAGGCCCGCAAATGCGGGCCTTTTTAATTTTAAACCTGATTATGCCTTTTTCTTCTTGATGATGTAGGTGTAGACCGCAAAGATTGCGCAGATGCCGAATGCTATGATGTAGCTGGCGGTTGCGCTGAGGTTTGCAAAGAAGCCCTTCATCTGGCCTGCGAAAACGAAAGCCATGACGATAGGAACGATATAGGTGATGCAGAGCTTGTAGAAAGCATCGCCCTTGGAACCTGCACCGGTGTGAACTTCATCCAGGATGAACTTCGTGCCGATTTCTCCGCCAATCATGATGGCCATAAGCATGGCGCCGAGCGGCATCATGATGCCTTCAGACCAGCAGTCCATGAAATCGAGCCAGTCTGCGTTCCAGTCACCGGAAGCACCGGCCTGGCCGAATACCTGCCAGGGTGCGAAACCGTTGGAGCCGAGACCGTCTGCGGAAACGAGAAGAGCAATAGCCGTGATGGCGAGGGAAACGTAAAGCGTGAGCTTTTTACGGTCGGCCGTCTTGCCCTTCGAAGCCGCCTTGTCGATGAAGTGAGAAGTGAGAACTTCCATCAGGGAAATGGCGGAGGAGATAGCCGCGATAAGAACGAGGACGTAGAAGATGATGCCGAACAGACCGCCGATGGCGCCCATGTCGTGGAAAACATCCTGCAGAGTTGCGAAGAGGAGGCTCGGACCGCCGAGCTTAATCTCGTTTACGGGAATACCGTTGTTGATACCGTTGGCAACAGCTGCCGGGATAACGGCAAGACCTGCCATCGTTGCAACGAGAGTATCGGCAATAACAATGATGATGGAGTTCTTGGTGAGGTTCTCGTTCTCATTGAGGTAGGAGCCGTAGGTAATCATGGCGCCCATGGCAAGAGACAGCGAGAAGAACATCTGGCCGCCTGCGGTGCCCAGAACTTCGATGAAGTTCGGAGCCTTGTCAATGAAGCCTGCCTTAACCGCATAACCGGGGACGAACATGAACTTCAGACCTTCGCCTGCATTGGGAAGCGTCCAGGCTTTGATGATGACGATAACGAGCATCACGAACAGGGCCGGCATACCGATCTTGTTGAACTTTTCAATACCGCCGGAAACACCGCCTGCCACGATAACATAGCAGATGACCATGAAAGCAAGAAGAATGCCGATGGACACCGGAATGTTGGTAATCATGGCGCCGAAGGAGGAGCTGTCGGGCATGCCGCCGAACAGACCTACGAGGTTGATGATGATGTAGTAAATGCAGTAGCCGCCGAGAACGCTGTAGAACGTCATGATAAAGAACGGGGACAGAACAGCGAGCCAGCCAAGGAACTTGTACTGTTTGGAGACCTTTGCATAAGCCTCAATCGGGGCGCTTCTGGTCTTGCGGCCGAGAGCGAGCTCGGACTGCATGATGATGAAGCCTACGAAGATTGCGAGGAAGAGGTAAACTATAAGGAAAGTAAATCCGCCGGATTTACCCATTTTGTACGGGAAACCCCAAATGTTGCCGAGACCGACCGCAGAACCGATAGCTGCGAGCAGGAAGCCAACGTTGGAGCCCCAAGAGCCACGGTTGTTTTCCATAAAAAATAATCCTTTCTCATTTTGCTTTTGCCAACATGGAAATAATGAACAAATTGTAACATAAACCTTGATAATTATAAAATTCTATATTATTATGAACACAATAACATTTTGTTATGATATTTGCGGTTATAAGAAAGTTATATGCTAAATGGACACAAAAAAGCTTGCTGCACTGATGCAGGTTATTAACAGCGGCAGTCTGACCTCTGCCGCAGATGCTCTCGGCTATACACAGCCGGGGCTTACCAACATGATGAATTCCCTGGAGAGCGAGCTCGGTCTCCAGCTCCTTATCCGGAACAAAAAGGGCGTCTGTCTCTCCCCTGCGGGGAGGGATCTGCTGCCCAAGATAGAAAAGCTGGTTGCCGCCTCCACAGATTTTGACCAGAGCGTCGCTCTGCGCAAGGCAACCGCCCAGAACATCTTCTACATCGGCGCGATAGCCTCTGCGGCAAGAAGCTGGATTCCGACGATTGTCTCGCACTACAAGCTTGAAAACCCGGATGCGGATGTTCACGTGATGAGCGAGGACGATTTGAAAGCGGCCTATGACTCCGTCCGCGACGGAGAGCTGGACTGTGCCATCGTCAGCTGGCAGCCGGAATACATGGCCGACCTCAACTGGACGTTTTTGGAAAACGACGAGCTGCTTGTTATTCTGCCGAAATTCTACCAGTCCGACGGGAAGGCCTTCCCTCTCGGTGCCTTTGCCGAGACGACGTTCCTGATGCCTTCCGGCGGTTTTGACGCCGATCTCCTGCCGATTTTCGAGACGTCCGGCTATACGCGTCCCTCCAACATTCGCTATTCAAACATGGACGATGCCACCATTGTCTCGATGGTTGCACACGGGCTCGGCATCACCGTCATGTCGGGGCTGATTATGAAAAGCATCTCGGACGATGTCACCGTTCTCCCGCTCTCTCCCGCTCAGTACCGCAAGATAGGCATCATCACGCGGGAAAAGCAACCCGGCAAGGCGCTGAAGAGCTTCATGACAAGCGTAGAAAACACCGTTAAAGAAATGTAAAGCAAAAAGGAAGGTTAAAACCTTCCTTTTTTTATCAGCCTTACCGTTCCGGTCAGCTTTCCGTCTTCATAATGCAGCGTTCCCGCAGGTTCCCGCAACGAAACGGGTCTGCCCAGATATTCGCCCACGGCGCAGGTTCCGCTGGCGCAGGTACTCTCCCAGAAGAGCGTATCCGCTCCCTTAACGTATACAAAAGGGGTCATTTTGTCGCCTTCCAGGAACATCATTCCCAGCGCATCGTTTTCACACCAGGAGCGTATGTTTTCCGCTGTTGCATCCGGAGCGGATTCAATAATCATGTGGTCGATTCCGCCGAAGCGGACAAGCGGGAAGCCGTGCCGCTGCGTTATCTCCAGCGGCCGCGGCATCGTCACGGTGCCTTTGCCGTCTTCAATCAGGACCTCCACCGGTCCCGTTCCTTTGAAAAACACCTTTGTTTTACCGCCATCCGGTACGGCAAGAAGGGCCGCACACATCGCGGCATTGCCGCAGAATTCGCCGCCGGTCATCTCGAGCGTGATGGCACAGTCTTCAATGCCCTCGCTGATGAAGCCTACCTGCTCGCAAGTCGGTTCTATTTTCATGATTTCATCGGCAGCGGCCTTGGAGGCGGGACCTTCCGCAAGCGCTGTGATATTCCCTGTGGGGTCAAGCAGCCAGTAGTTCATTGATAATTGCTCAGGAACTTCTTTGTGCGCTCCATCTTTGTGTTTTCAAACAGTTCTTCGGGTGTACCCTCTTCCACGACAACACCG
Source organism: Candidatus Limivicinus sp. (assembly GCA_045640405.1). Taxonomy (GTDB): domain Bacteria; phylum Bacillota; class Clostridia; order Oscillospirales; family Oscillospiraceae; genus Limivicinus. The sequence continues at coordinate 17,841 of JAZUEY010000070.1, forward strand.
CCGTCCATGAACATGACTCTGTCCGAAACCGCCCGGGCAAAAGACATCTCGTGCGTAACGATGACCATTGTCATTTTTTCGTCGGCCAGCTGACGGATAACTTTGAGCACTTCACCGGTCAGTTCCGGGTCCAGTGCGGAGGTCGGCTCGTCGAAGAAAAGCATCTCCGGTTTCATGGCGAGGGCTCTTGCTATGGCAACGCGCTGCTGCTGTCCGCCGGAAAGCTGACAGGGATACGCGTCCTCCTTGCGTTCCAGCCCCATTTTTCTGAGCAGGGCAAACGCCTCTTCCCTGACCTCGTCCTCATCGCGCTTGAGCACCGTCACCGGTGCGTCAATCAGATTCTTCATAACCGAGAAATGCGGGAATAGATTAAAGCTCTGAAATACAAGACCGAAATCCTTTTTAAAGGGTTTGAGGTCTTTTTCGTATACTACCTTGCCGTTTTCCGTCCAGGCCGCGTCCTTCCCCAGATAGGAGATGGTACCGCCGTCTATCGTCTCCAGGAAAGTGGCACAGCGCAGAAGCGTGCTCTTTCCCGAGCCGGACGGGCCGATAATCGAGACGACTTCGCCCTTGTTCACTTCAAGATTAATGTCTTTCAGAACCTGCAGACTGCCGAAGGATTTTTCGATGTTCTGCATTCTGAGAATGTTTTCGCTCATATCGAATTCTCCTTAAATCTGGTAATAATCGAGGCGGTGCTCGATTCTTCCCATCAGATAATCCACAATTGCGTTGAAGACGAAATAGAATACGCCCGCAACCACAAAGGGCAGGAAGCTCGTCTGGGAGTTGGCAATCTGCTTTCCTATGGTGAACATCTCCTGGTAGGAGACGGTAAACGCCAGCGATGTATCTTTAACCAGGGTGACCACTTCGTTTGTCACGCTCGGCATAATGCGCTTGACGACCTGCGGCAGGATAATGCGGATGAAGGTCTTTGCCTTGGAATAGCCGAGCACCTCCGCGGCCTCATACTGCCCCACCGGGATGGATTCAATACCGCCTCGGTATATTTCCGCAAAATAGGCGGCGTAATTGATGGCGAAAGCTATTACGACCGGTATCAGCTTGTTGCGGGATACCGTAAATCCGAAAAGATAATACGGGCCGTAAGTGACCGCCAGCAGCTGCAGCATCAGAGGCGTTCCGCGCAGAACCGAAATAACGAAGCGCGTAACATTTGCAACTGCCTTGTTGCTGCTCATCCGGAGCAGTGCGACGGCAATGCCCAGCGGCAGCGCAAATAATAATGTTAAGAAAAAGATGGCGCAGGTATGTCCGAGCCCTTCGCCCATCTTTATAATCATAGTCCAGAGTGTCATAGAAACCTCTTTATTAACAGGATAAATCCCGGAAGCGTTTTCACGCTTCCGGGTTGCATATCAATGTGGAAGGGAATTACTTGTTGTTGCTGTTTACGTATCCGGTTGCGACAGGCAGGTCAACAAACACGGCATCGACGGAGCCGCCGTCAAGTTCCGTGAAGCACTTGAGGAAGCTGTCGCAGGTAACGAGGTTGCCGAATGTTGCCGTCAGGTCTGCCAGGTCATTGTTCAGCAGTTCTTCGCCGGAGGTACCGAGCTGAACGGCGACGGTCTTGCCGGCCAGGTCGGCAGAGGACTTGATGCCGCTGCTCTCTTTAACGAGAAGAACCTGCGTGTTGTAGAAGTAGGGCTCGGAAAGAACGTAGCCGGCTTCCTTCATGCTGTCGAGAATGGTCATGCCGGACCAGACACAGTCGCACTCGTTGGCATCGAGCTGAACAAGCTTCTCATCCCAGTTGACCGCAAATACCTGGAAATCCCAGCCAAGGAGGTCGCAGGCTGCCTTGCAGACTTCAACGTCAAAGCCGGTGTACTCGCCGTCATCGCCCATGTAACTGAACGGGGGATACTCGGGGTCAATGCCCATGATGAAGGTACGGGGCTCCGCCTTGACTTCGGTTGCCTTCGGAGCACCGTCATTCAGGAAGGTGAGGCATGCCGCATCGATGTCTTCATACTTGGCTGCAATTTCTTTATAGGTGCCGTCTGCAACCAGCTTGGCTACAGCGCCGTCGATTGCATCACGGACGGCTTCATCGCCGGCACGGAAAGCAATGCCGTAATACTCGGCACCGAGGTCTTCGTTGATGATGACGTAATTGTCACTCTTCTTGCCGCATGCGCAGAGAGTAAGAATCATGCACAGGGCCAGAATTAAAGCAAATATCTTTTTCATTTTTTATTTCCTCCAATTGTAATTTCTATTACGTTAGTAAATTATCACATTAGCATGTTAAAGTAAACATGGAATATCAAACAAAAAAGAGTGCCAATATTGCAGGCGCTCTTGTATATGTTGTATAAAATTGTTCAGTACATGGCGGCATGCATCGGTTTTGGCTTGTATTTTACCCCCGAAACCAGCCCGGCGGCGGCATACATCATAACCATTGACGAGCCTCCGTAGGAGAAAAACGGAAGCGTGATGCCGATAACGGGTGTTATGCCTATGCACATGCCGATGTTAATGAAGGTCTGAGCGGCAAAGGCAGCCGTAACGCCCATGCAGATCAGCATGTCGTAGGTTCTGCCGCAGTTGACGCCGGTGCGGAAGCAGTGCACGATAATAATCGTCAACAAGGTTATGACGGCAAGACAGCCCAGCATGCCCAGGGTCTCCCCCGTGGTGGAAAAAATAAAGTCCGTATGCTTGCCGGTAAAGACCGACCAGGTGTGGCCCTCTTCAACGCCGGTAAGCCTCCCGGATGCCAGCGTCTGCCTGCTCTGAGTCGTCTGCCAGGAAATACCCCAGCCGTCCGGGTCTATCGAAGGGTCATAGGGCGAAAGCAGTCTCTTTTTCTGATAGTCTTTCAGGAAATACGTCCAGAAAATGGGGATGAGCGCGGCAACGGCCGCTCCGCCGAGGGCGAACCAGTAAATCTTGGCTCCCAGGCAGAAGAACATGACAAGGAAGATGAACAGCAGAATCGAAGCCGAGCCCAGGTCGGCCGAAACGACAACGATGCCGCCGAATACAACGGCGAAGAGACCGGCCATTTCGACGACGGAAAGCAGAGAGTTGATGTCCCTGTATTCCTTCAGGTATGTCATCAGCTTTGCCGAAAGAATGATATAGATGATTTTAATGACTTCCGAAGGCTGGACGCCTATGCCGGCGAAACGAATCCAGGATTTGTTTCCCGTGCCGTCGTCCGCTCCGAAGATGACGAGCGCTATCAGCAGCACAACAATAATGCCCGCCAGAATACGCCACTGGTCACCCAGAAGGTCGGAATCCAGGACCGTCATTGCGGCAAACGCGCCCCAGCCGAGGAACATGGAAAACACCTGAATAAGGATGTATTTCGATGCGGGATCCGGCAGGAAGTTCCCTTCATACATGGCAACAGCCGCCTTATGTATCATGAAAGTGCCGAAGATGGCGCAGACTGTACAGACGGCAAACAGGAACATGTCCGCCCTTGACAGGAAGTCGACAATATACGGTTTGATTTTTTTAATCATGGGCGAATTTTAACACAATCTTTCTGTTTACGCAACGCGCCCGGAAGTGCTATAATGTAAAAAATGTGTGAAAAGACCGACTGCAAAGTTTATATCTCCGAAAGCGAAAAAGATACCGAGGAAATCGGCAGAAGCTTTGCGCAAAGCTTGAAGGGCGGCGAGGTCATCGCCATGTACGGCGATTTGGGCGCTGGGAAGACGGCTTTTGTCAGGGGCCTTGCGAAGGGTCTCGGCATAGATGCCAAGGTATCCAGCCCCACTTTTACGATTGTCAACGAATACCCCGGAGAAATCGACCTTATCCACTTTGACATGTACCGTCTCTCGTCGGCCGACGAGCTTTTTGATATCGGCTGGGAGGACTATCTGGCCAGAGGGGCCGTCTGTGCCGTCGAATGGAGCGAAAATGTTACGGATGCGTTCTTCGGCGATGAAATAAAAGTGATTATAGAAAAAACGGGAGACAACTCCAGAAAGATAGAAATATGCTGATTCTTGCCCTGGAATCCTCCGCCAAAGCGGCTTCCTGCGCCCTTCTGAAGGACGGGAAGCTTTTTGATGAGCGTTTCCGCTGCGACGGGCTCACCCACAGCGAAACTCTCCTGCCCATGGCGGAAGAAATGATGAAATCCAACAATCTTACCATGAAGGATGTTGACCTGATTGCCGTTGCGCACGGTCCTGGTTCCTTCACCGGTATCCGCATAGGTGTCTCCACCGTCAAGGGGCTGGCCTGGGCTGCCGACAAAAAATGTGTGGGTGTCTCTACACTGGAAGCCATGGCCTTTAACGGCGTTCCGTACGGCGGAATTGTCTGCTGCTGCATGGATGCACGCCGCCAGCAGGTTTACAACGCCCTTTTTGAAATAAAGGACGGACGGCCCGTCCGCCTCTGCGCGGACCGCGCCATCTCTCTCGAGGATTTGATAAAAGAAATAAAGCTCCTTCCGTCCGAGGTCATGATTCTCGGCGACGGAGCCGAGATTACGGCCAGAGCTTTTGAGGAGGCCGGCGTTCCCTACCGTGCCGCTCCGGGCGAGGCCGTCATGCAGAGAGCCTCGGGTGTTGCAAAGGCCGCCGAAGGGCTTGAAGGTTACTCTTCACAGGACCTGCTCCCGGTCTATCTCCGTCTTTCCCAGGCGGAACGTGAGCGTCAGGCCCGTTTATTTGCTGATAAATAAAGTTTATATAAGGAGAAAAAACATGAGCAAAGTTTACGTTTTCGATCATCCCCTGATTCAGCACAAGCTCTCCATTCTCAGAGACAAGAAAACCAGCGTCAAGGAATTCCGTGAACTGATTTCCGAAATTGCAATGCTGATGTGCTATGAAGCAACCCGTGATCTTCCTCTTGAAGACATCGACGTTGAAACACCCGTAGCCGTCGCACACTGCAAGCACATTGCCGGCAAGAAGCTGGCTGTTGTTCCTATTCTCCGCGCCGGCCTTGGCCTTGTCGACGGCATGGTAAGCATGATGCCTAACGTAAAAGTCGGTCATATCGGTCTTTTCCGTGACCCCGACACGCTTGCCCCGGTTAAGTACTACTACAAGATGCCCCCCGATATCACCGAGCGTGACGTCATCGTGGTTGACCCGATGCTGGCAACCGGCGGCAGTGCTTCCGCAGCCATCAGCTTTCTGAAGGAAGACGGCATAAAGAACATCAAGCTCATGTGCGTTATCGGTGCTCCCGAAGGTGTTGAAAAAATGCAGCAGGATCATCCGGATGTCGACATATTCGTTGCCGCCATGGATGACCATCTTAATGAGAACGGCTACATTGTTCCCGGTCTCGGCGATGCCGGCGACAGAATCTTCGGCACGAAGTAATCCATATCATACAGCAAAAAAACAGAGGCTTCTCTTGGAAGCCTCTGTTTTTTTGCCATCTGTCAGATTTTGACGTCCACGCGCCGGACGAGATAAGCCGCCAGGATGCCTATGATGATGCCGGCGATTGTACCGGAAACCAAAAGGAAGGGCAGATAGTACCGGAGCACATCTGTTTCGAGGATAATGCCCGCAATGAGAATCTGGCCTATGTTGTGCAGCACACCGCCCGTAACGGATACCGCAACACAGGAAAATCTGTCCGTCTTCTTCAGGACTATCATGCCTATAAGGCTAAGGGCCGCACCCGCCAGAGAGTAAAACAGGCTCATGAAATTTCCGAAGAGGAGACTCACCAGCACCACTCGAACCATGGAAACCAAAATCGCCTCTTTCCAGCCCAGTTTATACAAGGCATAGACGACGGCAATGTTTGCAAGGCCGGCTTTTACGCCGGGAATGGCTACGAAGGCCGGAATCTGGCTCTCTATGAACGAGAGCACCATGGCGATGGCTATGCAGAGCGACAGGACCGTGAGCTTTTTCGTTTTCATGCGCTCACCCCACCACCAGGTCTACGCCGTCATCCTCGGCGGCACCGTAAATCGTCACCGTGAGTTTGTTCGGAAGGCAGGTAATGCACTGCCCCGTTTTGGAAATTTTCCCCTGACGGACGCAGAGCTTGTCCGGGCAGTTTGCCTCGCAGAGATAGGCAGCGCCATCCTCTATCACGAGAATGTTGCTTCCTCCGTTGAGCAGAAATTCGCCGTCCGTATCCAGCGGATATCTGGCCGTTTCTTCACCGTTTACGGCAACAACGGCATAACCGCCCTCTTCACCGCGTGCGAACACGGCGAAGAGAACGGCTGCGATTGCCAGAACGGCAGCTATTAAAATAAAATCGGCTCGTTTCAAATCCCGAAAGGAATTACTTGCTCATTTCTTCGACATAGGTTGCAACAGCCTTGCCGAGTTCAACCTTGCAGCCGCATGCTGCGAGAGCACGCTCGACAGCAGAGAGCGCAATAATCATTTCGTTCTTGCTTGCATTGCCCATGTGGCCTATGCGGAATGCCTTGCCTGCATACTGGCCGAGAGCGCCGGCAACAACAACGCCTTCTTCATACATGGTGTTGCGGAATTTTGCATCGTCCACACCTTCGGGATAGATGGCAGTCGTCAGTGTGACGGCACGGCAGTCTTCCTGGGCAACCGGCGTGAGGCCTACGCTCTCAAGTGCCTTGACAAATGCCTTGGCATTCTTGACATGGCGCTCATAGCGCGGCTTGAGGCCGCCTTCTTCCTTGATAATGGCAACAGACTCCTTGAGGGCCCAGATGAGGTTGACAGCGGGCGTTGCAAAATACTTTGCAGGGTTCTCCATAACGGGAAGCCACTTCTCAAAGTCTATGTAATACTCCGGAATGGTACCGAGTTCCTTGCGTCTTGCAAGGGCCTTCTGGCTTGCCCAAAGAATGAACAGGCCCGGGCATACGCCGAATGCCTTCTGGCAGGCAGTGAGCAGAACGTCGATATGCATGCCGTCAAAGTCTGTAAACTCGGCGGCTTCGGCAGCAACACCGTCGACAATATAGCAGGTCTCGGGGAACTTGGCGGCCACTTCGCCAATTTCGGCGATGGGAGCCACAACAGCCGTGGAAGTGTCAACATGCGTTACGGTCATAACGGCATAATTCTTTTCCGCCAGCTTCTTTTCTATCTCCTCGGGCTTTATGTAGGTGCCCCACTCTGCGGAGAGCACATCAACATTCAGGCCTTTTCTGGTGCAGATTTCGGTGAATCTGTCGCCGAAGAAACCGTTGCTGACAATCAGAACATTGTCGCCCTTCTTGGTGGTGTTGGCAATGGCCATTTCCATTGCCAGGGTGCCTGTGCCTGCGAGGGGAAAGGTCATGCCGGAGCAGTTGAAGAGTTTCCCGAGATCCTCGATAAGGCCCTTGTAGTCCGCAACAAAGCGGGGATCGCCGAAAGCCTGGATAGGTCTTGCCATCTGGGCTCTTATTTCGGGTACAACCGGGGTCGGGCCGGGAATCATAACCAAAACTTCTTTTGCCATGTTAAAAATCCTCTCTTTTCATCCTTTTATAAAATGATTCACTGATAACATAATAAACTTTTCGCTCTGCTTTTTCAACGTCTTGATAAAGATTATCCCTCCCCTTGGAAGGGGAGGGATTTCTGTATTAATCGGGGATTATCTGAAGGCACAGAATGCCAGGCAGATGATGGCGCTTGCCGCCACTCTCAGAACGGGATTTGTAATCTTCTTTCCGTTGAGGCATGCATAGCCGACTGCGTAGGCAACCGCAACAAGCAGAGCCTTCTGAATGTCACCCGTCTCATAGACGGAAGCGGCAGCCGCAGCCAGAGCCACGGAGAAGGCAAAGCCTTCCTGCTTGAGAAGTATCATGGCACAGCCTGCGATGGCTGCTATGATAACGGCCTTTAGATAAGCGGGGCCGGCCGCCAGATCGAACAGGAATGCAAGCAGAGCACATACGGCCGTTACGCACAGCAGTGTTGCAAAGCATTTGATGTCAACCTTCTTTGCCGGAGCCAGCACCAGAGCCAGACCGAGGAGGACCAGCATAATCGTCTTGTTGGACAGTGCCTTGAAGGCGGCCGGTGCAAAAGCGTTGAGAAGCATTACGATAGCGGATACAATGCCCGCAAGAATGATAATCCAGGTTAAACTGAGTTTTTTCATGCTGCATTTCCTCCTTTAACCAGTTCGAAAGCTTCGAATGCAGCCTTTGTTGCCATGGCAATAGCATTGGAGCTGACGGTTGCGCCTGAAATCAGCGCTGTGTCATCGGTGAAGCTTGCAGCCGTCTGGCCTGCGAAGCCTTCCTTGTAGGAATCCTTGTCAAGCGTGTAGCTGGAGAAGTACTCACTGTACAGGATGAACTCCGGAGCGTTCATCTTTACGATTTCACCGTTGCTGTTTATTACGAAGTAAACAGGCATCAGTTCGTTGGAGTATGCATAAGGTCTGGTACCGAATGCGTACATGTCGTCATTTACCTTGAAGGCAGATGTTACGCAGTTGAATACGCCGGTAAGCGGTATCTCTTCCAGAGTTGCGCCTTCTTCAACGAGCTTTTCGATCTTGCCCTTGTCGGCATCGGCCGTGGAAGCGGCAGAGGAAGCATCGAGCATTGCCTCGGCTTCAACTTCGTTGCCTTCCGCATCAACGGTCTTAACATCACCATTGATGTTGATAACCTGCAGGCAGAGCTTTCCGCCCACATCAACGAGACCGGCGACACCTGAGTTGTTCATGGCTATCATGAGCTCATCGGTGGAGTCTTCGGTCATCTGGAGGATTCCTTCCGCATTGGCCATACCCGGGAATACCTGAGGCAGGATTTCTTTGAGTACCTGGTCGTCACCCTTGACACCGGCGGTAATCATGCCGTTGTCTGCCATGTAGACGAGAGCGTCTTCGACAGCATTCTTAACGGCGGCGGAAGAATAGGTTGTTCCGGCAATCAGGTCCACATCGGCCAGAGCGCTGTCTTTACCGTTGAAGGATTCAAGGAACTCGGGTGTGAGATCTCTTGTGTCGTTGAAAGCGGTGAGTTCGGTTCCGGTAATCTTGCCGTCGGCAGATACGCCGAGAGCCAGTTCAATGGGCTCGCCGGTATAACCGGCCGTCGTGGAAAGCTGAACGGCATAGCCGAGGCCGGACTTTTCGGAATAGATGGCCTGCACGGTCTCGGGGAGATCGGCGCAGTCAAGTTCGTCAAAGTTTGCCGCACCGGGCAGAACATTGGCAAGAGGTCCGAGCACGGCGGAGGCCGCGTTCTCGGCAATAATGGGGCCTGTGAACATGTTCAGTCCGAAAAGGGCTGCACATACAAGCACAAGTGCTATTAAAGGCTTTACTATTTTCATTTCTTTCCAGCCCCCAATACAGTATTAGCGGTGAATTTCTCAATGTAGGGAACCAGCAGGTTCATGCACAGAATTGAGAAGGAGACGCCCTCCGGATAATTCAGGAACTGTCTGATGATGAATGTGATGATACCGCAGCCAACAGCAAAGACTATTTTGCCCTTGTTGGTAATCGGTGTCGTCACATAGTCGGTTGCCATGAAGATGGCGCCGAGGAAGAGGCCGCCGGAAAGGATTCCGTACAGGGCCGTGCCGAAGCCGGCACCGGTTACAATGTACAGAACAAATACCGTGCCGATGAAGCAGGCCGGTACGTACCAGCGGATGACATCACGGACAACGAGCCAGATGTAGCCGAGAAGCAGGGCGATAATGCAGGTTTCACCGATGGTGCCGCCGTGAACGCCGAGCAGCATGTTGCCGAGCGTGGGCAGTTCGCTGCCGGCCTTAATCATGTCAAGCGGGGTAGCCGAGCTGACGGCATCAACGCCTGCCAGTACGGGAGCGGCGCCGCCGGCAACCGTACCGAATACCAAAATCATGAAGACTCTGGCGGTGATGGCCGGGTTGGTGATGTTCTTGCCGATTCCGCCGAACAGGCACTTGACAATCGCGATGGCTACAACGGAACCGATGGCAGCCTGCCACAGTTCAACGTTTGTGGAAAGGTTCAGCGCCAGAAGCAGACCCGTCAGGGCTGCGCTTCCGTCGGTTATCGTCAGACCGCGCTTTGCAGCGAGGTTGTATACCAGTTCCGTAACGACGGAAACCGCCACACAGGTTCCGACCAGCAGAGCGGCCTTGGTACCGAAGAGGATGATGGCGGCAATAGTGGCCGGAATCAGGGCGATAATGACATCAAGCATTATCCTTCTGGTACTGTTGCTGGAATGTATGTGAGGAGCTGCAGAAGACATCAGATTTGCCATTATGCTTTTCCTCCTTCCGCTGCCTTTGCCGCTTCGGCGGCGGCTTTCCGGTCAGCTTTTACTTTCTTGACAAAGCGCTTTGCCTTGCCGTTTGTATCGGCCAGAGGTCTGTTGGCCGGGCAGATGAATGAGCAGCAGCCGCATTCGATGCACTGGCCTACCTGGGCCTTTTCCAGAACGTCAAAGCGCTCGTTTTCATCTTCGATGTCCATTGCGGCAATGAACTGCGTCGGGTTCAGGCCGATCGGGCACACAGAGACGCATTTTCCGCAGTGGATGCATTCGGTCGTCTTTCTGGGAGCGCTGTCTTTCTCGTCGAAAATGACGAGGGCGTTCGTTGCCTTAATAACAACGTCATCCAGGCTCTTTGCGCATTTGCCCATCATCGGGCCTCCGTAGAGCACCTTGCCCGGTTCGGCTTTGAGACCGCCGGTCTGCTCCAGGATATAGTTGATGGAAGTACCGATAGGAACGGTAACGTTCTGCGGGTTCTTAACCGCGGAGCCTTCCAGCGTCAGGGTCTTGGATACGAGCGGCATACCGGTGTTCATGAACTCGGCCAGCTTTGCAAGCGAGCTTACGTTGATAATGATGGCGCCTACGGCTGCCAGTCTCATGCCCTCGGTTACAACCTTGCCCGTAGCGTTGTACAGGAGAACCTGCTTTGCGCCCTGCGGATAGGTACTCTTAAGGGACTTGACCTTTACTTTCGGGTTGTCGCTGAAAATATCCGTCAGCGTTTTGATGGCTTCCGGCTTGTTTTCTTCAATGCCGATGACATATTCGTCCGCCGCAATGTATCTGTCCAGATAGTTGATACCGTCTCTGACCAGATCGGCGTGCTCCACCATCATGCGGTCGTCGCTCGTGATGAACGGCTCGCACTCGGCACCGTTAACCAGAACGGTTTCGATGTGAGTGGTTCTGCAGACGTCGAATTTAGACCAGACAGGGAATGCCGCACCGCCGAGACCGACAATGCCGGATTCCTTGAGTGCATTCAGGAACTCATCCAGGTCCTTGCACTCTCTGGGCTTTACGGAAGGATCCACCGCCATTTTGCCGTCTCCGGCAATGCGAATCGCCTGGCAGATCTTTCCTGTGTTCATTGTATAATCTTCTATTGCCTTTACCGTACCGGAAATGGTGGCATGAACCGGGGAGGACACCTTTCCGTCCTCTTTGGCAATCAGCTGGCCTATTTTGACCTCGTCGCCGACGTTGACAATGGGAATGGCAGGAGCACCTGCATGCATTGACAGCGGGATAACGACTTCATCCGGTGGTGTGAGCACAACAGAAGACTTGCCTGCCGTTCCCTTGAAATGCGGCAGATGCAGATTTGAAATGCTCTTTTTCATCAAGTTTCCGTCTCCTCTATATATTTCTCCATTCCGGGAGTTGATGACTGTTTTCCGTCCGGGTAAATCCAAAGAATCTCGGCTCCGAACTTCCCGGCCAGTTCGGTACCGCTTTCCTCATCCATGCAGAAGAGGGCTGTTGACAGAGCATCGGCAAGGCCCGAATCCTTCAGCAGGACCGTGACCGATGCATAATAGGCTGCCGGCATCAGAGTATCCTTGTCGATGATGTGGTGATACTTCACCCCGTCAACGGTAAAATACCTCTCGTATACTCCGCTTGTCACGCAGCTGATATCTGAAATACTGACTTTTGCAGCGATGGAGCTCGTGTGATCCAGCGGGTCTTTTATTGCCGTTTTCCATTTGCTTCCATCCGGCTTTTCGCCGATTGTTCTGATGTTGCCACCCACATTGAGGACATAGCCTTCAGCCCCGGCCTTTTCCAGATAGTCTGCCGCCATTTCGGTGGCATAACCCTTGCCGAAAGCCCCTACGTCTATCGATGCCAGCGGGTCACTTATATAGGCAGTGTTCCCTTCGATAATCAGGGAATCAATGGAGCAGTGCTCCGCCGCCTCTTGCAGTTCCTCCAGAGTGGGGATGTACGTTCCGTCTTCCCGGGCCTCGTGCCACAGCTTCAGAACCGAACCGAGCATGACGTTCATCTCGCCGTTCGTCTCCGGGCAAAGGTCTTTGGCCTTTTGGAGAAACTCAATAAGCCTTTCATCCATCTCAACCGGTGCAATACCGGCATTCTTATTCAGCGTACAGAGGTTGCTGATGCCCTCGTACTCATGATAGATATCGAAAAGCTCGTGATATTCTTTCAGAATATGCGCGCATTCGGCAGAGAGACTTTTGAATCTCTCTGCCGAGTCGTTTGCATATGAATAGACATACGTCACGGTATCAAAGAACGTGTAATATACCATTCCCTGCGGTGAGGACGTCTCTTCTTCTTTAGCTGCGTTCGCACAACCCGGGAGCAAAAGAAGTATTGCCGACAGAAAGCACAGAACGCGCTTTTTCATTCAGTTTTAATTATTTTGCGTTGCCGATTGCCTTTACAACGACTGCCTGCATCGGAGCGATGGACATTGTGCAGCCTGCGAGGAGTTCGGGATCGGTGGAAACAGCATTGCCTTCTTCGTTAATCTCGGTCTCAAGGCCTTCGATGTCGGCAGCGGTCTTGCCGGTAATGTAGGTGGAGAATGCATCACTCTGAGCATCCCACTCTGCAATGGCGCCTGCGAACTTGACCATGTTGTAGTTCTCGCCGAGCTCACGCTTGGTTCCGTTGAAGGTTGCTTCGCCTACAGCACCGTCTTTGGTGAAGGCGATTTTCGGCTGAATGGCATCATTGACGGATGCCAGAACCGTGCCGTCTTCTGCAACGGCAGCAGCACCGAAGTTGGTGTACATGTTGACAGAGCCGTCAGCATCATCGGTAGGATCGGTGGATTCGGAAGCGTCGGAAATGCAGGCAACGCCGAGCTTGAAGCTGTCAGCGGTGAATTCCTTTGCCCACTCATCGTTGCAGGCCTTGACAACTGCGCCAATGAAATCGCCAATGGAAATGGAGCATGTTGCATAGAGCTCTTCATCGACAGTGACCTGGTGGCCTTCTTCATTAACAACTGTCTCCATCCCTTCGATGTCGGCAGCAGTCTTGCCTACGCAGTAAGCTGCGAATGCGGCCGCCTGCTCATACCACTCGTAAGTGCATCCGCTGAACTTAACCATGTTGTAGTCATCGCCGAGTTCCATCTTGGAAAGGAAGGTCTTGGCAGTGTCAACAGTGCCTTCGGTAACATCCATCTTGTTCTGTGCGCAGTCGATGGCACATGCCTCGATAACGCCGTTTGCATCAACAACAACAGCGGCTACGGTTGCATCAACCTGAGCATTTGCGTCGGCGGTGCTGTCTGTGGATACGACAACGCCCATGCCGAGCTTGTGTGTTGCTGCAGCTGCGGGCTCTTCAGCTGCCGGTGCTTCTTCAGCAGGAGCTGCGGCTTCTTCAGCTGCCGGTGCTTCAGCTGCGGGTGCTGCTGCAGGAGCAGCTGCCTGCTGGCCACATGCGCAAAGTGCAAATACCATGCAAAGTGCAAGAACCAATGCTAAAATCTTTTTCATTTTTTTCTCCTTTTAATTTAGCTTATTTTTAAGCTTGCTTATTATAATGTAAAGGAATTGGATTGTCAATAAATTAACAATACTTTTCCATACATTTTCCATATGTTTTACCAACCCGGAAAAATTTAAGGATTCGGCCCTTTCAGAGCCTTTTTATCTCCGTCAGTTCCCGGAGGCATTCCGCAACTTTATCGGCCATCAGGCGATGTCCTTCCTCGTCCGGATGCATCCCGTCCGAGAGGCGCCCTTCCGGCCATCCGGCGCCAAAATCCACTGTCTTCACGTTAAAGGCCCGGCAGTATTCCTTAAGCCAGGAGCGGTAGAAGTCTATCTCTCTGGCGGCCGCCTCGTAATCCACCACGCGGCTCCATTTTTCCGGACAGATATCCTTTTCAATCGGCATCTGGATACCGACTATCGGCAGAACACCCGCCGCAAAGCAGCCATGAATGATGGCCCCGATGTTGGCTCTGGCCCCTGCGGAGGTACCGGAGTAGAAAATGTCATTCCCGCCGCCCATAATCAGCAGGGCCGTGTCCGCTCCGAAGGGCATCATTCTGTAGAACCGGCAGAGCATGCCGGCGGTCGTATCGCCGTTGATGCCGCAGTTTTTCACCTCGACATCCGGAAAGGCATCGGCAACCAGTTCCACCCATCTGTCGGATTTTCTGATGCCGAAACCGAATGTTAAACTGTCGCCCAGACAAATAAGCTTCATGTTTTTCTCCGTACTGATTTTTTATTATACTAAATGCGAAAATCAATTGCAATTGACATTACCGTATACGGGTATTAAAATTTTTTTATACTTCTTTGGAGGAAAGCACTATGACCGAAAAGCAGATTAAAAAGAACCTGTGGTTCTTCCCTCTCGGCACTGTCGGGCGCGACATGAGCTATCAGCTCTTTACGAACTTTATCCTGACGTTTGTCATGTTCACCCGCCAGCTCACAACCGGCCAGCTCGCTGCCATCACGGCCATCATCGTCGGTGCCCGAGTGTTCGATGCCCTGAACGACCCGCTGATGGGCAACATCATTGACAGGACGCGCACCAAGTGGGGTAAGTTCAAACCCTGGCTCGTCATCGGCGTCGTGCTGACGTCCTTTGTCATCTACGCGGCCTTCAATTCCAAACTGCAGGGCAGCGCCTTTATCTGGTTCTTTGCCCTCATCTACTTCCTTTATTCCATTACCTACACGATGCATGACATTGCATACTGGGGCATGGTGCCCTCTCTCGGAACCGATGCACATCTGCGCGATCAGATTACCTCGAGAACGAATCTCTTTGCCGGCGTCGGCGGGACTCTCGCCTCCGTTCTGATTCCGATGCTCACCGTCGGTGCCATGACAATCGGCGGCAACACGGCCTTTGCCTACGGCAAGGTAGCTCTCGTCATCTGTATCCTCGCCCCGGCCTTCCTCTGCTTCACCGTCTTCGGTGTACACGAGGACAGGTCCTACGAAAACGAACCCGTTCCTCCTTTCAGTTTCCGGAAGATAGTCAATGTCGTCAAAAACAACGACCAGCTCTGCTGGATTGCCCTCATCTTCCTGCTTCAGCAGGTTGGGCAGAACATATGCCTCAACGGTCTGGGCTCGATGTACATATACTTTGAGTTCAGTTACGAGGGCGGCCTCTGGTCTCTGTTTACAACCGTCGGCATGGTGGCAACCGCCTTCCTGATGATTTTCTATCCCGCCATTGCAAAGAAAATAAAACGCAAGCCCTTTATGAAGCAGATGCTTCTCGTCTCCGCCGTTGGTTACGGGCTGATGTTCCTCGTCGGCATCATCCTTCCTTCGAGCATGGTGAAATTCTGGATTATGACCATCGGTTACATGCTCGCCAATTTCGGCTTCTATGCCTACTATCTTATCATGATGATTTCCATCATGAACACGGTGGAATACAACGAGTGGAAATACGGTGAACGCGATGACGCCATCATCGCCTCGGCCCGACCCTTCATCACCAAGCTGGCCTCGGCCATCTGCGTGGCCATCGTTTCGCTGACCTACATCATCTGCGGTGTTACAAAGTACACCAACCAGATTTCCGCCCTTGAGCAGCAGGCAGGTCTCGGTGCCATCACCGAAAGTGAGAAGCTCTCTCAGATTTCTGCAGTCCTTTCCCAGGTTCAGAACGGGCAGAAGTTCGGCATGCTCCTTTTCATCACCGTCATTCCTTTCCTGTTCATGCTCGGCAGTTACCTGCTGTATAAGAAGAAATACATACTCGACGAAGACCGTTACGCGCAGATCTGCACCGACCTCGCCGATAAAAAAGAGGACTGAAAAATCAGTCCTCTTTTTTGATTACATAAACATTTGAACCGAAGTCGCCCTGGTTTCTCAGATTCGGGTCATAGCCGGTGCCTGGAAACTTCAGATTCAGCGGAATGCCTGCCTCGAGAGCGGCACCGCTGCACTTCGTTTTGAATACGGCATCCTCCATTTTGTAGTATTTATCCGCCGTGCGGACGATGACTCCGTTCGGGTCCGGGTCAATCGGCGCTATGTATTTCACCATGCCGGCAAACTGGCTGACTCGCAGAATCTGCGGTCTGGATTCCACCGAATAGGTACTGTTTCTATCCAGGCCGGGGATCTTCAGCCATTCGTAACCCTGCGCGGCGTGAACCAGCGTGTGGAAGATGGCCGCGATTGTCTCGTCCTCTCCCCGCACCTGCCAGGCAACGGCGTTCTCCTCCGCCTGCAGCGCGGAAAGCTTCCCGAACTGGAAGGTCTTCCGGTGCTGTTTGTAGAATGCGATGGCCGCTCTGAGTTCCTTCACTTCCACCGGCTGCAGATGCGAAAGCTCCAGCTCCACACCGAAAGCGCCGAAAAAGCTGACGTTCTCCCGTGTGGAAAGCGGCGTTGCGCGCAGCGTCTGTATATGAGCGGAAGCGGATATGTGCGAACCGACGGTTGACTGCGGATAGAGGTGGAAAAGCCCTCCCTGGATGTCCAGACGCTCAATGGGGTCGGTATCGTCGCTGGCCCAGGCCTGCGGTCCGAAGCAGAGCATGCCGAGGTCAAAACGGTTACCGCCCGATGCACAGCTCTCCAGAAGCACCTGCGGCCTGGCATCGAAGATGCGGTGCAGCACATCATACAGGCCGAGAATGTATGCATGCGCTTCGGCTCCGAGCAGCGGAGAGTGGCGGTTCATATCCCACTTGACGTAGCTGAGCGATGCCTCGTCGATAATCCTGCCGACGTTTTCCACTATATAATCTCTGACCTCGCTTTTTCTGAGGTCAAGCAGCAGTTCGTTCCGGCCGAGCAGATCTGGCTCCGTCGTATGAATGGCCCAGTCCGGGTGGGCGCGGTAGAGTTTGGAATCCGGGTTTACCGCCTCCGGTTCAAACCACAGGCCGAACTGCAGTCCCAGTGCTCTTATCTTCTCCGAAAGGCCCTTCAGGCCGTTCGGGAGTTTTTTTCTGTTTACGTCATAGTCTCCGAGACCGGCCGTGTCGGCATTGCGCTCGCCGAACCAGCCGTCATCCAGCACAAACAACTCACAGCCGATGCTTTTTGCCTTTCCGGCCAGAGACAGGAGCTTGCGCTCGTTGAAATCGAACATGCAGCCTTCCCAATTGTTGAACAGGACCGGTCTCTCCTTATATTGCCAGTAGGACGGAACGATGTGTTCGTTTACAAAGCGGTGCATTCTCTGCCGAAGAGCATCGAGTCCGTCGCCGGACCAGGTCATGACCGCCTCGGGCGTTTCAAAGCTCTCGTGGGCTTTGAGAACATACGAGAAGCTGTCCGGGCTGATGCCCTGCATAACGCGGGTGAGATTCTGTGCGCTCTTCTGCGCAGAGCCGTAGTGATTGCCGGAATAAACGAGATTGAAACCGTAGCTGTCACTCTCATTGCAGAGAATGAAGCCGGGATTGTGTCGGTTGGATGAAAAGCCCGTCAGGCTCTCGTTCACACAGCGGGAATACGAAACCGGCACGCTGTGCCCGTGCGCCTCGCGAATCCACCCGCCGTCGAAGGTCATCATGCTGAATTCGCCTTTCAAATCCAGCAGGCTGCTCATGCACTTTGTGATGCAGAGTTCGTCGCCCGTGAGATTGGTAATGACGGTTCTTCTCGTAAGTGCTGTCCGGAAAAGTTCAAATATCAGCGTCACTTCCACGCTGTCCCCGGCCAGCACGATTTCCAGCGTGTCACAGTCTCCCTTCGCCTGCGGCATGCCGTTGAGACGTGCGATGCCCTTCGTGCACCTTGCCTCTATGAAGCGGCAGTCCGGCGCCACCGGCACACCACCCTTCAGCACGGTCAGAGGGCTTTCCCGAAAATCTCCCGTACCGGATTCCGACCAGGCCAGCGGAAGCGTATCCAGGCAGATATCTCCGTACATCGTCGAGCAGCCCCAGCCGGGTCCCTGCGTACAGGCGAGCGCTCCGGCATCCTCCTCGCCGACCGGTGCACCGAAGTGCAGCAGTTCTACCTTGCTGCCGCTGATGCGCAGCAGGCAGCTCAGGCTTTCGTTTTTGAGCAGAAAGTGCTTCTTCTCCTGTACCGTGAATTCTCTGATCATGCTTGAAATCCGCCCCTGTTCTCTTTATTATTGTTATAGAATTATAGCATAGGAAGAAAGGGTTGGAAACATGCAGCACACAAGGTGGTACAAGGATTGCGTTTTCTATCAGATTTGGCCCCGCAGCTTCAAGGACGGAAACGGGGACGGTTTCGGAGACCTATACGGCGTATACGATAAGCTTGACTATATAAAGTCTCTCGGCTGCAACGCCATCTGGTTCTCCCCGCTCTATCCCTCCCCCGGCGTGGACTGCGGCTACGACATCTCGGACTATATGGACATTGCCCCGGAGTTCGGCGGTCTCGATGCCTTCAAAAAGGTGCTTGACGGGGCTCACACCCGCGGCATGAAAGTCATTATGGATCTGGTAATCAACCACACGAGTGACGAGCACGAGTGGTTCCAGAAGTCCCGGCAGCGCATCGACCCTTATACCGACTATTACATCTGGCGGCCCGGCAAGCCCGGCGGCAGACTGCCCAACAACTGGGACAGCCACTTTGAAGGCAAGGCCTGGCAGTGGGACGAGGTACGGCAGGAGTACTATCTCCACCTCTTCGCTATAAAACAGCCGGATTTAAATATGGACAATCCTCTGGTTCGGGCAGAGGTCGTGAAAATTCTGCGCTTCTGGCTGGATCTGGGTGTGGACGGTTTTCGTGAGGACGTCATCACCTTCATCTCCAAAAAGGAAGGCCTGCCGAACGACTATGTCTTTCCCTATGCCAGAGGAATCATGCACTACAACTTTGGTCCCCATCTGCACGAATATCTGCAGCAGTTCCGCCGCGAGGCTTTTGATGATTACGACTGCATGACGCTTGCCGAAGCCGGTCTGTCCTCTCCCGCAAAATGCCTTGAATATACGGCCGAAAGCGACCACAACGATCTGGACATGTTCATCCAGTTTGACTGCATGGGAGCGGACTGTCTGATAACGGACTTCATCCCGCTCAAATTCTCTCTGAAGAAGCTCAAAAAGGCCTTTTCTGCCTGGCAGGAGGGTCTGGAGGGAAAAGGCTGGAACTGTCTGTATCTGGAAAATCACGATCACTCGCGCGCCGTCTCCCGCTTCGGCAGTGAAAAATACCGTACCGAGAGTGCCAAGATGCTCTGTGCAGCCTATATGTTCCAGAAAGGAACACCCTTCGTCTATCAGGGGCAGGAACTCGGCATGACCAACTGGTATCCCGAAAGCACGGAAATGTATGAAGATGTGCAGACGAGGAACAAGTACCGGAATCTTCCCGAAAAGCTCCGCCTCAAAATCTACTACACAGCCTCGCGCGACAGCGCCAGAACGCCCTTCCCCTGGACGGAAGGCCGGAACGCCGGCTTCACCGAAGGGGAAAAGCCCTGGTTCTGCATCAACCCCAACTATACCGAAATCAACTGCGAAGACCAGTTAAACGACCCCGATTCCGTTCTCAACTTCTACCGGAAAGCCATCGAGATGCGCAAATCTCTGCCCTGTGTCCGCAGCGGGAAATACAGGGAGCATAGCAAAAGCTCCGGCAAGCTCTATGAGTACACGATGACCGGCGAGGGACAGCAGCTGCACGTTTTCTGCTCGTTCACGGAGGACCCTGTCGAAATCCGGATTCCGGTGGATGCGGACCTAATTCTCGCAAACTATGAGAACGGTTCCCCCGTCCTCAAGCCGTACGAATGCCGGGTTTACTTAAGCTGAAGCTTCACAACTTTTAAAATTTCATTGTAATAAGCTTATGGTCATTGTATAATTAGCCGTCCATTTTTAATATTGGGAGGTGTTATCATGACAAGCGGATTCAGTTTCTGGGATATTGAAGTCTGGTCCTTCATTATTACTTTGGCACTGCTCTTCGGGTGCATGATGCTGGCTAACCTGCTCATTCGCAAAATTGCATTCCTTCGCAGAAGTCTCATTCCCGCTGCCGTTCTCGGCGGCTTCCTGGCTCTCTTCCTCGATGCCGTTTACAAGGCCATCTTCGGCCGTTCCATGTTTGAACTTGTAACGCTCGAATCGCTGACGTATCACGGTCTCGGTCTCGGCTTTGTAGCGCTTGCCTGGCGTCATCTCGACGGGGCCAAGGGGAAAAAAGCCCGTCGCGATGTCTTCAACACCTCAACGATTACCGTAGGCGGATACCTGATTCAGGGTATCGTCGGCCTTCTCATCACGCTGCTGCTCTCCTATGCGGTCGGCTGCTTTGCCGCCGGCGGCGTCATCCTTCCGATGGGCTACGGGCAGGGGCCCGGTCAGGCCTTTAACTGGGGCACCATCTACGAACAGCAGCACGGTTTCACTTTCGGTTCCAGCTTCGGTCTCACCGTTGCGGCGATGGGTTTTGTATCTGCCTGTGTCGGCGGTGTGCTGTATCTCAATAAAATGCGCCGTGCGGGCGATCCCCGCGCTCAGGTTGAGAATGCCGGCACGGTGGAAGACCTCACGGCCGAGCAGATAACCGGAGAGAACGAGATTCCCATTTCCGAATCTATGGACAAGCTCACGGTTCAGTTTGCTCTCGTCTTCGGCACCTATATTGTTGCCTTTGCCTCGATGTGGCTGCTGTATAAATATGTATTTCTCCCCAGCGGCAACAATCTGCTTCTGAATACCGTCAACCCTCTCATCTGGGGCTTCAACTTCCTCATCGGCACCGCCTGGGCCATTCTCTTCAAAGGTATCGGCGACAAGTGCCGTGCTATCGGCTGGATGAAGCGCTCCTATACCAATAACTTCATGCTTAACCGCATTTCCGGCCTGATGTTCGACCTTATGGTTGTCGCTTCCATTGCCGCCATTGACCTCTCGGCCTTCCGGCACAAGGAATTCATCGTTCCGCTCCTTCTCGTCTGCACGGCCGGTGCTCTCATCACCTACTGGTACTGCAAATGGCAGTGCACGCATCTCTTCCCGGAGTATTCCGACGAGATGTTCCTCGCCATGTACGGTATGCTCACGGGAACCGCCTCCACCGGCGTCATCCTTCTTCGCGAGATAGACCCGCTGTACAAAACACCCGCCTCGCACAACATCATCTACCAGAACCTCTGGTCAATCGTTCTCGGCGCTCCGATGCTTCTGCTGATGAGTTCCGTCCCCGGCAACGAACTTCGCACGGCCCTGATTCTCGTTGCCCTGTTCGCCTTTATTCTCGTTCTGCAGTACCGCGACAAACTGTTTAAAAAGAAAAAATAAGTATATGAATATCAAAAAGCACCGGTTTAAAAAAACCGGTGCTTTTTTTATATGTGAAAACTGAGACGGCAGCTGCGGCACTGTGTAAACGGCCAGCCAATCGGCAGTTCTCTTCCGCATACGCTGCACCTTCGGATGTACTCGGATTTGTCCTCGGCCATCAGTTCCTTGATTCGGCGACAAATGAAATCTCTCTCCTCGGTGCAGTCATCTTCCCGCCCGATGCGTGTGAGCAGCTGGTGGTGGATGTCCAGCGCCTTGTATTGCAGCTCGCAGCCCAGCAGATCATCCGTTCCGAAGGTCGGTTCCGGTACAAAGCGGCCCTTGATAATGGCCCTGGTGCAGTCCGCCCAATAGCGGATGAGCTCCGCGCAGCCCGTGTCCACCGGGCAGGTAATCAGGTCATAGACCAGGTCTCTGTCGGCCGAAGCGGCGGTTTTACCGATGTGGGAATAGAGAATTGCCGCATCGCGCATGTCTTCTCTCGTAAAGGCTCTGACGGGCGGCAGTGTGTTCCAGGCTGCCAGCAGTACGTCAACCGGATAGGCGGAGTCCAGCGTCTCTCTCGGGAAGGCAATGCAAAGAGCATGCTCCCGCGGCGGCTCGGTGTTCAGTCCCCGCTCGATGAGGTCCGTTGCATCCATAGACAGAACTTCGCCTTTTTCGAACATGCCGTAGCGTCCCGCGCGCCCGGCTATCTGACGGATTTCCGACGGCAGCAGCGGGCGTCTCTCCACGCCGTCGAACTTATAGGTTTCGGCAAAAACAATGCGTCGGATTGGCAGCGAAATTCCGAGGCCTATGGCATCCGTTGCCACAATCACGTTTGACTGGCCGGAAGTGTATTTCTCCACTTCGTTTCGTCTGGCTACGGGAGGCAGAGCCCCGTAGATTACGCTGCAGCCGAAGCCCTGCTTCTCCAGCTGGGCCGCTGTCGAAAGCACGCTCTTTCTGGAAAAACAGATGACAGCGTCGTTCGGCTGTACACCTTTGTAACCGTTGCAGCGACCGCTGTACACAAGAGGCGTCAGTCTCTCGTGACGGACGATATTGTAAGGGTCCCCGAATTCCCGAATCAGACCTTCTATCAGTTCCTCGGCCTCCGGAGCCAGGCAGACGTGTATCTCTTCCGCATCTATGCGGCACAGTGCCTTCAGCCAGGAGGCACCTCTGTCCTTGTCGGTAATGAGCTGCGCCTCGTCGATAACCGCCACTTTGAAATGGCGCTTGAAGTCGCACATTTCTATGGTGGAGGAAATAATCTCCGCACCCTCCTGCGGAATATGCTCTTCGCCCGTCAGCAGTGTGCAGGGAATGCCGTTTGCATTGATTCGGTCATACATCTCCAGCGCCAGCAGTCTCAGCGGGCCGAGATAGGTCCCGTTGCCGGCAGCCATGAGGGCCTCTATGGCGTCGTGCGTCTTGCCGCTGTTCGTCGGGCCGATATGCAGCACGAAGGCGCGCCTGAGTTCCCCTGCGGATTGAATCAGATTCTCCGGCGTATATGCTGCCAGTATCGGCCGCAGAGAGCGAACCATCTCGTTTTTACGCTGCTTTTCGGCAGCTCTCTCGATTTCCGCCCGGATTTTCGGGTGCTGGAACGTGCGCTCCACGTCGCTCTTTTGCCAGTATGTCAGCGTAACTTTTCTGCCCCGTATTGTCTTAACGCGCTCTAAGGGAGTCGGAAGATAACGCAGCAGCGTCTTTCTGTCCACGCCGGAGACTCTGACGATATCCTTTAAGGTCATCAGCGGATCGTTTGTTTTCTTTTTCTTCTTATTATGGTATGCCATGTTTCTATATAACAGCTTTATCATACCATGCCGCCGCTTCTTTTTCCACTCGAGTGGGACCCATAAAAAATAATGCTTGCAATTATTAACTTTTTGTCATATAATTGTAACTAAATTATGGAAACCTTATTATTGTGAGGTGGGTACGGTGAGCAGCATCGAATGCTTGGAACTGTTCAGAGATTATTTAATTAATGAGCGTAAATCCTCGGCAAATACGGTGGAGTCCTATATGCGGGATTTGCGGCAATTCGCGGATTATCTGGTTAACTCTGGTTGCGATTTGGTTACAGCGTCTTCGCGCGACATCAACGCTTATATCAGCCATCTGCACAATGCCGGAAAGTCCGCCGCAACGGTTGCCCGATGTGCCGCTACGGTCAGGAACTTCTACTCCCTGCTCTGTAGCCGCGGCATTCTGGACGAGAATCCTTCTTCCGAAATCAAGGCCGACAAGGTCGTTGCCAAGGCTCCGGAAATCCTCACCAACGAAGAGATCGATCTCTTTTTGAAGCAGCCGCGCTGTGTCGACGTCAAGGGTTACCGTGACCATGCCATGCTGGAACTGATGTATGCAACCGGCATGCGCGTTTCCGAACTGCTGGACCTCAATGTGCAGGATGTCAACCTCGGTGCGGAACTTGTCCGCATTGCCGGGGATAAGAAGGAGCGGCTTGTGCCGATGTATCCGACCGCCGTCAAGGCACTGCGCGAATACCTGGAGCTCATCCGTCCGCAGATGGTTCTCTACGAGGATGAGCCGGCGCTCTTTGTCAATGTGGACGGCGCAAGGATGTCCCGGCAGGGTTTCTGGAAGATTGTCAAGGCTTATGCCAAATCTGCCGGCATCCAAAAGGACATCACGCCTCACACGCTTCGCCATTCCTTTGCAACGCACCTGCTCGAAAACGGAGCGGATCTCCGCTCGGTACAGGAGCTCATGGGGCATTCCGACATCTCCTCCACCAGCTTCTATACCAAGCTGATTGCCAAGGATTTGAAGGATGTTTACAATCACGCCCACCCGCGTGCCTGAAAGGAATTGCAGATATGACGGCCATTCATCAGATTGCTGTTATTTTCATAGCCATACTCGTCGGTTTCGGTTGTCGGAAACTGAAGGTTATAACCGAAGAAGGAACCTCGGTGCTTTCCAACACCGTTATCAAGGTCATTCTTCCGTTCTATCTTTTCGACGCCATTGTCAGCTCGGAATCCGGTATTGATTCGGCAGGGGTTCTCGCCGCTCTCGGCATCTCTACCGGTATGTTCCTCGTCGCCGGTCTAGTTGCTCTTATCGTCATCCCGCGGCTGAAGCCTGCACCGGATGACAGAGGCATCTATATGTTCGAGACTATGTGCGGCAACGTCACCTATATCGGCATTCCCGTCTGTGCTGCGGCATTCGGCGGCAATGCGGCCTTTTACGCTTCGCTGCTCAACATCCCCTACAACCTGCTTTGTTTCTCGCTCGGCATCTTTCTGCTTTCGGGAAAGGCATCCTTTAAAAGAATCCTCAATCCCGCCTTTCTTTCCGGCCTTGTGGCCGCCATTCTATACATGCTCGGGGTAAAAGTACCCGCTCTCATCACGGATGCCTGCAATTTCATAGGGAAAGCCACTTCTCCCTGCGCCATGCTGATTATCGGCTCCGTGCTGGCGGACGTACCGGTAAAGGACCTCTTTACCGACTGGCGGATGATTCCCTTCACGGTCGTAAAGCTCTTCGGCGTGGCCGCACTGATGCTTCTTCTGCTTCGCTTCATCCCCTGCGACGATACGCTGCGCAAAGTCGTCATTCTCATGGCCGCTATGCCGGCCGCAACGAATTCCACAATGCTCTGCGCCGTTTACGGCGGAAACCGAAGTCTCAGCGCAAAACTCATCTTCATCACCACAGCCCTGGCCGTGCTGACTATCCCGCTTTGGGTTCAGATACTCTCCTGAAGGAAAAAGGAAAACCCGTCCGATTGGACGGGTTTTCCTTTTTTCAGTTCTGCCAGCTCTCGCCGGGCTTCAGCACTATGCATTTTGCCGGGCTGCTTTTCTCCAGCTCGCGGGCAAATGCCTCGGCATCCTGCCGTATTACCGGGAAGGTGTTGTAATGCATCGGTATCACCCAGCGCGCCTTCAGCCACTGCGCCGCCGTGACGGCATCCTCCGGCCCCATCGTGTAGAAGTCTCCGATGGGCAGAAGCGCCACGTCGATTCCGCAACGGGAAATCACGCTCTCCATGTCACCGAACAGTCCGGTGTCTCCGGCATGATAGACCGTTTCCTTCTCACTGCGGAGAACGTAGCCGCAACAGATTCCCGCATAGGCTCTCCCGTCTTCGGTTTCTACAGTATTGCCGTGAATGGCCTGTGTCATTGTGACACGAAGGCCCTTGAAATCAAAAGTACCGCCCGTATTGAAGGCCACGGTGCTGATTCCCGCCGTATCCAGTGTTTTCAGCAGGTCCACCTGCGCCGCCAGCGTTGCGCCGCTTCGCCGTGCTATTTTCAAGGCATCGCCAAGATGATCGTTGTGGCCGTGGGTTACCAAAATCAGGTCCGGGCAAAAATCTTCCGATTTGCTGCCGCAGGCCGGGTTTCCGTCAATAAACGGGTCAATCATCACTCGAATCCCGTCGATTACCAGTTCAAAGCAGGCATGCCCCACATAGTTTATCTGCATAGCCGCCACCTCATGCTTCCTGGCCGGTAAGGGCCGCCTTGATTTTTGCGATGACGCCTTCCTGCAGGAGATGCGTATTGAACATGTTCCGGCAGATTTGGCTCATCGAATCATAGAATGCATCACTGACATATTTGCACCAACCGTCGATATGGTACCATTCCTCGCCTTCGGCTTCCTTGATGTTCTTGCTTTTGAGATAGCCGGCATAGTTCTTTTCCAGTGCCTCGCGCCAGTCCTTGCCGATGAGAGCCGTCATATAGTCCACGCAGTAGCTGTACAGAAGACTATAGGTAGTATAAGGTATTTCAAGCATGTTGTACTTGAGTATGTCCTCCACCAGGGTGTATTTCTCACGGAGAATTTCTATGAAAGCATCGTCCAGATTGAGATTGCGCGCTCTTTCGCAATAGCTTTCCACCATGTACATCAGCGTATGGTAGATATCTCTGACGGCATCCTTCGGATCTTCGTATTTCAGTTTTTCAAAATCAGTCACGGTGTTTCCCCTTCCCGTCTGTATAGTGTCATTATTATACTATAGCAACTTCTTCAAGGGAAGAGGACAAAAATACCCGCGGTTCTTTCGAGCCGCGGGTATTTCGGTATTGGATTGAACTTACTTGAGAAGGTTCAGAAGTCCTCCGAGCAGATCGGCGGAGGCATTGCTCTGCTGCTGAGGTTTTACCTGCTGCTGGCTTGCGCCGAGAAGGCTGCCGAGCAGATCAGCGGATACGTTGCTCTGCTGGGGCTTTGCCTGCTGCTGGGTTGCGCCGAGAAGGCTGCCGAGCAGGGCTGCCGTGCCGTTGGAGGCTGCATGATTCTGCTGGGGCTTTGCGCCGAGAGCGGAACCGAGAACGCTGCCCAGAATGCTGGAGGAGGCGCTGCTCTGGCTGTTTCCGCCGAGAGCATTGCTGAGGACTGCGCCGAGAGCGGCCGTCATCAGAGCATTGCTTGCATTGCTGTTGGAGCCGCCGCCGAGGAGGCTGCCGAGCAGAGATGCGGTGGAAGATGCGGAGTTGCTGTGGGAAGCAGAGGTCTGCTTGCCGAGCATGTTCATGATAATCGGAGCGGCTGCTGCAAGGATGAGCGCTACCTGGGCTCTGCTGAGACCGGTCTGCTTTGCTATGGCCTTCTCTGCCTTGTCAGCATCATTGCCGAGGAGGTGGTCAACGATTTTTTCGCCTTCGGCGAGGTCAACTTTTTCGGGGTCCTTCTTGGAATGCTCCAGAACCGCTTCGTGGAAGCTCTGGCTGGTTTCCTTCTGCTGGGCCTGGTTATTGGCGCCGTTGAGAAGCATGGGCAGAGCGGTTGCCAGAACACCTGCCACGTTTCCGTTGGAAACGCCGGTCTTGCCGGAAACCGACTGGACGTTGTTATCGCTCAGAAGAGCGCCCATAAGAGAGGTTAAATCCATTTTTTGTCTCCTTATATAGAATTTGGGTTCATTATATAAACTAATTCTGTACCCGTCAAGGAATAAAGAATTAAATAATTGAAAACAAAATGCATTGTGGTATAATATTTCCACCAACTATATTCCTAAATCAGGAGGCTATAAAAATGGCTGAAAAGAAACAGCATACTATCGTATCTGCGGATGACGGCAAAGAAGTTGCCCCCAAGAAGTCCGCACCCAAGGCCGAAGCAGCCCCCAAGGCTGAACCTGCCCCCGCTACAAAAACAGTACAGCAGGCTGACGGTTCCAAGAACAGCAATCCCAAGACGCTGAGAATTCTCGCATGGGTTCTCTGGGTTCTCGCAATCGGTTGCGAAATCCTTGCATTCATGATTTTCAAAGGCAAATGTGAAATCCTCAACATCCCCACCACCACGGCTCTCATCATTGCCCTGGTTCTGGATCTTGCCCTAGTAATAATCGGCGCTCAGTTCTGGAAAAAAGCAAACCACATTGACCCCGTATCCGAAGCCAACAAGGCAAAATTCTGGCTGTGGAACAATATGGGCGTCATCGTCTGCTGCTTTGCATTCCTTCCCTTCCTCATTGTTGCTCTGACGGATAAAAATGCAGACCCGAAGCTCAAGAAGATTGCCATCATTGCCGCCATTGCCGGTCTTCTCATCGGCGGTGCAGCCAGCTATGATTACAATCCCGTTTCCGAAGAAGGTCTCGCCGTAGCACAGCAGACTCTGAGCGACACAACCGTCTACTGGACACAGTACGGCAAGAAGTACCACACGCATGAAGACTGCCAGCACCTCAACAATTCCGATGTCCTCACAGCCGGCACCATCGACCAGGCTATTGAGGCCGGCCGTTCTTCCATCTGCAAGACCTGCGCTTCCCGCGACGGTCTCGAAGTCGGCGAAAACGGTGCCATCCTCGGTGTAGCCGAGAAGGCTCCCGAAGTTGTAGCCGATCTTGCCGAAGAAGCTCCTGCCGCTTAACGCATACAACAATTGAAATGCACCCGGTTTCCCGGGTGCATTTTTTTGCATCTATTTTTTTATGATTTCATCGATGGTCGAAACCGTGATAAAGGCGCTGTCCGAAAAATCCTCCATAATTTCTCGAAGCTGCTGCAGTTCAAAATAGCTTACATAGCAAATCAGCGTCTTGTTGGTCCCGGCTATCACGCCGGAGGAATCGATTACGGTGCATGTCTTGTTCATCTCGCTGTAAATTCGCTCTATCATCTGCTCGGGTTTCTTTGTGATAATCGTAACCTGCTTTATGGCCTCGAACCGGTCGGTAAAGTGGTCCGTCACGATAGTTGCCACAACATAGACCAACAAGCTCAGCAGGGCGCTTGTCCTGTCAATCAGCACATACACTGCCAGATAGACGCAGGCGTTGAAAGCGATGAGAAAGCCCGTGAGACTGTATTGCCTGTTTTTCTTTTCATGCAGGCGGTTTACCAGAATGTTGGCCAGGATTTCGGAGCCGTCTATGCATCCGCCGAACCGCAGGATAAGGGAAAGCCCGAATCCGAGAATGGCTCCGCCGAAAGCAACCGCAACGAAGTGCTCGGCATTGAGCACAAAGGGTATTTTTTCAAACAGTTCCAGTCCGATTGTGTATACAAGCGCACCGAAGCAGGCACGGGTACAGAAGTTCTTTCCCATAAAAATCAATCCGAGCGCCAGGAAGGGTATCATAACCATTACCACGCAAACCGAAAGGTTGATTCCGCTCAGCTTGCTGATAATGATGGCTATGCCTGCCGTGCCGTAATCCAGGGCGTCATTCGGCAGGATGATGCAGGCTACCGCAAAGCTTGCAAGCAGGCCGCCTATGAGAATCATCAGCAGGGAGAAGAGGAGACTGTCGTTCAGCTTTCTTTTTTTCACACGTACTCCTTTCCGTTGAGGAACCGCCAGGCCATCATGTATTTTATGGCCGAATACGGCTGCCCGGATGCCTTGATTTCATAATACTTTCCGGAAGCGGTAAAAAGCAGCGTGCTTACCATCGCCACCGACATCTTTTCAATCTCTTTCACGGAGAAGGCAAGTTTCATCTCTCCGCCGTCAAACTCCAGCCTGTCGGCAAACATGGCAAGCTTTCCCGTGCACAGCGGCGGAGTCTTCTTTCCTTCGACGACCTCTCTCAAGTCCAGTCCGTCATCGCTGAAAAGAAGTGCGCAGCTGCCGGCAGGGAGTTCCCGAATCTGCTCTTCAAGGTATTTCTGCTGCCAGTGTCCCCAGTCGATAATCGTCTCGAATTTCGGCTTGCCGTCATCGGCTTCAAAACGGTTGTACCGGTTGAGTCTCAGCTTCATGCCGCATTTTGTGCAGCAGAAGTGTTCCCCGGAGCTTTTCAGCGTGGATATGGCATGACACTCCGGGCAGACGAAAAGAGCCGTCTCGAGAGTTTCGGCCTGATGTTTGCACGGATACGGTGCCGGTTTGTCTTCGTAGGCATTCACGTAGAGATCTCGGCGTATGGCCTCGGTTATTTCGTCCGCCGTCATTGCGGCCAGTTCTTCCGGCGTATATTCATGCACTACAGCGCCCCAGGTGGGTCCCTTTCTCTTTTCGGAAGCCCAGCGCGGGCTCTTGAAGTATCCGCCGTGGGTTGCAAAGGTGATGAGCCCGGCTCCGCATTCTTTAACGAGATGTCCGTTCGTTCCGGATATCCAGCCGGTTTCTCCGAAGTACGAGCGGTTCCCTTCTACGAACATGCAGACGTTGGAGCCCTCGGCCAGACGCTGTTTAATCATCTGCACGGTGTCCCCGGCATCCGCACCTTTTTTTCTGGGAATCGGATGCTGCAGGAATTTAATCAGGACGCTGGCAAATCCCAGCCTGTAAAGATGCTCGCTTGCAACAAAATACATGTGGCGGAAGAAGGCAACCCCCACAAGGAAGAAATCGGTATTGGTGTTGTGATTTGCCAGCACCATATAGGTTTTGCTCTTCGGCCTGTATATTTTCCAGGAGTAATTCGTAAACAGAGCTTTGTACGGCACGATAATCAGCCTTAGAAAATGATAGAATATCTTATGAAACGTTTTCACTATGCCGGCCAGACCTCCGTATGCATCAGTTTTTCACATATATCTGCGAGGGCATCGCTGCTTTCGCTGTAGCCTCTGTTCTTCCAGGTCAGCACGATGTTGAACACCGCCCCCAGAAAAGCCGAGAAGCCGTAATAGCTGTCGGTTTTTAAATCCTGGACGAGGGAAAGAAACTTGGTATTAACGGCATTGCGCACATCGTCTATCATGCCCGCCTTCAGGACAACGTCGAATACGTCTCTGCTTTCGTAGAGCCTGTCGAACAGCATTTTAAAGCAGGCATGTATGTCTTTTATGTCCATCGGTTCGGAAATCACCTCGAGAAAGGCATCCGTTATCCTCGTAAAAGCGGTGGAAAGAATATCTTCTTTTGAAGAATAGTTCCTGTAATAGGCCGAACGGGATACACCGGCCTTTTTGA
Organism: Candidatus Limivicinus sp.; assembly: GCA_045640405.1. Taxonomy (GTDB): domain Bacteria; phylum Bacillota; class Clostridia; order Oscillospirales; family Oscillospiraceae; genus Limivicinus. The sequence continues at coordinate 48,653 of JAZUEY010000070.1, forward strand.
TAATGTCGGTTATGCTGATATCGTCAAATTCTCTGTCTCTCATGAGAGCTATGAGAGCCGCCTCGATTGATTCCTTGGTAATCCGGTTGGATTCCTCGTTGGAAAGGCGCAGAGCGTTTTTTCTTGATATCGCCGATTCGGTTTCGGGTGACAAAACAAAAACCTCTTTTCTGTCGCATCCGTGGCCGGAGCTCTTGACAAAGTGCCGGCTTCGGTGTAACACTTGTATCATCAAAGCAGTTTTAACACTGCCTTGGTTCCTTGTCAATCATGAATGGATTTCTGAACAGACTCAAAAGTAAATTACAAGTGTGGATGCAGGGTCGGTACGGGACGGATAAACTCACCGTTTTTCTGAACAGTGCTGCTCTCCTTTTAATACTGTTGTCTTCTTTTATTCCCCTAAGGTTCCTGTACATCCTTTCTCTTGCAGCTCTCGTCTGGTCCTGCATCCGCTGTTATTCCAGAAACATCGCTGCAAGGCGGAGAGAACTGGATGTCTACATGCGTCTCACTTCTCCGGTCCGTAACCGGATTGCACTGTGGCGCCGGAAGTTCAAAGACCGCAAGACGTACAGATACTTCGGCTGCAAACAGTGTAAAACCCTAATCCGTGTACCTGTCGGCAGAGGGAAAATTAAAATCGTATGTCCGAAATGCGGAACGACCGCTGTAAAAAAGACATGACTAAAGCCGTGAGCTTTTGCTCACGGCTTTTGCTTTGGAATCTTACTCTTCTTCCTTGATTTCGGAATCGGCATTCTTCTTTACACTCTCGATGCCGTTCTTGCAGCCGTCCTTGGACTTGTAGCCTTCGGAGGTGAGAATCGTCTCGCCATTGCCGGCTTTGAGGCGGAAGCGGAACTCGCCCTTCTTATCCTTGTAGATTTCGAACTTCGGGTTGGAAACCTTTTCGGGATTGGCAAGCGTCTGGTCCTCAATCGGAGCTTTGGGAGCATTTTTCATAACGCTCTCGATACCGTTCTTGCAAGCGGATTTGGAGGAGTAAATTTCGCTGGTGCCGATGATTTCATTGTTACCTGCCTTCAGGTTGAACATCGGGCCGCTTTTGCTTTCTTTTATAACATATTTTCCCATTATTGCTTTCTCCTTATCGGTGATAGTTTATTATACTATGGCTTTGGCGTTACATCAAGCTTTTCAGCATGCCGAGAATCTCAAGGTCCGATTCCGTAACCTTCAGATTCGTTTTCATCGTTCCGGCTCCCTCGGGATATTTTATCTCCAGCTCTATCACAGAGCCGGCCGGCACGCCCCTGCTTTTTACCGCATTCACGAATGGTTCGAATTTCGGGTGGTTCTCCTTGAACCTTCCCCAGGCCTGTTTTGCCTTGAACAGAGCGGATATGTCAGGCATTTTCAAGTACCTCCTTCAGTTTCGGTTCCAAATCATCCCAGTTTTCATATCGGATTATCGAAAAATAGGGATTGCCGCAAATCATGGCCGACAGATTGGCATCCTTCGGTCTGTAAAAAATATGGACCGGCTTGGCGAGTTTCTCGGCATAGGCGAGTTCATAGCCCACGCCGGTCGAAACGCAGGTACACTCCGCCACGACAAAATCGCACTCGTGCATCCAGGCCATGTCCTGTGCATAAATCCGCCTGTCGGCTGCCCCGTCTTCCGACTCAAATGATGTGTAGCCGACATCGCCCACATGTTCCGTGAGCACGTCATCGGTCTCCTGAATATAGTCGATAATGCGCCGGTACAACCCGGCATCGGCTCGGCCGCCTCTTATGGAACCGGCAAAGTAAACTTTTTTATTCATATTATTGATTATAGCATAAACAAGGCATATAATGAGACATCTTTTTTCGAAAGGGACGATAATATGGCAAAAACTCTTGATGACGTCCTCGCCATGTGCGAGAAAAACGGCGTTCAGATCATAGATTTCAAGATGACCGATATTGACGGCCGATGGAAACATCTCAGTATCCCGGCCAAACGTCTAAGCGAGAGCACCATGACCTACGGCATAGGGTTTGACGGTTCCAATTACGGTTTTGCCCCCGTCGAAAATTCCGACATGGTATTTGTGCCGGACTTAGGCAGTGCCGTCATAGACATGTTCTGCGAAGTCCCCACTCTCAGCATGATCGGCGATGTCATGATTATCGACCGCCCTCAAAACAGACCTTTTGACCAGTACCCGAGAAACGTTGCCCGCCGCAGTGTGGAATACATGATGGAAACGGGGATTGCCGATGAAATGATTATCGGCCCCGAGTTTGAATTCTATGTGTTCGACGGTGTGCAGTTTGCAAACAGGCCGGAGTACGCCTGCTACAACATTGACTGCTTCCAGGCCGAGTGGAACAGTGCCAGTCCCGACAACAACGCCGGATACCAGGTGGCTCACCACAAGGGCTATCACTCCTCCCTCCCGCTCGATGTCAACAACGACCTCAGGAGCCGCATCTGCCTCGCTATGGAGGACTGGGGAATCAACGTGAAGTATCACCACACCGAAGTCGGTGCCTGCGGTCAGCTGGAAGTCGAAACCGAACTCGGTGAAATGACCGAGCTGGCCGATGCGACGCTCGCCGCCAAATACATCATCAAGAACGAAGCTGCCGCCAGCGGCAAAACCGCCACCTTTATGCCCAAGCCCGTCAAGGGTGAGGCCGGCTCCGGAATGCACGTTCACATGCTTCTCAAGAAGGACGGCAAGCCGCTCTTCTATGATGAGAACCGCTATGCCCAGCTCTCCGAAACAGCGATGTATTTCATCGGCGGTCTGCTGACGCACGCCGCGTCTCTCTGTGCCATCACGAATCCTACCACCAACTCATACAAGCGCCTTATCCCGGGATTCGAAGCTCCCGTCACGATAGGTTTTGCCATGGCAAACAGAAGCGCCGTTGTCCGCATTCCGGCCTATGCCAAGAGTCCCGATACCAAGCGCTTTGAGCTCCGCAATCCGGACGCCACCTGCAATCCCTATTATGCCTATGCGGCCATTCTGATGGCCGGCCTTGACGGTATTAAGAATAAAATCGACCCGAAGGCAAAAGGCTGGGGTCCCTTTGATTTCAATCTTTTCGACCTTCCGGCCAGTGAAAAGGCCAAGCTTGGCGGTCTTCCCGGCTCGCTCTCCGAAGCCGCCAGGGCTCTCGAAGCCGATCACGATTATCTGACGGTCGGCGGCGTATTCCCCGAAAGGCTGATTGAGCTGATTGTCAAGCGCGACCTCGCGGCCGATGAAGAAGTCGCCCGTACCCCGCATCCGAAAGAGTTCGAACTCTATTACGATCTTTGATTTATTATTAGAAAAAGCCAGCTGAATTCTTCAGCTGGCTTTTTCTAATTTTACCATAGTATATTCATCTTCATTCAAATCACTATATTCTCCCGTAATCCATCCAAAAATATCTTCCTTATACATATATACAGTGATGGAATTGTGATCATCATGAACACATTCAACAACGGTTACATTTACACCGTGATTAACCATATTGGCGATTGCCTCAACATTCATACCAACATCATGCTGCTCAAAAAGATACACTTCTGTTCCTTCTTCTGCTAACAATTTGCATTCTTCGTCTGTCAGATTATCGTTTGTATTAATCGGTATCCATTCATTCCCTTGGTCCATATCTAACAGCTTTGCCACTTTTATCTTTCCGTCAGTCCAAAGCTGCACAGCCGCTCTATTGGCTGTAAAACATCCATTTGACGAGCCAACTATTGCAACATCATGCGCCACATATTGTAAATCCAATTCCAGCTGTCTAATCATGTCGATAACCTTTGCGTTTGTTGCAGACATTGACGTAAAGCCGGAACGTTTCAGCATTATTATCACAGCATTGGGGGCATGTTTTGGAAAATATTCATATATATGTGGCATTGAGAACATTTCAAGGATTGGTTCCTCTCCACCGCCACCGGCATAATATACAATCGTTTGAGTGTCCTTTTTTATCTCATCCGGTACATATATATACGCCAAATTACTAATATAGTATTTCCCTGCTAAAGCATGTATACCCTTAATTTCATATTCATCTTTTATATATAGCGGCGCTGGTTCCTCTGATGATACCTGGATTCGATAATCGCAATAGTCCACCATTTCCTTACTGTCTTTCAGACCATTCAGGGAAGAGAACAGTTCCTTTGCGCTATCGAATTCGCACGAATAAAGCAAATCTATTGCTTTCACATACAATTCTTCAGGATTTTCTGTCGGTTCCGGTTCTGGAGTATCAACAATTTCCTGTATTGGGGGCTCATCAGCAATTACTGTCGATTCGCTTTTTTGACAACCGGATAAGACGAGAAAAACGAATAGGATAATAAGAAGGCAAATACTTCTTTTCATTCTGTATAGCAAATTTTGGCTGCGACCTCTGCGGCCTTTTCTTCTCCTTCCAGTGCCTTAATAATCTCAAGTGTAAAATCAAAGCAGGCGCCAAGCGCTCTTCCGGTAATGATGTTCCCGTCAACCGTGACGGCTTCTGCGGTATACTCCGCTCCGACGAGTCTATCGTCAAATCCCGGATAAATGGTCGCTTTCTTGCCTTTCAGCAGACCCAACTGGCCCGGAACACCGGGGCCGGCGCAAACCGCTGCGAGTTTTCTGGTGGCTGCGAATTCTCTGCAGACCTTGCAGACCGTTTCGTTTGCGAGCAGATTGTCAACGCCCGGAATGCCTCCCGGCAGAACGACAATATCAACATCCGAAAAGACAACATCTTCAATCATTTTGTCGCACTTTATTTCCACATTGTGCGAAGACAGAACCGTCTTTTTCCCGTTTGCGGAGGCTGTCTCGATATGAATCTTCCCTCTTCTCAGCAGGTCAACGACGAGAAGTCCTTCACACTCCTCGAATCCGTCCGCGAAAAAAATGACTGCTTTGCTCATTTAATACATCTCCTAAAATATTAATTCATACGCCAAGTGCCAGACCCAGCAGCAGAAGCAGTGAAGTGAGCAGCAGGTTGGCTGCCTGGAACTTGATGTTGTGCCGGAACCACTGCGGATATTTTATATCCGCCAGACCAAGCGAAATCAGCAGGGCCGCATTGGTTGGATAGAAAACATTGGAAAAACCGTCGCCGAAAGCGAAGGCCACAATGCACAACTGTGCGGAAATGCCGAAAGCCTCTGCCACAGGCACGATGAGGGGAATCAGCATAATGACCTTGGCCGATCCCGATGCCACGAAGAAGTTCATAACCAGAACAATCAGATATATGAACAGAATGATGGCCCAGTGCGGCAGCTTTGATGCCGCGCCGATGGCAGCGCCGAGTATCGTGTCGATAGCACCCGCTTCCACCAGCGTAAACTTGATGGAGGATGCCATCAGAATCATCAGAATGGCCGGCAGCATCGAAACAATGCCGCTGCCGAATGCCTTTGCGTGTTCCTTCCCCGGCATCTTTGCCGTTATGCAGGCAACGGTACCCGCAACCAGGAACATCAGAGCAACGATAATGAAAGTGTAATCCTGCAGGAACGTGAGCAAAGCGCTTGAGAAGACAATCACAATGCCGATGCCGATAATAATGGCAAAGAGCTTCAGCCCCTTCTCCATCCGGGGATTACGTTCAAGCTCCGCATTGTCCACGGCCTGGACACCGGTGTCGACCTTCTTTGCATGTCCTCGCACGAAGGCAAACAGCAGCGCATAAATCAGGACGAAGCCTATGGCCCGGAACCAGGCTCCGGAGAACATCGGCAGTCCGCTCAGCTGCTGTGCCATCCCGACCGTAAAAGGATTGAAAACACCGGCCGCAAAACCGCAGCCTACGGCCAGAAGGCTCATGCTCAAACCCGTCAGGGCATCCCAGCCGAGTTTGATGGCAAGCGCGGTAATAATAGGCACGAGGGGAACAATCTCTTCAAAACAGCCTATCAGGGAACCCATGGCCATAAAGAAGAAAATCATCACGGCCATGAGCTTATATTTGGAATCCGCGAATTTATCTGCCAGAACATCCACCATGTAACGCATCATTCCGCAGGCATTCAGCGAATTGAAAACGCCGCCGACAATCAACAGAAATACCAGCAGCCCTATGATGGTAACCTTGTCGCTGCTTCCGAGAACCAGCACCGGGGAAAGCAGCCATTTCCAGAAAGGAATTCCGTCGCACGGGAGGATGACCGTCAGCACATACGTGCAGATCATCAAAATGGCGATGACTATCAGAGCGGAAAGAAAAGCCCTGACGCTGATAAAGCTCTCGCTCTTTTTCTTTCCGTCAGACATTTGCCGCTCCCTTCATGAGCATTTTGTAAAAGTCAACAGCCGGAGCCAGCGTTGCAACGTCCACGCATTCGTTCTGGCCGTGTATGCTTTCCATCTGCTCTTTGCTTATGACAAAGGGGACAAAGTGGAAGCAGTTGTCGCCTAAGAAGTCCAGATAACGCAGGTCGCTGCATCCCGTCATGATGTAGGGCGCCGTTAGCACCGAATCGAAGCAAGCCGCCACGGCATCCTCGATAAGCTTGAAAGCTTTGCTGTTGAAGTCGGAGAGTTTGGACTCGTTCGGCTCTTCCAGAACGGTCATCTCGAGGCCGTACTTCTTTGCCACCTTGCCGATGGCTTCCAGACTGCTCTTGAAGCCCTGGTGGTGGGATATGCGCATGTTACCGATGACATAGGCCTCGGCCGGAATGACGTTCAGCCCGTTGGAGCCTTCCGCCATCGTAAAGGCTATCGTCGTCTGCACGAGTGCCTTCGCCGTCGGTGACGACATCGGCATCACGGCTTTGAGAACGGCATCGAACTTTTCGGGATTGCCGTACACCTTGCTGATCGGTCCGTCCACAAACGGAGCGAATCTCCGAAGCATCTCCTTGATGGCATCGGCCAGCTCCACTTTGAAGATTCGGCTTCTGTCCACTTCGGCCATGAATTTTCCGAGCTGAACCAGAGGAGAATTTTTGTCCGGCGTCGAAGCGTGTCCGCCCTTCCCTTTTGCGGTGAATTTAATGCTGGTGCAGCCTCTTTCTCCGAGACCGACCATGGCAAAATTCTTATGGACTCCGCCGACGGGCTCATCCGTAATCATCCCGCCTTCGTCCAGAATCATGGAAAAGTGCACTCCGCGCTCCTTCAGAGTCTGTGCGACCGGAAAGGCGCCGCAGTCCGTGGCATTGATTTCTTCGGAGCAGGAGGATTCGAAATAGATATCACAGCCCGGCACAAAACCCTCGGCCGCGAGTTCGTTCGCTGCGCAGAGCATTCCCCAGAGTCCGCCCTTGTTGTCGAGCGTTCCCCTTCCCCAGACTTTGCCTTCGGCAATCTGCCCGGAAAGCGGAGGATACTCCCACTCGCCCTGAAGGTCAACCGTATCCATATGATTCATGAAGAGAACCGGCTCCTTGCCGCTGCCTTCGGCGCCCTTCCACTTCAGGAGCAGGCTACCGTTGATGTTCTCGTATTCGCAGGCCGCGAACAGCGCGGGGAACTCCTGTTTCAGGAGTTCATGAAACTTCGCATACTTCTCCGGGTCTCTTTTTTCCTCGTATGAAATGGTCTCAAACCGTATGAGTCTTGCGAGCTGCTCGGCATAGCGGTTGCAGCGTTCGATTTTATCTGTCATGGTTATCGTTTCCTGTCTGTAGAATGCTCAGTCATCCGCACCGATGGCTTCCAGCCCCGTGGTGTTTTCGACTTTATGTGCCTTGATGTTTTTAACCAGTGCCGTAAAGACGGCAAAGCTCAAAACGACCAGTATTACCGAGTAAATCGGCAGGACCTTCCAGGCCCGTGCTCTGGTAAAGATGAGACCGAGCAGAACCGGTGTAACGGTCTGCGCAGACATCGAGGCGGTGTAATAGTAGCCCGTGAACTTGCCTATCGTCTTGGAAGAGCTCAGCTCCACAACCATCGGGAACGAGCAGTTGTGCACCAGCGCCATGCCGAAGCCTTTGATGGCCCAGACCACATAGAGCAGAACGGGGAAAGCGAACTCTCCGTTCGTGCCGACCTCTTTCCCGGTCGGTGCCGCGAAGCACATCACAATCAGTGCAACAACCGTAATCCCGAGTCCGGCCGATATGGTCCACTTGCGGCCGATCTTTTCGGCAATGCCTCCTGCCGTCGCAAAACCGATGACGGAGGCAAGACCGCCTATAATCGTCAGAATCATGGTCGCGGAAGAGACGGAATTCAGATAATAGATAACATAGTTGCCTATGTAGGTTCCTATGGCATTGTCGCTCATGAACCACAGAAATTCGGCTGCCAGAATAGCTATGAGCATCTTCCGGTTTGCCGGGGACATCGGCTTGTCGTCCTCAATCGGCGTTTCTATGGCGGCAAGGCGCTCGCCCTCTTCGAGTTCGTCTTTGATTTCCTCTTCCACCTTGTTCTCCTTAATCGTGAAGAACAGAACGAGAGCGGAGATGACCATCAGCACGGAGGCGACGATGAACGGGATTTCTATCGTCCAGAGATTCCGTGCGGAGTCGGCGGCGTTTATGTAATCGCTGAGCACACATACGATGCCGAGTACCGTTGCAAAGGCTCCGCCGAGATAGCCCATAATGTTGATGATGCCGTTCGCCTTGGCTCGCAGCGGCTTCGGCGTAATGTCGGGCATCAGGGCTACTGCGGGATTTCTGTACATCATCATGAAGATGAGCACAACGGCCATCGTTCCCACCATCGCGATAACGTTATTGTTGTGGAAGAAAAGCGGAATGAAAGGAAAGGCCACCGCCGACACGAATGTGCCTATGAGAATGTAGGGCATACGCTTTCCAATCGGCGAAACGGTTCTGTCGGAAAGGCGGCCGAATATCGGCAGAAGAACCAGGGCTGCGAGATTGTCGCAGGCCATGATGATACCTACCAGCCACTGCACGTTCAGAATCTTGTCCGGGTCTCCGGCCTTCAATTCGGCCGAGGAGATGCCGTACATCTTTCTTGCGAAGATATCAGTCAGGAATGTGGGGCACCAGGAATCGTAAACCTGCCAAAGCAGAAGAATGCCAAAGAACGCAAAACCTATCAGGGCCGTTCTTTTGTAGTTGAGCTTGAGGTTCATTTTTCGGCTCCTTTGTCGTAAATTTTCACATCGGGTTCGGTTTCGGAGTATTTATGCACAGGCATCTTTTGCAGAACGAAAATCCAAAGTCCCGTGGCAATGGCAAATACCAACACCGCGCAGATAATCTTCAGCATGGCTCCGGATTCCGTCATCAAAATGCTTATGAGTCCCGTAATGCCGGTTATCGCCCAGAGAATCGCCACGACCTGTCTCTGGCTCAGTCCGAGAGCCAGCAGTTTGTGATGGAAATGCCCCTTGTCCGCTTTGAAAGGGCTCTGGCCTTTTGCAATTCTGCGGAAGAACGCAAAGGTTGTGTCGGCAAGAGGAACGGCCAACGCCATAATCGGAACCAGGAAGGTAACGAGGGCATGCAGTTTGAAAAGGCCGAGCGTGGATGCCGTGCCGAGTATGAATCCGAGCGACTGCGAACCCACATCCCCCATAAAAATCTTGGCGGGGTTCAGGTTGTACGGCATGAATCCTATGCAGCCGCCCAGCAGGCAGGCAAGGATAACCGTAACGTTCACGTCGGAAACCAGCAGGGATACCACAAGCATTGTCAAAGCTCCGATTGCCGTCAGTCCGACGGCAAGCCCGTCGAGCCCGTCAATCAGGTTCATAGCATTTGTGCAGATGATAATCCATCCCAGCGTGAGGATGATACCGAGATTGTTTCCGATGACCTGCGTAAATCCGTAGCCTCCGTCCTGCATGAAGGGATTGGTAATTCCGTTCAGCACGACGCCGCTGAATATGGCAACCAGGGCTGCGGCAATCTGCACGGCGAGTTTAATCCAGGCGTTCAGATCGTATATGTCATCGAGAGCTCCCATCAGGGCTATCATAATCACGCCTATCATGATGCCTCTTACCTGCTGTGTAATCTGCGTGAACAGCAGGGCGGAAATCAGGAAGGCAATTACAATCGCAAGCCCTCCCATACGCGGAATCGGATGGTCGTGAATGCGGCGCTTGCCCGGCTCATCGATGGCCCCTACGCTCTCGGCGAATTTCTTCACCGGCGGGACCAGAAAATATGAAATTACAAACGAACAGACAACGGCCAGAACAATTCTGATCCAGTCATCCAGATAATCAAAAAGCATTTAAAACGGTTTTTCCACAAAGCCTACACGCTTTGCAACCTTTCTCAGCGTTTTTCTTGCAATATAGGAAGCGCGCTCCGCGCCTGTGGCATAGATTGACTTGAGATATTCCTTGTCCTTGGTAATGCGCTCGGCCTCTTCGCGAACCGGTCTCAGCGTCTCGATGACGGCTTCCCCGACGGCCGGCTTGAAGGCGCCGTAGCCCTGGCCTTCGAATTCCTTCTCTATCTCGGCATAGGTCTTTCCGGTAACCGATGAGTAGATGCTCATGAGGTTGGATACGCCAGGCTTTTCATCCGGTGCATAGCGTACGCATCTCTCCGTGTCGGAGTCGGTAATGGCGCGCTTGAACTTTCTCGCTATCTCCTCGGGCGGATCCATCAGGAACACGCAGCCCGTCGGGTCCGACTTGCTCATCTTGCTGGTCGGGTCGGAAAGGCTCATGATTCTCGCGCCCACTTTCGGGATGTAGGGCTCCGGAACCACGAAAGTGTCTCCGTAGAGATTGTTGAAGCGGATGGCCACATCGCGTGTGAGTTCCACATGCTGCTTCTGGTCGGCACCCACGGGAACATAGTGGGCGTTGTAAAGCAGAATGTCGGCCGCCATCAGCGTCGGGTAGGTAAACAAACCGCCCGTGATGTTGTCCTTATGCTTGGCGCTTTTATCCTTGAACTGCGTCATGCGGCTCAGTTCACCGAACTGCGTGTAGCAGTTCAGAATCCATCCCAGCTCGGCATGCTCGTGAACATGGCTCTGGATGAAGAGGATGTTCTTCTCCGGGTCAAGCCCGCATGCGATGTACTGTGCCAGCTGTGCCGTCGAACGGCGGCGGAGTTCCGCCGGGTCCTGGCGAACGGTTATGGCGTGTTCGTCCACTATGCAGTATATGCAGTTATAATCATCCGAAAGGTCCACCCAGTTCTTGATGGCTCCGAGGTAGTTGCCCAGATGCAGGTCGCCGGAAGGCTGGATTCCGGAAAACATTGTCTTTTTTTCTTCCATTTTTTCTTCCTTAATTGTTCAAAAAATAAACCAATATATTTTACCAAAATAAGTTGACCTAAACAAGTGTTTAATCTAAAATATAAAATACTATGGTTAGAACAAGATTTGCCCCTTCGCCGACGGGGTATATGCATGTCGGCAATCTGAGAACTGCCCTTTACACCTACCTCATTGCAAGGCATGCGGGCGGCAAATTCATACTCAGAATCGAAGATACCGATCGCGGCCGTCTCGTTGAGGGCGCGACGGATGTTATTTACAAAACGCTTGCCGAGTGCCACCTTGAGCATGATGAAGGGCCCGACGTTGGAGGAGAATATGGCCCTTATGTTCAGTCTGAGCGTATGCATATGTACATGCCTTATGCTCTGCAGCTGGTGGAAAACGGCTCGGCTTACCGCTGCTTCTGCGAAAAGGCCGAAGAGGAAGATGAGGCTTCTGCCTCCTTTGACAAGGTTGACGACCCCTGCCGGACTCTTTCCAAAGAGGAAAGCGATGCCAGGGCTGCCGTCGGTGAGCCTTTCGTCATCCGCCAGAAGATTCCGCACGAAGGAACCACCACCTTCCACGATGAGATTTTCGGTGATATCACCGTTGAAAATTCCACGCTGGATGACCAGGTCCTGATAAAGCGTGACGGTTTCCCAACGTATAATTTCGCCAACGTAATCGATGACCATCTGATGGCCATCTCGCATGTCGTCCGCGGCAGCGAATACCTCTCTTCCGCGCCGAAGTACAATCTTCTCTATGAAGCTTTCGGCTGGGAGATTCCCAAATATGTCCACTGCTCCCCTGTCATGCGGGATGCTCACAACAAGATGTCCAAACGCCACGGCGACCCTTCCTATGAGGATCTCATAGCCCAGGGCTATCTCACCGATGCCGTTCTCAACTATGTCGCCCTTCTGGGCTGGAGCCCCGGAGGCGAACAGGAAATATACTCTCTTGACGAGCTCAAGGAAGTATTCGATCTGAAGGGCATTTCCAAGTCCCCCGCTATTTTTGACATTGACAAGCTCCGTCATTTCAATGCGGAGTACATCCGTGCCATGAGTGCCGAAGATTTTGCCGCCGTTGCCGAGCCCTATATCCGTCAGGCCGTCAAAAATCCCGCCATCAACCCGGCTGAGATTGCGGCTCTTCTGCAGCAGCGCACCGAGGTTTTGACCGACATTCCCCCGAAGCTCGGCTTCTTCGATGCTCTCCCGGAATACGGTTCCGAGCTCTTTGTCCACGAAAAGAGCAAGAGCACTCTGGAAACCGCTCTTTCCGTCCTAGATGCCATCATTCCCATGTTTGAGGCTGTGGACGACTGGAAGGATGAAAACATCCTTGCCGTCATGACCGCTCTGGTCGAAAAGATGGGCTGCAAGAAGAGTGTCGTCATGTGGCCCGTCCGCATCGCCGCTGCCGGCATGCTTGTAACGCCGGGCGGTGCGGTTGAAATCTGCCGCATTCTCGGCAAAGAGGAAACGCTTCGCAGGCTGAACATCGGCCTTACAAAGCTTAAATGACTTCTTATATCATCTCCGCCGCAGAGCCGGAGGCTGCCTACCGGAAAGCCCTTGAAATGGCGGCCGATTTTACCGGCAAACCGGAAAAGGTCTTTTCCGGCAACCACCCGGATGTGATTGTCTGCCGTCGTGCCGAGGGCAAAACCGTCTTCACGGTGGACAAAATGCGCGAAATCGTGGCCGACAGTGCCGTTCTGCCGAACGAATCTCCCTGCAAGGTTTACATTATCTACGACGGTGAGTTCATGAATACCGAAGCGCAGAATGCTGCCCTGAAGATTCTCGAGGAGCCCCCTTCCTATGTAGTCTTTATTCTGATTACGTCGCACGCCTCCTCGTTTCTGCCGACGGTGCGCTCCCGCTGCGCCGAAATCAACATCAACTCCGCTTCCTCGAGCAGCAGCGAAGCCGAATCGTTTGCGCTGGAAGTGCTCCGGCTTCTCTCTGCGGGAGATAAAACCGGATTGATTAAGTTCTGCGAAAGCAGCAATAAGATAAGCAATGCGGTATGCCGCGATTATTTCTCCGCCATCAATTCCGTGATTGCGGATATTCTCTGTGCACGCCGGCCCAACCCCGGCCTCGGTGAAGAGGCTCTTTTCGCCCTGTCGGCCCTTGCGGATAAATGCATCCGTTATTTAAGTGCCAATGTCGGCGTCAAAACAGTATTCGGCATACTCGAAAGTTCCTGAGGAATCCATATAATGAACGAACACGAAGCATTAGAAATTTGCAAAGAAAGAGTAGCAGCCCACAACCTCGAAATGAAGCTGGTCGGCTGCGAAATAAACCCGGAAGAAAACAAGACTCTGTTCTATTTCACCGCTGACGGAAGAATCGACTTCCGCGAACTCGTCAAGGACCTTGCTGCGGTTTTTCACAACCGCATCGAGTTGCGGCAGATCGGTGTCCGTGACGAGGCAAAAATGCTCGGCGGCATCGGTATCTGCGGCAGGCCCTACTGCTGCAAGGAGTTCCTGTGCGATTTCGCGCCCGTCTCCACCAAGATGGCGAAGGTGCAGAGTCTCTCCCTCAACCCCACGAAGATTTCCGGCTCCTGCGGCCGACTGATGTGCTGTCTGCGCTATGAGGAGGACGCCTACGAGGAGCTGGTTCAGACCGTTCCCAAGCAGGGTGCCTTTGTGGAAACGCCGGACGGGTACGGCACCGCCGTTTTCGTCAATCTTCTTCGTCAGCAGGTCAAGGTCAAGCTTGACAGTGACCCGGACGATTCCGGCCGTATCTACAAGGCCAAGCAGGTGGCGGCCGTTCCCGGCGGAAGGCCGAAGGACGGCGAAACACCTCCGCATGTTCTCCACTACAATCCCGATGAAGATGACGACGAACCTATCGAAGAACCCGACCCGTGGGAATCTCCGGAGTTCTTTGTCTCCGGCGAATCCTCCGACGACGGCGTGACGGTTGAAATCACAGAGGAAGATTCCAAAGACGGGAAATCGAAGAATTCCCATCACCGCCGGTTCCGGCGCAACCGTCGATACGGTAAAAACAAAAAATCCCGCTCCGGCGCCAAGGATAAGGAGGCCGCCAAATGACAGGTGCCGCTTCGTTCCTCAATTCCTTTTTTTCGGGCTATGACGCTGCCATTCTCGGCATGTTGCACGGCCTTGCCTGCGGGTTCTTGACTTTTCTTTTTAAGCTCATAACCCTTCTAGGCGAAAAGGGCATTCTGTTTTTCCTCGCCGCTCTTGTTTTCATGTATTTCCCGAAAACGAGAAAGCTGGGTGTGTGTCTGTTCGGTGCGGTCGCCTGCGGTGCTCTGATTACCAACATCATCCTAAAGGATGCCGTTGCGAGGCCGCGGCCGTTCGAAACCGTGGATCTTTACCGGCAGTACTGGCAGGCCGTAGGCTCCCCTGCGGAGGACGGATTCTCCTTCCCCTCCGGGCACGTCACGGCGGCAGCGGCCGGGTGCACGGCCATCTGTCTTATGGAAGGCAAAAAGTGGATTGCGCCGTCCGCCATCTGGGTTTTCCTGATGATGGTCGCCAGAAACTATCTTATGGCGCACTATCCCTCCGATGTTCTTGTTGCTTTGATTATCGGCGTTGCCAGCGGCTACATTGCCTGGATTATCACCAAGTTCCTGTACAGCAAATTCCAAAAGCTGTTCCTGGTTCCGCTTCCGGTTCCCGCTTTCATCCAAGAGCTTCCCGACAAGCTCCCGAAACTGCCCAAGCTGCCCGAACTTTCGAACCTTCCCAAGCTCCCGAAGATTTCGCTCGGCTCGGTCGTGAAAAAGAACACCTACGTCGGAAAACACGAAAAGAAGTAAATATGTAGAAAACGAGAGCCCGTCGTCCCGACGGGCTCTCGTTATTTGATTCAGGTCTTAATATAATACACGAGCTTCACTCGTATTCTTTTTGATTTCTCCTCCCTTTGGGAGGAGGTGCCGCCTGCGGCGGAGGAGGGTTGCTCGCGGAGCGAGCAATGCTGAACCTTCGGCTGCAGTCCCTGTCGTGCGCAAAGACGCCTCGCGCAATTCATTTATAATGCCAAAATATCATCAGAATATATTGGCAACTTTGCAGAAAGAAATCTTAAATAAATAACTGTCTTATTCTTTTCATCTACCTTGAAAAAAATACTGTAATTTCCAACCGGTGAATGACGAAAGCTCTTCTCGTTAAAATACCAATATGAACAGTCTGGGAAGCTTAGCGGCATCACGGAAATTGATGTAATCTCTTCTTTTACCTTTTTATACAGGTTCTTTGCGGCATTCGCATTATTCAGATGCACTTCTAAATAATCAAGTGCTGATTCTAAATCGGAGAAGAAGAATTTTGAGAACTGTCTCTTATATGCCATATTTCCTGTCCAAAGAGGCGAATTCTGCATTACCGTCGGTGTAAATACCGTTGTCAACCTGGTCGGCTGCTGCTTTTATGGCATCATGAACGGCAACTCTGCCGCAAATGTTCTCATAAGATAACATGCTCATAACCACCATGTCCCCATATCCGTTTTTTGTCACAAATATCGGTTCATCAGAATTATGGCACATCTCTGATATTCTTGTGGTGTCGCGCAAATCTTTAATTGGAATAATCTGTGGCATTTATTATCCCTCACTTTCAACATAATAATAGCATAATTATGTTGGCATTTCAATATTAGCAAGTTTCGAATCGCTTGTTCCGGCTAAAGCCGCCTTCTTAATCGCTGAGGTACTCAGCGCACCTCAATCATTCTTCATTCTTCTTTTCTTCATTCGTCAAAACCACTTCGAACTCCGGCTCTCCGGTTCTGCGGCTCTGCGGTACTCTCTTCCCTCTTCTCGTTTCTCTATTCTCTAAGCTCTCTAAGCTCCAAGCTCCTATTCCAAATCCTTCGGCTCGCACTCCTGCGAGCCTACCTTCCCTCACTGCTTGGCTGCTCACTGCTCGCCCCTCAAATCTCTTCACTGCGGAGCTCGCTCCGCTTCGCTCCACCGCCCAACCATGTGGTTACACGGTCACCCGGGGGCTGTAGCAAAATAGCCCCTTCTACGTTCGTTCTTTATATGCTTCTTGAGAAATTCTAAAAACAGAAAATAAACTTCAAAAATCTGGTTACATTGGCTACAAATCGATTATTATTCATACAGAAGGGCGGATGATGTCATCCGCCCCTACGTTAGTCGCGAAGCTCCGCTTCGCACCTCTGCACGAATTCTCTGAATCGTGGGAGTGTGAAGTCAAGGTGTGCATATTGAGTCTGATGAATTAGGCCCTTTTTGATCAGTCGATTTCGATAAACAGAAAAGCTTGAGGAAGTCATTCCTGCCTTCTCGCGGATTTTCTCCACCTTTGTTTCGGTGGTCGATGCGCCATAGCGCATAAAACAGTCTGATCATTTCCGGAAAGCTCGCTCCAGATTTTCTCGTAGACATACTGTTCCAGGGCCGCATCATGTTCTGTTATGACCTCTGTGTAAGGAAGCTTTTCTTTTATAAGTCTTTATAACTTTCGCAAGCATTTAATGAAAAAACTATAAAATCATTGCAAGCAGGGGCGGTTCAGTGAACCGCCCCCACGTTTATCAATTATTTATATTATCAAAATCTGAAGAAAAGCTCCGCTTTTCAACTACAATCATTCTTCATTTATCATTCGTCATTAACTGCGAAGCTTCGCTTCGCTTACGCTTTTACGCTTTCGAATTCCTCAACGATTTCTTTGTCCGGTTCCTTTGTGCAGAGGGATACGACCACAATGAGTATGCAGGACACGACGAATGCCGGGAGCAGTTCGTAAATCGTGAATATGCCGCCGAGCTTGGCTATGCCGAACTTCCAGATGAAGACCATAGCGGCGCCGGAGAACATGCCGGCGATGGCGCCCCACTTGTTGCATCTCTTCCAGAACAGGCCGAAGAGCACTACCGGCCCGAAGGTTGCGCCGAAGCCGGCCCAGGCGAAGGATACGACACGGAAGATGGAGCTGTTCGGATTCAGTGCAAAGAGGAAGCCGAGTATGGCAATGCCGACGACTGTGATTCTGGCAAGGAGCATATTCTTCTTGTCGCTCAGCTTAAGGCCGCAGACGTCTTCCAGAATGTTCTTGGTAAGGGCGGAAGCGGCGCCGAGAAGCTGGGCATCGGCGGTGGACATCGTTGCCGCCAGGATACCGGCGAGAATGATGCCGGCTACGATGGCTGCAAACAGGCCGTTCTTTGCAAGAAGGTTTGCAATCCAGACGATGATGTTTTCAGCCTCGGGTTCGCTGCCGGGCATTGTAATGGCACCGGCCTTGGCCATTGAGAAGCCCACGATGCCGATAATGACGGCGACAAACAAGGAAACCACGCACCAGATGGAGCCGATGCGGCGGGAGGTCTTCAGCTTGTTCTCGTCTTTAACCGCCATGAAGTGAATAAGAATGTGCGGCATGCCGAAGTAGCCGAGACCCCATGCCAGCGTGGAGGCGATCATAAGCGGTGTGTAGGAACCTGCCGCAGACTTGGTAATGTCGGTGCTGGCGGTCAGGCTGAGATAGCCGGGAATCGCCTGCGCATTAGCCACAACGTTCCCCCAGCCGCCGGCTACCTTGATGCCGAAGAACAGGACGATGATGAGGGAAATCGTCATAACGATGCCCTGAATAAGGCTGGTTACGGAAGCTGCCATAAATCCGCCCAGGGCACAGTAGATGACGATGACCGTTGCGGAAATGAGCATAGCCGTTACATAGTTCATGCCGAACAGATTGTTGAACAGTTTGCCGCAGGCGGTAAAGCCGGATGCAACATAGGGCACGAAGAAAACGATGATCATGAGAGCGCCGAGCGTCTCAATAAGCTTGGTGTTGTCCCGGAAACGCTTTGAAAGGAAGTCCGGAACCGTGATGGCATCGATTCTGGCGCTGTAGAGACGGAGTCTCTTGGCCACAATCAGCCAGTTGAGATAGGTACCGAGAGAAAGGCCGATTGCCGTCCAGCTTGCCTCTGCCACGCCGCAGAAGAAGGCCAGTCCCGGAACGCCCATAAGCAGATAGGCGCTCATGTCCGAAGCTTCGGTGCTCATGGCCGTTACAATAGGGCCAAGCTTGCGTCCTGCGAGATAAAAGTCCTCAGACGTGTTGTTGTTTGAATACCGGAAGCCGATAAGCAGCATGCCGACGAGGTATGCTATTATCGCAATCAGTATGCAGGTACTTGAAGTTGCCATTGAGATAATCCTCTTTCATTTTTATGGAAGCGCTGATTAATTCGGCAAGAGCAGATGATGAGGCAATTCGCTGGATGACGACGGCACTTTTTCGCAGGAATACTTTGTGTATTTCAAGAAAATGTGACTAAGTCAGCCGGATGAATTGTCCATCAGATACCGCAGGCGAATTATTCAGCGTTTCCTAAGTACGAAGCGTATTATACGGGTATTTCTTGTATCGGAAAAGTGTGAAAATAACCAAAAAACTTGAAATCTTTCTTTTTATTATTATAATAGAAATAACTCTAATATTTTTCATAGAAAGATGAATTTTATTCATGGATAAATATTCCATATTGAACAAAGTGGTCGAATGCGGTTCTCTGACGCGGGCTGCCGAAGAGCTCGGCTGTACACAGAGTGCCGTCAGCCACTGTCTGGCAGGACTCGAGGAGGAATTCGGTTTTTCCCTTCTGAAGCGCGGACACGGCGGTGTTTCTCTCACGTCCGAAGGAGAAAAGATTATGCCGTCCGTCCGGGCAATTATCAATTCGTATGAGCAGCTCGAGCAGAACGTCTCCTCGATTCGCGGTCTGAATTCCGGAACCGTCCGCATCGGTGCCTTCACTTCCGTTGCCGTCCACTGGCTGCCCGGAATCCTGAAACGCTTCCAGACCGACTTCCCGAACGTCGAGTTCCGGCTCCTGAACGGAGACTACCACGACGTCGAACAGTGGCTCGAAGACGGCAGCATAGACGTTGGCTTTGTAAATGTGCCATGTTCCCTGAAGTGCGAAGTCATCACGCTGATGGAAGATAGGCTCCTTGCCATCCTTCCCAAAAACAGCAAGTATGCCAGTTATCCCCGCTTTCCTCTGATTGAGTGTGAAACGGAGTCCTTCATATCCCTTCTCGAAAGTTCCGACCACGATGCCCGCCGGGCTCTGGCCCTCGCCGGTGTAAAACCGAACGTCCGCTTTTATACCAAGGATGACTATGCCATCATCGCCATGGTGGAACAGGGGCTTGGCATCAGCATCATGCCCGAACTGCTATTGAAGGGCCGCCATGATGACCTGCTGGTGCTGCCGCTTGTCCCCGAGGCGAAAAGGACGATTGGCCTTGCCATTGCCGACCGAAAGGCAGGACCCGCCGTCCGCATGTTTACGGATTACGTCGTAGAATATGTAAAAAAGCAAACCTAAAAAAAATCAGGCTTGCTTTTTTCAATCTATTTCGGCAACCGCTGCAAGCGCCGCCACGGCGCCGTCCGCTACCGCCGTCGTCAGCTGGTGGACGGATTTTCTCCTGCAGTCCCCGGCTACATAAACGCCCTTTGTCTTCGTCAGGCAGTCCTCGCCGGAATCGGCATAGCCCTGTTTGTTCAGCGAAAGCAGATTGGCAAAAATCTCGTTCTGCGGTTCATGCCCTATTGCTACGAACAGACCGTCAAGCGCTATTTCACGCCCGTCGGTCAGTTTGACGCCTTTGAGTTCCCCGTCTCCGAGAAGTTCAGCAATCGACACGCCAAGAACAAACTCAACGTTTTCTTTCTCTTTCAGAACATCGACGAGCTTCTGCTCTCCGCGGAAGACATCTCTCCGATGAATGAGATATACCTTGGAGCACTTCTCGCTCAGGAGCACGGCATCCTGGAGTGCGGAATTACCTCCCCCGTTCACGGCGACCACCTTGTCCTTGTAAAAGGCTCCGTCGCAGACGGCGCAGAAGCAGACGCCGTTCCCGACCAGTTCCTCTTCCTTCGGCAGGCGCAGCATGCGCGGTTTCGCACCCGTGGCAACAATCAGGGCTTTGCCTTCAAACTCGGTTCCCGATTCGCATTTCACGAGCTTAGTGCTTCCCCTGTCTTCCACGGAGATGACCTCTTCGAGCTCGACATCCGCCCCCTGCTCCATTGCCTGGCTGAGAAGCCGGTCGCCTATTTCAGCCCCGGAAGCCGATGGAATCGTCGGGAAATTTTCGACTCTCGGTGACCACGTAATCTGCCCGCCAAAAGTGTTCTTTTCTATGACCAGCGCCGTCTTTCCGGCTCTTCTGGCATATACAGCGGAGGTGAGCCCCGCGGGGCCACCTCCGATGATTATAACATCATAAAGATTCGACATATTTTTTAATAGCTCCGGCTCCGGCAATCTTGGTCCCGTCGGGAAGCACAAGTGTGGGGGCCTGCTTGACACCGAGTTTGCTCACCAGGTCGGCATTCTCGTCCGCATAGAGCTTATCGTAATCGAAGCCGGCTTTATCCATATACTGGCAAGCTATCTTGCAGTTGGGACAGGTCTGCGTAGCAAACAGCGTTGCCTTTTTCAGTGCCTCATCAGCCTTCTTATCAAGGTTCTGCCTTGCTTTTTCGAGACGCTCGGTAACAACACCGTCGTCCAGAGGGCCTTCATGCGTCAGAGTGGATTTGTTGAGCTCATACTCCTTGCGCTGCTTGTATTCCTGAGTCTTGCCGACGTTCCAGTTCTGAACCGGTCTGTAGTATCCGGTTATGCGGCTGTATACCTCTGCCGGTTCTCCGCACTCGGGGCAGGTGAACTGCTCGCCGGTGAGATAGCCGTGATTCTTGCATACGGAATAGGTCGGGCTCATCGTGTAATACGGGAGCTTGTAGTTCTCGGCAATCTTGCGCACAAGATTGGCAGCTGCCTGCCAGCTCGGGAGCTTCTCGCCCAAGAAGGCGTGGAATACGGTTCCGGACGTATACCGGGTCTGCAGGTCATCCTGAATGTCGAGAGCGGCAAAAATATCTTCGGTATAGCCGACCGGCAGATGGGAGGAGTTTGTATAGTAGGGTTCACCGCCGGCTTCCGCGGCCGTTATGATGTCGGGATAGGTCTCGACGTCATGCTTGGCAAGGCGGTAGGAGGTGGACTCTGCGGGAGTGGCTTCGAGATTGAACAGATCGCCGTACTGCTCCTGGTAATCGGAGAGGCGCTCGCGCATATGGTCAAGAACTTCCTTTGCAAACGTCTGGCACTTCGGGTCGGTCATGTCGGCGCGTATCCACTTGGCATTGAGGCCGGCTTCGTTCATGCCTACCAGGCCTATGGTGGAGAAGTGGTTTGCAAAAGTTCCGAGATAGTGCTTCGTGTACGGATAGAGACCCGTGTCAAGCAGCCTGGTGATAACCTTGCGTTTGACGTCCAGGGATCTGGCGGAAATGTCCATCAGTTTGTCCAGACGCTTGTAGAAGTCCGCTTCATCGGTGGCGAGGTATGCGATTCTCGGCATATTGATGGTAACAACACCGATGGAACCTGTGGATTCACCGCTTCCGAAGAAGCCGCCGCTCTTCTTTCTGAGCTCGCGAAGGTCGAGACGCAGACGGCAGCACATGGAACGCACATCGCTCGGCTCCATATCCGAGTTGATGTAGTTGGAGAAATACGGAGTGCCGTATTTTGCCGTCATTTCGAAGAGGAGCTTGTTGTTCTCGGTTTCGGACCAGTCAAAGTCTCTGGTAATGGAATAGGTGGGAATCGGATACTGGAAGCCGCGGCCGTTCGCATCGCCTTCAATCATGATTTCGATGAAGGCCTTATTAACCATATCCATTTCCTTCTTGCAGTCGCCGTATGTGAAATCCATTTCCTGGCCGCCGACTATGGCAGGCAGATTCTCCAGGTCATGCGGGACCGTCCAGTCAAGAGTGATGTTGGAGAACGGTGCCTGTGTGCCCCAGCGGGAAGGCGTGTTAACACCGAAAATGAAGCTCTGGCTGCACTGCTTGACTTCTTTCTGAGAAAGATTGTCAATCTTGACAAACGGTGCCAGATAGGTATCGAAGGAGGAAAAGGCCTGTGCGCCGGCCCACTCGTTCTGCATAATACCCAGGAAGTTGACCATCTGGTTGCAGAGGGTGGAAAGGTGGCTGGCCGGGGCGGAATTGATCTTGCCCGGAATGCCGAGACCTTCCTTGATCAGCTGCTTGAGAGACCAGCCTGCGCAGTAACCCGTCAGCATGGAGAGGTCGTGCAGGTGGATGTCGCAGTTCCGGTGAGCATTGGCTATCTCGTTGTCATAGACTTCCGACAGCCAGTAGTTTGCGGTAATGGCGCCGCTGTTGGAAAGAATAAGACCGCCGACGGAATAAGTAACCGTTGAATTTTCCTTTACGCGCCAGTCTTCAACCTTCAGATACTTTTCAACCGTGTCCTTATAGTCAAGATAGGCGGACTTTGTGTTGCGCAGTTTTTCTCTCTGCTTACGGTAAAGGATGTAAGCCTTGGCGACCTGCTCATAGCCGCCGCGGGAAAGCACGGCTTCCACGCTGTCCTGAATGTCTTCAACAGCTATTTTGCCGTTGGCAATTTTTTCCTGAAAATCGGAAGTAACCTTCAGTGCCAGAAAATCAATGACACTGTCATTGTATTCCGTGTCTGTTGCCTCAAAGGCTTTGCGAATGGCGTCGGCAATCTTGGTAATGTCAAAATCAACTATCTTGCCGTCTCTTTTTGTAACCTGGTTATACATGTTCTTTCTCCTATCCTATACGCCGCGGACCTTGACGGATGGCACAAATTCCGCCACCGCATCGGCTAATGCGTGCATTTCTCTTTCGTCGTAGGCACCGAGCCCGTCTATGGCTATTACATCGCCCGAATCCTTGAACTGCTGCAGATAATACTCCTTGGCTCCGGCAATCCATTCGGCAGCTTCCGTCAGGCTTTCCTTTGTATGGAGGCCTTTTACCACCGTTGTCCGGAACTCATAATCGATACTTCCTTCCAGAAGGAAGTTCTTGCTCTCCTCCACGCCGGAGATGTCAAAGCCCTCTATGCCGACCGTTGCGCCGTAGAGTCCAGGGGCGTTCTTGATGTCCATCGCGACTCTGTCCACAAGGCCTGCCTTGACAAGCTCCTTCAGGTGATCCGGGAATGACCCGTTGGTATCCAGCTTGACGCTGTATCCCATTTCTTTTATCTTCTGCAGGAATCCGGCCATCTCTTTGTGCAGAAGCGGTTCCCCGCCCGTGATGGCCACTCCGTCAAGAATGCCCACCCGTTTGCCGAGAAACGCAAGCACGTCTTCTTCGGTCACATCCTGCCCCATACGCTCGGGAAGCACCAGAGGCGCATTGTGGCAGAAGGGACAGCGGAAGTTGCATCCGGCGGTAAAAACCGTGCATGCCACCTTTCCGGGATAGTCCAGCAATGTTAACTTTTGAAGCCCTGCTACAAACAAACGGCGGCCTCCTCCATTTTTATCGAGCATGGAATATAATAGTAAAATCAAGGTCTCTTGTCAACCGCAAAACACAACATTTTGTAAATTTAAATACTTTGTAACCCATTTTAACACAATATGTTGTGATTGCGCAAAAAATGACAGCCGGACTGAAAAATCAGTCCGGCTGTCCATAACAAGCTGTTATCTATCGGCTTTTTTGCCGACCACCTGATACATCTCGCTGTCGGAAATCTTGTGTGTAACCGTAAGAAATTTTGAGAAAATTTGGGCCAGTTCATCTTCGTGCATCAGCCCGTTTGACACTTTGCTGGCGCTTCCCTCGTGATGGCGGTCAATCTTTTCCCGGGACATGCCGTGGGCAACGGTCAGGCTTCCGCCGGGTTTCAGCAAAGAAGACAGTCTTTCAATAAGCTTCTCCGGGTCCGGAAAATGCGGGAATGCGTTGTAAACCACAATGCAGTCAAAGAGCCTTTCGAAGGACGTCGTCTCAACATCTTCGCAGATTACGTTCACATCCGGGAACTTGTGTGCGCAGATAGCGGCCATCTCGGGAGATATGTCTATCGCCGTAACGGAGGCAACGTTTCTCTCTTTATAATCGGGAATCAGCACACCCGTGCCGGTGGCGACATCCAGTATGTCCTTTCCTTCCGACACGCCCGCATTGTTCAGAATTCTCGCTACGACTTTCTCGTTTTTTATCATCTCTTCATCCCAGGCCGATGCGTGGGCGTTGAAGTATTCGATTATGTTCTTCTTGTCAAGCATGGTCGTGATGATGCGGGGTGTCAATCAGCTTGGCTCTGCGCAGTGCCATAATCAGCAGAGGGATAAGCACTATCTGCAAAATAATTCCGGGAAGGGCTTCGACAAAGGATGCCGTAATAAACGCCGTCCAGGTATAGGTGTTTCCTTTCAGCCCGTAAAGCGGAATCTGCACCAGTCCCGATACGATACGGCCTGCCAGCATGGCACCAATCAGGGAAACATATATGTACACAGGCTTCTTCGGCAGCTTGTCATTCAACAGTCCGCAGACGAGACCGTAGGTAAACAACTCGCATGCCATGGCAATGGCCGTCGGGTAAAGCATCGGCATGCCGAAGAGCAGGCTCCGCATCAGCGGTGCAACGGCTCCCACGGCGGCGGCCCACTTTTTATCCGCGACATAAGCGCAAATAAACACGCCCAGGTGCATGGGCAGAAGCATTCTGCCAATCTGCGGAATCTGTCCCGTCAGGAAGGGCAGAACGAGGCAGAGGGCCAGGCACAGGGCCGCAATAATCATGTGTTTTGTCTTATGTTTCATGTTGCTTTCCTCATTTCTGTTTGGTAAAAAGAAAGTATCATAAAAAATCCCCCCGCGGAAGCCCCGTGGGGGGATATATTTTATAGATTCTTTATCTGCATCTTTATGAGTTTCCCGACCGTATCTGCCAGCGTCGAAAAGCTCCTAATTCGGACAAAATCGCTCCCGTAAACCGTTGTTGCGGATTTCAGGTCTTCATCCTCTCCCGTAAAAATGCATATGACGGATATTCCGTCGCTTCTGGCGCGCCGCACCTCATAGGCCGTATCGTACAGCCCTGCCTTTTTATCGTAGGGAACTCTCTCCGCCCCTTCATAGCTGGGAATGCGGATGACATCGTTCGGTTTGACGTCCGACAGGACAATGAGCATCTTGTGCTCCGCCTGCTCGGTGCTCATGAGCTTCCTTGCCGCGCGAATGGCAAGACCGTCCCGGTTGCAACCGTTGGCAACGAATTCGAAAATGTCCCGATTCTTGTCGAAGACACGAACAACCGTGTAGCCCGTCATAGAACAGAAGCTCAGCACACGGCACGGTATGCCTGCCTTTCTCAATGCTTCCGCAATAATATAGGCCTGCGATGAAATGGTCTCAACACGGTTCGTCTGCGACGTGGAAGCGTCCAGCAGAATATCTACGCAGATGCCGCCGATATTGTCATGCTCGTTGACCAAAAAAACCTTGGTGTCGTTGAGCTTATCCGCTCTCCAGACCAGACTCCCGTTCAGCCGGCCGGTATTGGCCTTGACCGGTGCCGGTTCCATATGCATAAGAATGGAATTCTGAATGTTCGCAGCCAGCTTATTGATGGCCATCCGGTTCTCGGCGGCATGCATCTCAAAGTTCCGCCGGTTCTCTTCCACCTGCGCAGCCTCTCTCTGTCTGGAAAGAGCTTCGAATGCGTTTTGAACATCCGTTATGTCCGCCCGCTCTCCTCTGGTGAAAAGGATGTGGCAGTTCTGATGATTTCCGCTGCAGAGCTCCTTTTCCAGTTCGGCCGACTGTCTCGGGTTGAAAAGCGGCTTGCCGTACTTTGCCTCAATAAAAGCCTTCAGTTCTTCGGCCGTCAGCCTTGTCGCCAGGTCGCTCTGGGCATCGTCATACGCTCTCCCGTTACCGCTCGAATCCTTGGAATGCCACAGAGACCCCTGCATGAAGCTGTGATAATTGGACGTCTTTGCCTTTTTCGTTCCGAGAAGGCTGTGCTTTTTTCTGGGTTTCCCGCTCATCCCGTAGAGGCGGAAGAAGTCCTTCGCCTTCTCGACGATCTGCTCCGTCGTCATATCCTCGTGCAGTGTGAGAGGGGAATCGTACTCCTGGCGGATAATCTCAAGCACCGGCCGTTGCTTCCGCTCCTTCGGATACACCACCTTCTCAAGGGCACTCCAGAACATGTTCTGGCACTCTTCGTCCAGTGTCTCGAAGAGCTTTTCAAACTGCGGATAGTCATAGTATTTTCGGCTGGCACCGATGATAGTGTTCCAATAAATATCGGCAAGGCCTATGCTGTCATAGGCCTTGAAATCCGGGCGGAATCCGTAGCTGCCCGCTGCGTTCCAGATAAGATTGTCTGCTCTCTTCTGTTGTGTTTCGGTTACTTCAGGCAAAGATATCCTTCTTTGTGAGCATTCCGTTTATTCTGGAAGCTATGATGTCGGAAACAAGCGTTCTCTCGAACTCATCGAAGCTCTTGTTCACAATGCCTATCTCCAGCGCTTTGCCGACGGTAAGCCCGTTTGCGACAAGGTTCAGAGAAGACATGAGGCCTCTGAGGTCCAGAGCCTTGGAGGAGATCTCCGCGCTTTCGCACTTTGTCCGGATTTCTCCGTAAAGCGTTGCAAACTGCTGGGTAAACTCGTCCTTAATATTGGGGTACTGTTCACGCATCAGCTTCGTCAGGCTTTCAACGGAAAGAATCGGCATGTTGATAACCATGAATCGGGATGCCAGTGCTTCGTTGAGTTCGCGTGTTCCGGCATAGCCGTAGTTCATCGTGGCAATGAATCTTGTGGCAGGATCCAGCGTAATTCTCTCGTATCCCGGTACGTCGATGATGCGGCGGAAGTCCAGCGTTGCGTGAAGCACGGCCAGAGACTCGTTCTTCGCCATGTTAATCTCATCCAGTATGCCGAAGCCGCCCGCTTCCGCGCAGGAATATATCGGGCCTTTGCGGAGGCTTACTTCGCCGTTTTTAAACGTGTCCGTTCCGATCAGGGAAGACGCATCCGTATTTAAATAGAAGGAAATGTCCCACTCGGGTCTTCCGAACAGGGCCGAAAGATTCTCCGCCAGAACATTTTTACCGGTGGCTTTCGGTCCGACGAGAAGGATGTTCTCTCCGGAAAGAATGGCGGTTATGGCCTCTTCCCAGACGTCCTTGCCGTAGTATCTGTACCGCGGAGTCGGTATTCTGCCGCTGTCTTCGGGTCTGATCGGGTGCTGCTTTTTAAATTCTTCGATTCTTTCGATTAATTCGGCGCTGATGCCTTCGCTTTTCAAAAAATCAATCATAGTCATCCTCAAATCTGAGCGTAATGCTCATTCCGTCCTGCCCGGCTGTTACGCCCGGGTATATTTTTTCTGCATTCTGCAGGTATTCTTCAGGATCATCCATCATCTGGGAATAGTGCGTAAGCCAGAGTCTCTTTGCGTTGGCCTCCTGTGCGATGCGGGCAGCCTGCGCAAAGGTGCTGTGCCCGTATTCGGCAGCTTCCTGCGTATTCTCATCGTCACCGTAGGTTGCATCGCAGATAAGAAGATCGGCTTCTTTTGCGTTTTCCGCAAGCGCGTCGCAGGGCGCCGTGTCCCCGGAAAAGACGAACTTCAGCCCTCTGCGCTCGGCTCCGATTACCATATCCGGAGTAATGAGTCTGTCCCCGATACAGATATCCTCGCCGTGCTGGAGTATGCCCCGCTTATCCGGCGGAACACCGAGCTCGTCCGCCTTTGCGGCATCAAACTTGCCGGGTCTTTTCATTGTGAAGCTATAGCCGAACGCCGGTATCCGGTGGCTGACGTAAAAGCCGTTCAGCGTGCCGCCTCCGAAAGCGATGCCGTCCTTCGGCATCTGCAAAAGAAAAATCCGGTAGGGCATCGGCCCTGCCAGCTTCAGGATAGTTTCCATCACTTCTTTCAGACCTTCCGGGCCGGTTATATAGAGGTCATCGGTTCTTCCTAAGCATCCGAAAGTCTGCAAAAGCCCCGGCAGCCCGAAGATGTGATCTCCGTGATAGTGCGTCAGCGCAATGATGTCTGTTTTCATCAAACTGACGTGGGCTTTTCGTGCCGCGCTTTGCGTTCCTTCGCCACAGTCGAAAAGGATGGTTCTGCCGCCGGTTCTCAGCAATACACTGGAAAGGGCTCTGTCGGGCAGCGGCATCGTCGCCGCCGTTCCCAGCAATGTAATGTCAATCATAGCGATAAAAATATATCACCAATTGCCCGTCAAGGCAATTGGCAATATATTCCCGAATTTATTTGGTTTTATCAAGATAGGTATCGACAATGTCGAGAACCGTATCGTCTTTCAGAATAATCGAAATCTCGATTCTTCTGTTCTGTGCTTTTCCCTCTTCGCTATCGTTGTCCGCCACCGGTCTCGTCTCTCCGTAGCCCGCAGCGCAGAAGTACCGAGAGTAATCGTTCAGCCCGTGGCTCAGCAGATAGTTGAGCACAGAATTGGCACGGTTGGTAGAAAGCGTTCGGTTGGTCTCGGGCGTTCCGTCCGTATCGGTGTGCCCGGATATGACAATTGAATCAATGTATCGGGCGTTCCCGTCTTCCGACAGGAACTCCGCAAACACCGCTGCCAGCTGTTCCAGGGCCGCGGCAGAATCCGCTTTCAGCTGATAGGACCCCGAATCGAAAAGAACATTTTCATTCAGGATGATGCTGCCGTTGTCGCTGATCTCCACTTCATCAGTGTTTCCCGTCGCCCGGACGATTCCGTCGCGTATCTTCTCAACGATGGACAGCCTCAGTACCGCAATCGTCTGCATTTGGGAACGCATGTCTTCCAGTTCCTCGTTTGCCGCCGCTAGATACTCCTCCTGGCTGTCAATCAGAGCCTGCTGGGTGAGTACCTCTTTCTGCTTTCCTTTCAGCTCCTCGGTTGCTTCGTCGAGTTCAATCTGAATTCTTGCCAGTGCATCCTGCGCATTCTCCACCTCGGTCTGCGTCAGCTGTAGCGTCTCCTGGGTGTTCTGCAGATTGTTGCCCGTAACCAGATTCTGTATGTAGGCCAGAAGCATCAAAAAGAAAAGAATCAGTGCAAACGAGCTCATCATATCCGCGTAAGACGGCCAGAATCCCTGCTCTCCGCTTTCGGACGAGGATTCCCTTTTAAATGAGCCTCTTCTCATCTTTCGCCTTTCACGCTGCGGCCAATGTCACGCACGGCCAGGTCCAGCCGCTCGATGGTTCCTCTCAGGCTGTATTCTATCTCCGAGAAATCGTGCATTCCGGAATTGAACGTCTCGATGGTCTCGTTGAACTTTTCGAGATTCTTTGCCGTGGCTTCGGTCGTTGCATTGAGCGACTTCAGAATCTTGTTTCCAAGTTCTATCTCGTCCTTCACAGCATCCGTCGGAAGGGAAGGCGCCACGGACTCGTCGAGCCATAGTTCAAGCCTTGTCTCCATAGTCTCTCTGGCTCCGGACGGAGAGAAGATGGAACGCAGTATCGTCAATACAATAGAGCAGGCAACACCCACGAGAGACGTGTAAAAGGCAACGCCCATTCCGCTCAGGGCCGACATCAGCCCTCCGCCCACGGAATCCAAAACGGAAAGCCACTCGCTTGTGTTGGAGGTGGAAATCAGTTCCGTCAGTGAACTGACCGAGAGCGACAGCCCGAGAAATGTTCCGAAAAGGCCGAGCGTAACGAACAGAGAAACCGCATTGTTCAAAAACCTCTCGCAGAGCTTCAGCCCGCCGAGTTTAATGTTCTCCGTGTTTTCTATGATGGCCGGTGTATTCACTTCCGTCCCGAATTTCTTGTAAGACTCGGCATATTTGTTGACTGCCGTACGAAGAAAACCGTTATTGTCCTTGATGGTCCCGCCGCTCAGCTGTGCCGACAGTCTCTTATATCTCAGATAGGTATGAAACAGCACAATCACCGCCAGGATGAACAGTGCCACAATAATAAAGGTAACCGCCACACCGGTAGCCGGCATGTTTTTAATTCCTGCCATGTTGAACCTCCCTGTCCGCAATACGGATTGAATTCTATCAGTCTCTTTTTCTGCCGTAAATGGCTATCAGCCTCAGAAGCTGAGCAAGAGCTACGGCAAGTCCCGCAACATAGGTCAGTGCCGCCGCAACGAGAACCTCTTTTGCGGCTTCGTAGTCTTCGCCTTCAAGAAGTCCGTTGCTTGTGATGCAGTTGAGCGCTCTGCGGCTAGCATCAAATTCCGTAGGCAGCGTTATAAGCTGGAACACCACACAGAGTGCAAACAGTGCAATGCCCGTATATACAAGGTAATAGGCGCGCGGGATTAAAGCGCTGAGAATGGCGCCGATAATGATGAGCGGAATACTGATTCTGGAACCGAAATTGGTAGCCGGCACAATCGCCATGCGGACCTTGGCAGGCCAGTAGGCATCGGCGTATTGCATCGCGTGCCCACACTCGTGCGCGGCAACACCAACGGCAACCGAAGACGGCGTATTGTATTCCGTCTCTCCGAGAACGACTCTCCCGTTCTTCGGGTCATAATAGTCGGACAGCGTACCCGTTGTCTGTGCAATCGGAACATCCTGAAGGCCGGCTCTGTCGAGAATCAGCCTTGCGGCCTCGGCGCCGGTAATGTTTCTGGAATTTCTGACATTTGAATACTTGCTGTAGGTCTTCTTGACCTTTCTGTCTGCCCAAAATGAGAAGATAATCGCTGCCAATAAAAGCAGTCCGGATATTGCAGTTCCGCTGTTCATCAAAAACACCTCGCTTTTTGTTTCATTATACAATGAACATATTTTAATATTGCGAATAAATTATTAATACGTATAAAAAAGAAGCCACCCCGAAAGATGACTTCTATGGTCCGAGTAGCCAGGTTTGAACTGGCGGCCTCGTGATCCCAAATCACGCGCGCTCCCGACTGCGCCATACCCGGATGGCAACCGGCAGGGCCGGTTTAGAAATTAAAGATACCCGAAAGGCTGTTGAAAAAGCTCTGCATCTGGCCGAGTGTGTCTTTAAGCCCTTGAAAATCGATGCCTTCGATTTTGGACTTAAAACCCTCGAACTCGGCAACAATGCCCTCAAATTCGGCGCTGATGCCGTTGATGCGCTCTATCAAATCCCTGTACTGGCCGGCAATCGCAATAATTTTCGGCACAATGATAATGGCCAGGATGATGAGCAGAACGGCAACGACCGCGAGCTGAATGATGCTGCGGGTTCTCTCCGCCTTCTGGAATTTTTCAATTCTTATAAGGCGTTCGTTTATTTCCTGCAAAAGCTCTTTGTTGTCTTCCATAGTTTTATTATATTACTTTTTCGGCCTTATTTCAACCAGATTGAGCCGCAGAGCATTCATGACCACGCAGAAGCTCGAAAGGCTCATGCAAAGGGCGGCGATGCCCGGCGTCAGGCTTATTCCGGATGAAATCAGGGCACCTGCCGCAACCGGAATGCCGATTACATTGTATATGAACGCCCAGAAGAGGTTTTCCCGGATGTTGCGGAGCGTCGCCTTTGCGAGTTTAATGGCCAATACGACGTCTTCCAATCTGCCTTTCATCACGACAACATCCGCGGAGTCAATAGCAACATCCGTGCCTGTGCCGATTGCCAGACCTACGTCGGCTTTCGTGAGCGCCGGTGCATCGTTGATGCCGTCTCCGACCATCAGCACTTTTCTGCTGCCGGTCTGCAGTTTGGCAACGGCTTCGGACTTGCCGTCCGGCTTCACTTCCCAGATGATGTTATCGATGCCGCAGGAGGCGGCAATCTCTCTGGCCTTGGCCTCGCGGTCTCCGGTTATCATCCACACTTCCAGCCCCAGGTCTTTCATCGCCTTTACGGCTTCGACGGCACCGGGCCTGAGGGTGTTTGCCTTTATCTGCATTTCCTCCGTGCTCTGTTCGAGAGACTCCAAATCGGAAATCTCTTTTGAGCCATAGGTCAGCGTGCCCGTCTTATCCAGAGCCACGACCTGAATGCGGCCCGTCTCCTCGATGGAAGCCGCCGTCTTATAAAGAATGCCGTTCTTCGCGCCTCTGCCGGATGCCACCATAATTGCAACCGGCGTTGCCAGACCGAGGGCGCACGGGCAGGATATGACGAGGACGGATATTCCTCTTTCCAGTGCAAAGCCGAATGCCCGGCCGCAAAGAAGCCAGATAACTGTGACAAGCACCGCAATGCCTATAACGCATGGAACGAATACACCTGCCACCTTATCGGCCACGCGGGCGATGGGCGCCTTGGATGCTGCCGTATCCGAAACAAGGCGTATGATTCTGGCCAGGGTTGTATCGTCTCCGGTCGCGGTTGCGCGGCACTTCACGGTGCCTTTGCGATTTACGGTCGCGGCACAGATGCCGTCTCCCGCTTTTTTCTCAACCGGGTCGGATTCGCCGGTCAGCATCGACTCATCAACCTGTGCGGTGCCTTCAAGGATTATTCCGTCAACCGGGAACCGGTCGCCCGGGTATACTTCGAACTCGTCTCCGACCCGGATATCCATCTTCGGGACCAGTTCGACGAGGTCCTTCAGGGCATTTGTCGTTCTGCCTTTTGAGTAGGACTCCAGGGTTTTACCGATTGTAATAAAAGTCAGAATCATGGCCGCGGAGTCGTAATAACCATAGGCAAACGCCGCCAGAGACCCGATGGCCACAAGTGCGTCCATATTCGGAGATGCATGGACGATACTCTTGAATCCGCTTACAAAGAAGCGGTTGTTTATCAGCATCACGGCAACGCAGAGGGCTATCTCGGCCATCTTCCAGCCCTTGTGCATGCAGAGCATCTGCACGGCCAGCAAAACCGCCGAGACTATGAGACGCTTCAGCAACTTCGGCGTTTCGGTATCTTTGAAGCCGGATTCATCTTCCTCGATCTCGGCTGTTTTTTCTTCCTCACAGCCGTAACCGGCATCCGTCACCGCTTTGATAATATCCGCGGAATCGGCGCTGCCTTCCACCAGCATTTCGTTGGTCAGCAGGCTGACCGAGCAACTCTCCACTCCCGGCACCGCGTTCGTCGCCTTTTCCACTCTGGCAACGCATGCGGCACAGCCCATTCCGCTGACGGTGAATCGTTTCATTGATTCAGTTCCTTCAAAGTCGGCTGGACTCTGTCCTTGTCGCTCAGAAGAATCGGTGCATCCACTTTTGGCCAGTCTATACCTATGTCGGGGTCGTTCCAGAGCAGACCGCCTTCATCGCCGGGATGATAGAAATCCGTGCACTTGTAGCAGAACTCCGCCACGTCGCTCAGAACCAGAAAACCGTGCGCAAAACCCGGGGAGATGTAGAACTGCTTTTTGTTCTCATCCGAAAGGGTCACACCGAACCACTTGCCGTATGTCTCGCTGCCCTTGCGCAGGTCCACGGCCACATCGAACACTTCGCCTTTAATGACACGAACGAGCTTCCCCTGCGGATATTCCTTCTGGAAATGCAGGCCGCGCAGGACCCCCTTCATCGAGCAGCTCTGGTTGTCCTGGACGAAAAACATGTCCAGGCCGTTCTCCTTCATGTCGTTGAAGTTGTAGGTCTCCATAAAATATCCTCTGGCATCTCCGTGCACCGTCGGCTCTATGACATACAATCCTTCGATATCCGCTTTTGTTACCTTAATCTGGCTCATTGTTTTGCCTCGTGATATTCTTTTTCCGTGTTGACATTCCAAATGGCCGATTTATCCGCATTCCCGCCAAGAATGCACTTTACGGCCTCAAACGATGTCATCATTGAATGGTCCAGGTTGTTGTACCGGTGCTGCCCGTTGCGCCCCACACAATACAGATTGTCTATCGTATTCAGGTATTCAATCAGGGAATCCATCTCCGCATAGGTATCAAAGTAGGCAGGATATGCCTTCTTCACCTTTTCCATATGGCTGTCCAAAACGGCCGTCTCGTCTTTAATCAGGTTTATCCGAATCATTTCCTCAATGCCGAGCTTTCTGAATTCCTCTTCGGTCTGATTCCAGAAATCGTCCCCTTCCTTGCAGAAATACTCAAGGCCAACCCACACGGTGTTCTCAAGGTCCTTCACAAGATACGGGCTCCAGTTGTTGTAAATCTGGAATCTGCCCATTTTGACGCTTCTGTCCTGAACATACACCCAGCAGTCCGGCACAATGTTCCCGACCGTTTTTATTTCTGTTTTATTCTCCAGTTCCAGTTTTTTCACCAGAACTCCGAGCGTCATATAGTCGCGGTACGGCAGACCCGCCGCGATTCTCGCAGGCTCGGCCGGAACATCGTTCATTCCGGCAACGAGGTCCTTAATCGGCATGGACGAGATGAACACATCCGCTTCTTCGGTAATCGGTTTCCCGTCTTTTTCATAGGTTACGGCCGTTATTCGGTTTCCGTCTTTACGGAGCCCAGTTACCCTGGCCTCTTTGATGATTTTCCCGCCAAGGGCCTCTATCTTCTTTGCCGTCGTCTCCCAAAGTTCTCCGGGACCGAGCTTTGGATACTTGAACTCCTCAATAAGCGATGTATTCACTTCCCGGTTCTTGACATGCAGCACCTTGCCGAAAACATCCTTCAGGATGCCGGCTATCGAGAGGCCCTTGGTTCTCTGCGCTCCCCAGGATGCATCGATTTCACTGGGATGTCTGCCCCACAGATTCTCCGTGTAGTATTCGAAGAACATGGAATACAGCTGTCTGCCGAAGCTGTTGATGTAGAAGTTTTCCAGATTGTCCTCCGGCAGCTTATGAAACACCGATTTCATATAAGAGAATCCGCATTTCATCGTGTTGACGAAGCCCATGTTTTTAAAGGTCTCCGGTTTTAGGGAGATCGGATAGTCATAAAACTTGCCGTCAAAGAATATTCTGGATACTCTGTGACGCAGCAGCATTACTTCGTCCGTTTTTTCGGGATCCGGGCCGTTTTCGGAAAGCGGAATGTCCCTCTGGAGAAGAACGTCGTCAAAGGACGGAGCCCCTTGCATGGGTAGCATATTTTCCCACCATTCGTTCACTTCCGGCACTTTGGAAAAGAAGCGATGCCCGCCCATATCCATCCGATTCCCGTTGTAAGCCACCGTTCTCGATATGCCGCCGAGCATGCTGCTCTCTTCAAAAACCGTCACTTCATATTCATTGCTTTTCGTCAGCAGTTCATATCCTGCCGTCAGACCGGCGGGCCCTCCGCCTATTATTATTGCTTTTTTCATATTGCCGGAATCACCTTCAAAATAAAAATTAAAATACCATCGGCTGCCATTTCCAGTGCCGAAAAGGAAGCTATTATCACCGCTGCAAGCTTTTCGGCCCGGCTCCCTGCCTGTTTCATCCAGAAACCGCAGCCAATTACGGGGAACAGAAAAGCAATCGGAATATATCTATAATTCATGGTACAGATATACGGCGAGGAAAAACAGTACCAGACATAAAGCAGAATCATAACGGCATAGGATATTCCACAAAGAAGCTTCATCTCAACCGGCATTGTTTTCTTTTTTATCAATGCCCAGCAAAGCATCCCCGTCATTATCAGGGAGAGCACAATGCTCATCCACAGGAGGGCAAGGAACAGATATTTAACCAAGAAATAAGGTTCCAGATAATAATTGCTGATTTCATCAAACAGCGCCGTTCTGTACAGCTGCGTCCAGACATTGTATTCGATATTTTGGTCGTAATACAGACACGGGTATCGGATTTCTGTCAAAAGCGGGAAATGGAATCTGTCCCACAAACTGAAACCACCCACATATTGCGGCCCGGTTACAGCCTGCTCATCCATGGGCTGTGTATAGGTTAACGGGATATTAAACAGTATATTGTTTCTTATCTGATATGCAAATGCAATCGGGACGCAAATGACCAGGAAAACAACAAATTGCGGAACAAATTTTTTCCAGCTTGCGATATCCGAGAAAAACTTGTATAAAAACACCGCGCCGACAGCGAAAGCAATCATAACCGTGTTCTGCTTTACAGCCATCCCGAAGCCGATACATAGTGCAACCGGTATAATTCGGCTCATGACGGGGCTTTTAATCCAGCCCACCGTGAAAAGAACCGTTAAAGACATAAACAGCATGGCAAGCGGATCCGGATTCACCGTCACGGCTTCAATCATAAAGAACGGATGAAATGCGCAAAGTGCCGAAAGCAGGACCTTTACTCTGCCGTTTATCTCCAACGCGTCCAGTATTCTGATCAATACCCAAACCGTCAGGCATGAACTGATACAGGGAATTATCTGCAGGCTTTCCCAGCTCCCGGTAACGTTCAGCATAACGGCCGACAGAATGTGAAACAGCGGAGGACTGCAGAAGCTCCATATTCCTCTCGGGTCAAAATCCGGCAGATGATGATACTTGGCAATGTAATTGATATATTCCAGATGGCCGGTACCGTCTACTCCGGTCTGTGATGCAAAGCCCAGATCGTGCCATGAAATATTGTATGGAGATGCCAAAGCATATGCTATTCGCAGAATACAGCTGAGCACGAAAACAGCCAGCGTAAGCCTCTCATATTTTTTTGAATTATCTGTTAAAAACTCTGCCATACTTGCATTATTCCCCGATAATGATATTATTAAAACGCTATGAAAAGAATATTACCTGTTTTATTAATAATCTGCGCCGTTCTGTGCGCCTGCGGCAGGGAAGAACCTGCCGTGATTTCTGCTGCAGATGTTCCCGTTCCGGCAGAAACCGTAACCCCTTCTCCAGAGCCGACTCCCATCATTCTCCTCGGTCAGGCTGTAACACCGGAGCAACTCGAACAGGGTTATTCCTTTGAGCTCTTCGGGCAGGAAGTCAACACCAAAACCACCACCGAGTTGCATTACCTCAAGGAAAGCATCGGTAACGCCGGTCTTGAAAAATTCCGTGAAGTTCTGCCATATATGGAAAATCTAACTTACCTCACGTTTGACAGGTGCGACACCACGGATGAAGCCGTTGCAGAACTTCGAGACGAGTTCCCCGATGCCAACATAGCCTGGAGGATTTTCTTCTCCCCGTTTTCCTGCATGACGGATGTTGAAAAAATCTGGGCCTCCTGCGACCTTCGAGATAACGTAACTGAGCCGCTGAAGTACTGCAATAAGGTTAAATATCTCGATATCGGCCACAACGCGCTCAAAGACATCAGCTTTATTCAGTATATGCCCGACCTGGAAATCCTCATCGTCTCCTGCGGTGAAATTGAAGACATTTCACCTATAAAATACTGTCAGAAACTGAAGTTCTTTGAATGTGCCGAAACCTATGTGAGGGACATTTCCCCCATAGGCGATGTTCCCGGTCTTGAAGATGTAAATATCGGAGGGAACGGAAAGATGAAGCCGGATTTCTCCTGTCTGTACAAACTTTCAAATCCAAAACGGATATTCATACAGAATTATTATAACAGCAATGTTAATATGGAAAAGATTGAGGATGAACTCCAAGAAGCGTTCCCAGACTGTGAAGTTGATACAATCTGGAACGGTCATTCCGCTCTCAATGATTTATGGCGCTTTACACGCAGGTACTATGGCAGTTATAATACCCAGTACCAGATGATACGTGATATTTTTGAATATGACAGTGAGGTCGGATCAACGCGGCTTTATGACTGGGATTAACATTACCGCGAAATAAGCCGCTGTAAAAGCAGCAAATGAAATAAAGAGTGTTATTATACTGCTGTATCCTTTATTCATAATCCAAGAGGACGCTACCGCTCCCGCACACGCTGCGAGGGCGGTTTTTATTATTCCTTTGCAACTGAACACCTTCGTCAGCATATCTCTGACGAACCACAGTTCCACA
The DNA here is from genome assembly GCA_045640405.1 of Candidatus Limivicinus sp. Lineage (GTDB taxonomy): Bacteria > Bacillota > Clostridia > Oscillospirales > Oscillospiraceae > Limivicinus. The sequence goes on from JAZUEY010000070.1 coordinate 86,476, forward strand.
AACAGAACCGCCGTTTCGGCAGCGACTGTTCCAATGGCGGCTCCGGAAGCTCCCATCTTCGGGATAAGAACTGCGTTCACTAAAAGATTTACTACGGCACCAACAATTTCCGCATAAAGGACACCATTTTCTCTGCCCAGAGGAATCATCATCTGTATCCCGGTAATGTTTGTAATCCCGATAAGTATAACCGTGGGCATAATGAGCCGCATCGGCTGAACAGAATTCTCAAACTGCATGCCCGACAGCAGCATAATAACCGGGCGGGCAAACATCATGAAATAAACGCAGCAGGGTATCCCAACGGCTATTACAAACGACATCGCCTTTTTCGACATCTCTTCAAAAGCAGCATTGTCTCCCCGACCCAGCTTATATGTAGATCTCGGAAGAAGCACCGTTCCCAGGGCCGTAACCGCTCCTACCAGTGCCTGTTTCACCTTTACCGCGGAATCATAGTAACCGTTCTCCAGTGTTCCTTTCATGAAGCCCAGCATTGCGGAATCCATCATCGTATAAACCGTCGTGGCAACCGACATCGCAAAAAAGACGCCCACAGGCTTAAGGTGCCGCTTCAGGTCGTAATTCCCCGCCGGCTTAAGGTCTATCTCCTTTCCGAGATTCAAAAAGGAGATAAGCGCCCAGCCGATGCTTCCCAGCACAAGAAGAGCGCCATAGATGACATAGTCGTCTTCCGAGCGTACAAAGAGGAATGCAAGAACCACCATCAGCAGCTTCATCGCCAGTGTAATCAACGCAAGATAGTCATACTTTTCCAGGGCGTTGTACAGCCATTCCACGCCGATCACATTCAGCAGTACCGAGAAGGACATCACCGCGAACAGCGTCTTTTCGCTTCTCATCTGCGGAACTGTGAACAGACATATGAATAACAGCGCATATGAAACGGCACAGGTCACCGCGTTAATCAGCAATATCTCCTGCACGGTTTTGCTGAGTGCCGCTCTGTCATCCCGCACCTTTGCGCATTCCCGTATCCCGTAGGTCGGCACACCAAGCTGAGCAATCATGGTAAAATAAAAAACCACCGACTGTGCGAAATTCACCTTGCCTACGCCGGCAGGCCCCAGTACTCTGGTAACATAGGGGTATATTATCAGCGGAGCCAGAACCGTTGCCGCCATGGAGACGGACTTCATTGTGAAGTTGTACTTTATGCTATGCTCTTTCAATCAGTGCCTTTATGAAAACCAGTCTGTTGTGTATTTTCCGGCCTATTCCGTAACCGTCCAGCGAGTTGGCATTCTCCCCATGGCGGCGGTAGTATAACAACTTATCGTCAATAAACTTTGATGTACCTTCCTTTTCGGAGATAAGACCGAGCCACCAGTCGTGCATCTCTATGCCTTCCGGGAACGGCAAAGCTTTTTCTGCGAGTTCTTTTGTAAACGACATGCAGCAGCCGGTATAGGAATTCTTTATTATGTTCTTTATAAGACCGTGGTGAACCTTGCGCCAGGCGAAAAACGAGGGTATCAATATTTCCCAACCGGCGTCCGTCACCACGGCATCGTGCAGAACGCACTGCGTATTCTCATCATACGCGGAAAGAACCTTATCCAGTTTGTCCGGCTTCCAAATGTCGTCCTGGTCGGAGAGGAAGATTGTATCTCCCTTTGCCTCCCGCAGGGCATTTTCGAAATTCTTCACGGGACCTTTTCCGGGACCCGTTATTATTTTTATTCTGGCATCCTTAAAACCGCGGACAAGGTCCAGCGTATTATCTTTTGATCCATCATCGGAAACGATCAGTTCCGCGTCTTCCGGCAGCTGCGAAAGAATACTTTCCAGCTGCTCTTTTATATATTTCGACCCGTTATAGGTCGCCATGCACACGCTTATCATTTTCTGCCGGCCCTGCTTCCCAGGAATCTCGCCCCGCAATCAAGCCAAAAGGCAAGTAAATTCCCCACTTTTCCTTCAGATAGGAGCTTTTTACTTACATCTTTCACCATTTTTACGCCTTCTCCTTCCAGAGAAACGCCGCTGAGCAGCTGTGCGTGTTTTTTGAACTCGATGCCCTGCATGCGGTTGCGCTCATACTGCTGCTGCAGGCTCAGGTTATGCGAATGGAAAACCTCCGCATCCGCCGCATAGACGAGGGCGTATCCGGCATGAATCATTTTCGCGGCAAAGAACAGGTCCTCGTCCGTCAGCAGGTTCTTTTCGAAGCCGCCCAGATCCAAGTAGACTTCTCTCCGATAGGCCGCGCAGGCATCGGAGAAAAAGAAGGTCTTTATACCGAGGCGCGGAATATCCTCCTTCGTCCTTCTGAAGCTCTTCGCCGGATAGTTGAACTCCCGGATAAGCCTTTCGTAGGGTTTTGCATCGGCTTTCGGCAACTGCCTGCCGCTCACGCCGGAAACCTGCGCATCCTCAAATGGTCTGAGCAGATTTTCTATAAGCCTGTCATTTGCCGGTACGGCATCCTGCGTCAGGAAGATGACGAAATCCCCTTTGGACGCTCTGAGAGCCAGATCCCGCGTTCCGCCGTGGTCAAACTCTCTGCGTTCTATTTCCAGCACGCGTACATTCTGGCAGGCTTTCGCCAGCGCCACAGTATTATCATCGGATGCCGAATCCACAACGATAATCTCATCCGCCTTAACCGTCTGGCATAAAAGCCTGTCAAGAAGCTCTTTTATTACAGCCGATGCGTTTAATGTCGGTATTATTACACTAATTTTCATACCAGTTCTTTTATCAGTGGTATCTTCCTGAGAATTCCGGTTGCTATTGCGCAAAAAGATACCACTATTATTGTTTTGACAGTATTCATTCCGAACACTGCGGGAATATATGCATACACTGTCCGGCTGCATATTCCCAGTATCAAAAAATGCATATAATAGATTCCCAGTGTATATTTTCCAATCCATTTACCAAGAAATGAATAAAGTCTTCCATTATCATATAATGCAAAACACAGGAAAAAGCCAAGCGAAAGGATGAAAGTGGAGATATGGCTGTAACCGTCATTAATATAGATACCGCCCCAGGAAAGCAGCCCCGTCTGTTTGTATTTAATATAAACCAGTCCCGCTGTTCCCACTGCCATTAATATAAAGGCAATATATCTGCGTCCGGACAACTTTATTTTAATATCAGGCAAGTACTTCATCACAAAAACACCGGACAAAAAATAGAAAACAGTATTGGCATACTGTATTGCGTTTCTGCCGATTGAAGGAAATATAATTCCATCCGCGAAACACACCAGTGTAAAAAAGAGCAGTGCTCTCTCCCCGTTTTTCGATTGGATAAGTTCAAACGACACCGGGTAGAAGAGAAGACAAACTATGTATGCCTTGATATACCACATTACGGAATCATCCATATACGCTGTATCACCGCAGATAATCATATATGCGAATCTGTAAATGATTTTCCACGCAAACAATACCACTGTCGTTTTTATGAGGCGAATAACATACCGCCTCCAATCAAAAACTGCATAACGGTGCAAAACAGCACCGCTGGCCATGAGAAACGCCGGTACCGCGGCAAATGCGAAACACATTAAGCAGTTTCCTATTATTGAATTTCCGGGCAGCAAAGTGAAATGGCAGAAAACGACCAGAATAATCCCTGCCGCCTTCATAGCATCCAAAAATTCAATTCTCTTCGCATCAGCCAAAAACCATATCCTCCAAATACTCTTTTATTCTTTTACCTTTCCCGGTTTCATTATGAAAACGTAAAAGAAACATACCAGACTAACCGCGGAAATAATCAGCCCGGCTCTGTAGCCCGGGGTCCCGTAGCTGAACTCTATACTATGGTTTCCTGCTTCAACCGGAAGCAGCATCATTCCGCCGGAATTGATTATCTCTCTCTCCTCACTGTCGACAAAGGCTTTCCATCCGTTATCGTACGGGACGGAAAAATAAATCAGGCTGTTCTTTTCAAAATCCGAGCTGCAGGAAAAACCTTTGCTGCTTCGAATGAAATCTTTAACTGTAAGGCCCGCTTCGAAACCGGAATAATCTGCCGTTTTCTGCCTATCCGCCTCACCAACCACTGCATATGTGAACAGTTTATTTGCATCTCCGTTCAGTTCGTCAGCGGAAATGCAGTCGCTTACGGTGAAGCCTATCGGGGCCGTCAGCAGTTCCGGCAGATCTTCCACGGAGTCCTTGAACCTTGTGTCGTTGCGGTATTCATAACCGAAAAGGGAACAGAATTCATAGGTGGAATTGCTCAATGTAGAGCTGAAGGAGGCTATGCCCATTTCTTTCCCCGGCAGGGTAATCTCGTTGCTGCTGATGTTCTGCCGGCGCTGCGCATCTTCCGGCTCCAGGCTCATGCCCAGAGAGTAATTATCAAGGTACTCCTGCGCATTCTCCGCATAAGAATCGTATATGAACGCTGTAATTCCCGTCGTCAAAATCGCAAATGCCGCTACAGCTACCAGCATAATCCTTATGTTCTTCACCTCCAGCCAAGTCGCGGCCAGACCGGCAAAGGAAATGATTACAAACAGCAGCAATCTTTTTGCCTTAATTCCGTAACCCACAAATCCGTCATGAGGAAGTACATTTACGAGTACATAAAATACCGCTATGATCAGTGCTGTGATGACAATTCCCTTTTTAACCGGATAATCGCCAGCATTCTCCAAAACCAGGCCGGATGCAAGCGAGCCCATCAGTGTCAGAATGAAGAACCAGCGTTTCGTATCCTCCGCGAAAAGCAGGAATCCGGACGACAAAGCCGGTATGAACGCCGATGCAGTAAGCAGAATGAGCACCAGCGAAAGCCAGTCTCTCTTTTTGAGCACATAGGCTATGCACAGACTTATGCCGACAAGAGGCAGAAAGCAGGCTATGGAATCGTACTGTTCGTAGTAGATGCAACTCTCGCTGTTCATTGCCTCTCCCGGAACGAGAAAGGCCTTCAATATGAACAGATAGTCCTTTATCTGCATTTTTAAACTCAGAGCATCCACAGTACTGCGGTGGTTTCCGAGGAGATACAGGGCATTGGGCAACAAGAGAACCGCCGCCAGGCCGACACCCAGTGCTCCACCCAGAAGAATACCTGTATTGAATTTACGACGAATCAGCAGATATATCAGCACAAACACCGCTTCTATAACGAAGAAATAGTAGTTCACAAGCGCATTTGCGAAGACTGCAAATGCAAGCAGCGCACTGTTCTTCGGATTCTCAGCCGTTTTTTCAATTCCCAGAAGAAGCAGCGGGAAAAGTGCCACCACATCGTGAAAATGGTAATAAAGGAGATTCGTTGCCTGAAACCCGGAAAAGGCATACAGCATTGCCGCGGCGATTGCCGCTTCCGGCTTTTTCACGAACAGCCGGACATACAGGAAGGCCAGCACGGCCGCCAGCGTATATTTGAGCACCAGTATCCAGGGCAGGGCGTAGGGAATCGCCGCCTCCGGCAAAAGCCGGCTCAGCCAGAAAAAGGGGCTGCCCAGGCAGTAAAAACTGAACCCCTGTATCGTGGATGTACCCAGATCCAGATTCCAGGTCCAGCCGCCCAAGTCCGAAAGCTTCAGCCCGTTCATGGCCATATTGAAGGGAATCTCCTGGCTCAGATAGTCATATCCGAAGCTTACAAAGCCCCCGTTTCTCATGGCGAGAAACATAACCGGAATCAACGCTGAAAAAAAAGCAATCAGCGCACAGTATTTGAGTTCTTTTTTGCAATCCGACGGTTCCAACTCTTTATTTATCATCCTAATACAAAGTCATCCGAGAAACTCGTTATCTTGCCCTGTAAACGTTCTGTCACTTCATATATCACTATGTCCGGTTCAAATTCCTGAAGCAACTCATCCGTTATTTCTTCATTCATACAAATTTTCGACGCCGAAAAACTCTCTGCAAAAAGTTCGGGTATCATCCATGCCGAAAAAAACGAATCGCACACAATAAGAACTCTGCGTGAATCTTTTTCGCCGCCGGTAACAGTTAATACTTCTGTCTTCTCCTCGGAGCTATCCCCAATCATTTTGTATAAAGAGCCGTTGAAGTCTATCGTTTGGAATTCAACGGAAGCCGGTTCCGAATCACACATTCCGAATTCCTTCAGTTTCCGCATCGTTTCGCAGTAAGCCAAATAAGCCCCCCTGTGATTCCAATGTGTATCGGATTTAAAATAGACCTGCCAGCTGCCCTTTGCTTCAACCAAACGTTCTTTTAACGGAATCAGATTAATATCCGAATTTGATAATATATAGTCTGCCAGCACATCACACTGGGACCGGCCCGTTTTCCCAGAGCCGTAGCGCAAGTATTCCGGGTAGACAGTTGTTTTGCTGGGTGCCAGAACAACCGCAAAATCTATGCCTTCTGCCGCAAGTTTATCCCGAATCTGCGTCAAGCGAATTACAGAGCCGTTTAATATATCTTTATCCACTGCCCCGTTGTTCTCTCCGAGCTGGAGATTTCCGTCGCCGTCATAATACACCCAGCCTTCACTGCCGATATGTATAATATCCGTCGTCGGTCTGTGCATAAGGGCTATTTTTATTTTGTTGACCGTGTTCACAGCAAAATCTCTGAACCCTATATGATCTCGCATCCACGCGCTGAGTTCTTCCCAAAATTCGGAATTGATTTTCCCGTCTTTATCAAACAGTTCCGGTGCCCCTGCCAGGAAACGGTTTTCATTTTCCGCCACACCGATACCGCTTCTGTTTGTAAACAACAAAGGAAGCAAAATGCAAAACAGGAAAACCGCTATTAAAACGTATGACTTTTTCTCAACTGTTTTTTTCATTCAAAAGTTAAAGTAAATAAAAGGATTGTACGTCCCCGAAACAACAAATATCATTCCAAGAACAAGCAGAATAGCCGTGCACGCAATTCGAACCGGTTCCGGCATTTTTTCTTTCTTTATTAAAGGAATCGAAAACAGCACCGATATCAGTATTATTGGTCCAAAATCGCTGAGCGCATACAGCGCATCATTTGCTATGCCTTCCGTAAACACAAACATGCACTTAATATATGTAAAGGCTTCCTGCATCCCAATTGCCCTGAAAAACACCCAGCCGATTACGCAGACCAGCAACGTATAGACATGGCCGATTGCTTTCGGGATTTTCAGATGCATCCTTTTTTCTGCAAAACGTTCCGCAACAACAAAAAATCCGTTCCAAAGTCCCCAGACGGCGAAAGTCCAGGACGCACCGTGCCACAGGCCCGTCAGGGCAAAAACAGCGAGGAGATTCAAATATACGTTCCCTTTTCTGCTCCCGCCGAGCGGAATATAAACATAGTCCCTGAACCAGCTCGAAAGCGAAATATGCCATCTGCGCCAAAATTCGGAAATGCTTTTAGAGATGTACGGAAAATTGAAGTTTTCCAGTATGTGGAAACCGAACATTCTTCCAAGCCCTATTGCCATATCCGAATAGCCTGAAAAATCGAAGAATATCTGCAGCGAATACGCAACTGCCCCAATCCAGGCAACTCCGGTACCCAGAAATTCCGGATTAAGATTAAATGCATAGTCTGACGCTATTGCAAGATTATTCGCAAGAATTGTCTTTTTTGCCAGCCCTTCCGCAAAACGTGTCACGCCTTTCGAAAAATTGCCTGCATTCTCATCTCTGGATATTATTTCTTCCTGTATATCCGAATATCTGACTATCGGTCCGGCAATCAGCTGCGGGAAGAATGCCACATAAAGAGCAACAATCAAAGGATTTCTTTGAACCGGAACTTTTTTTCTGTATACATCGATTATATAGCTCATTTCCTGGAATGTAAAAAAAGATATTCCCAGAGGAAGTGCCACATAAATATAATCAATGTTTAGTTTAAAAGCTCTGTTAAGCGTGTTGATTGCAAACCAGATGTATTTGTAATAAAACAGCAACGCCAGATCCAATGCTATGGCGAGCACGAGCAGCATCGTTTTAAGGTTCTTTTTGCCGCAGCACGAATCAACCAAAAGCGCCATGGCATAATTCACGGCAATAGACAGCATCATAACCAAAACGAACTTCGGCTCGCCCGAGGCATAGAATGCCAGGCTCATTACAAGCAGAAATGCGTTTCTTGCCGTCCTGTGTTTCTTTCCTATCAGGTAATATCCCGCCAGGCACACAGGTAAAAATATGAATATGAATTCTACGGATGAAAATACCATACAATAATAGCTGTCATATCTCCGCTGCCAGCAAGCAGAACAGTGTTCCTCAGGCTCACTTGTCCTTTGCAGGATTAATGCCCAGTATTCCTATAAAGAAACCGCCGAACATCATTTCAAAGCCGACTATGCACAGGCAGGCCGCCGGAATCGTTACTCTCATAAGCCCTTCGGGATTCATGGAACCGAAGGAGCTTTTCCCCCACATTACAAAAGCTACTATTGAAATAACAATGCCTATAAGCAACAGGATGAAACCCAAAAGTATACCCTTTTCGGCCGTCAGCGTGCTCATCTTTTTAATGGATTTGCTCATGGGTATGTAGCCCGACTGGGCGGCATAGACCTTGGTGTAGCAGGAAAACAGAATCATATTGATGCCGATAATCAGGAACGCCCCCGCAAACAGCATCGTATTGATGTCAAAGCCCGTGTTGTTTATCTTCACAGGTCCTATGGAAAGCAGCACCATGAACACCAGCCCGATAACGCTGAGTATGCAGCCGGGTATCAGGAAAAGCCAGTCGGGGCTGTGCATCAGCAGGAACTTCAGATGGCGCCAGCCGTCGCTCCAGGTGGAGAGATAGGGTTCGCGGCTTCTGCCGTCTTTGGACAGAGTCGTCGGCACTTCAGCAATTTTGTAATCGTGCAATGCGCTCTGTACTATCATCTCGCTGGCGTATTCCATTCCGGGAGTTCTGAGATTCAGAGCCTCCATGCGCTCACGGTTATAGCCACGCATACCGCAGTTGAAATCACCGATTTTATTGTGATAGAAAAGCCTGCCGATGAAGGAAATAACCGGCGTTCCGAGATAGCGGTGGCTCCAGGGCATGGCGCCCTCTTCGATGCCACCCTTGAACCGGTTGCCCATTACAAGGTCATAGCCTTCGCGGAGCTTTTCCACATAAGGCATGAGATTCGAAAAATCATAGCTGTCATCGGCATCGCCCATGATGCAGTATTTGCCTTTTGCCTCGTGCGTTCCGCCAATGAGTGCCGCGCCGTAACCTCTCTGCGGGATATGGGCGACTCTTGCCCCGCAGCGCTCGGCGATTTCTACGGACCCGTCGGTGCTGCCGTTGTCCGCAATCAGCACCTCTGCGCTGAGACCGTTTTCGGCAATGCACTTCTGTGCCTTTCTTATGCAACGCTCCAGCGTCTCCGCCTCGTTCAGGCAGGGCATTATGACCGTAAGTTCAAGTTCGTTACTCATTGGTTTCCTCCCAGATGATATCGTAGTCAGGTGCCAGAACAAATCTGGCCTCAAAGAATTCCATCGTTGCGGATTCTCCCTTCCCGAACAGCACCCGGCTGCCCGGCTCATAATCCTGTCGCACTTTTGTACAATAGGCTTCTTCGAATCCGTCTCGTATATAATGCGCCAATACCGTGTTCCTTCTGCTTATCGTATCGAACAGGCTGCCGTATGGCGTCATGGCTAGTACCAGCGCCAGTGAACACAATGCCGGCATCGGTTTTATTTTCGTGCTTATCGGTAAATCGATGCAAAGCAGAATCAGGCATACAATCATGGCCGTAAGCACTACACCGATGTACCTGTCATAGGAAGCGAGGGTGCACGCCTCCCCTATGCCGAAAAGATACAGGTACATCAGCAGCATCCCGAAAATGTACAGGACCGTCTGGCCGATGATACAGAAATAAACCTTTAAGTTCTTTCTCCGCAGAAATACCGCAAGAAGCAGAATTGCCAGAATCAGCAGAATCAGCAGATAATTGTGTCGGAATACATATTTAAAAGCATCATATACCGTCGCCCGGTAGCTGTCTTCCCGGCCAGATAATACAGCAAAGAAGGATTTTATATCTATCATTCCCTGCTCCGGTTTTCCCACTCTGTTTATTTTCAGTGCTGCCTCCCAAAGGAGCTTCGGCACGGCGACAAAGCCGGCCGCCCACAACGCCTTCCGATTTTTCTCGGATACCGCATAGGCCAAGAGCAGAAATACCGCCAGCAGGAGCCCCACTTCTTTTGAGAGCACCAGCGTGGAAATACAAAGCAGGATAAAAGCTTTTTGCAGTTCGCTTTTATTCTCCGACACCGCAGCGGCAAGGCCTGCTCCGGAAACCACACCGAGGAAGGGATCAATAAAAATCGTCGAGTAAACTTTTTCGTAGAAAACCATCGGGCTCAGCCACATGGCGGGAATGAGCAACCAGTTGTACCATTTTTTCAGGTCCAGCTTTGCCATGAAAGGCAGGAAAAAGCTCAAAAGAAATACCTGATAGGCCGCGTACATCAGCCACTCCGTATAGTTTCCGCCGTTCAGCTTCTGAAGCAGATACTGGAACAGCGGCATGGCCGGCGGATAGCTCTTGTAAAACGTATACTTTACAGCCGGGTTGCAGGGCATGGCATCCGTCATCGTCATTTCCTTCACGACAAGCGCCCAATGCGAAAACTCGTCCCAGTCGTGAGCTATCATGCCGTAACTGATCCAGACGGCTGCTGCAAACAGCAAAACCGTTATAAAGAATCCGGGCGTGAAAAAGTGATTTCTTCCCTGCCAATCGCCTTTTATGACAGCCAGTACATAGATGGCGGCGCAGCCGGCCATCAGCAGCCAGAAGCCCGTTTTTAGGATGCCTGCCAAACCAAAGCAGAAAAGCCACAACACAGCTACCATACAGGATACAGGGGCATACTCTTCGAACGTATATTCTTTTTTCAGCAAAAAACAACCGAGAACCGCGCCCGAGCTCAATACGGCGAAAAGCAAAACTACAGCTAACATATCCACGGCAATACTACGAGTTCGTATATGTTGTATATCAGGATTCCGGTTCCGACCAGATAAAACGCCGGGTTATATATCCTGCGGGATGGATTCCATTTGAGCCAGCCGTTTAGTAAAAACATAAAGAAAGGGAACAGAAGATGCACCGTATACCTTGGCTGGCAACCGTTAATGGTACCGGCGCCAACCGGAGTAAATACAATGTACATGGACGTCGCCGCGAGCATTAAGGCCAGAAGCAGGACCACAATACCGGCCGAACGGATGCACATACTCTCTCTTTCGCTATCCGAATTGTCGGTCAGGGCCGCTACCACGATTGCCACCATCAGCACAGCATATACTGACGTGCTCCCCAAATGTGCAAAGGAGGAGAGATAACTCACGGAACAAATGATGCCTCCGAAAATGAATTTCAGCAGCATCTTTAAATACGAAAACGGGTTCTTCAAAACATAAATGAGCTGTGCCGTTCCGCTGACATTCCCAAGTTCGTTGCTGCGTTCATCCACCGGGTCACCGCCTGCGAATCCATAAATCAGGGCATATACAACCAGGGCCAGAATCAAAATGCAAAGCATCGTGCAGTAGCGTTTTCTTTGCTCTTTATCAGCGAATTTCCCCTTTGGCATCATAAAAGGTATAAGCAGCAGCGGAATGTACGGAATCTTTGGGAGAATTCCAAGCGCAAGAGCCCCGAATATAATTATGATTTCCCGTTTTGAAAGCTTTTCCTCCGGACGCTGTATCGCTCCGAGAAAATACGCCAGGCCCAGTGACGTCATTGCCAGCACCCATGCATCATAATTGAAGCATGCCGCGCTGTAAACGGCATAAGGGCTTATGCCTATGAGAAACAGCAGTATTTTGCCTCTCTTCAGCCGTTTTATGGAAAGGCTCATAATACCTGCATACAGTGCCAGACAGCCTATGCGTGCCATTGTAAATCTTGCAGCTGCGTTCAGCCCCAAAGCGTTTCCAAGCCAAATTCCGGCCGCTGTTCCGATGTAGCCGATTTTCCTCAAGTCATAGGCTCCCCGGTTGGCATCGACGTACAGACTGCCGCTGTTTTCCGCAGCACTGAGCTCGGAATCGCTCTTTGCGCGTTCTGCGGCAGTCAGACCTGTATCGTTATCCCAGAACCAGTAAAACAATCTGACATCGGCATTATCCGTAACGGTGTAAAGCCCCTGAGAAAAAGTTACCGAGTCTCTGTAATGCGTTTCATCGTCATAATTCAAAACCGTTTCATGGGGCAGAATTATGCAGAGCGCTATGCCGACCGTTAAAGTAATCAGCAGGAAAACCGTTCCGGGTTCCTTTAAGTCAATTGCAGGCATTTTGAATTCCGGTTTCACTCTTTTTGAAAGTATAACAACCGTAAGTTCGGCAAATGCCATTACTGCCAGTGTAGGATATCTGTAAGCGATTCTGCCGTCAGAGGCAATTACCGGATGAAAGAAGCTCAAAACCGACACCGCAAGAAGAAAGAGAGATACAAAAGTATACCAAAAGGCTACGTGCGGACCGTAATCAACTACATATTCCGTAAACATCTCCAACAGCACTGCCATGAACAGCGCGGCCGCTGCAACAAAGGCTGTGGATGCTGCAGTAGGCATATGCATCACGCTGCCCGAAGGCAGGCATGTCAATGCCATTCCTATCTGACAAAGGATTGCAGCAGCAACCGTCATTATAAAGATTTTAATAAATCTATTCTTCACTTGAGCCTTTCTGTCTAAATTAGCAACAGAAACCGTCACCGTGTAAACACACGGCTTTTGATTTTTTTTGCCAGAATCAAAAGCAATGATATGCCGCCTATGGCGACTATCGGATAGAGAAAATCAAGCTCCTGATAGGAACGCGTGAAAGTCAACAGCACTTCTGCAGGGTCGTTTTTTATTTTTACGGCAATAAGGTCCGTCAGCTTGAAGAATACCAGGTGCAGTGCCATGTAATGAAATGAGTTGCGTCCGATGAAGGAGATTCCCCTTCGTAAAACATCCGGAAGGCGCATGATAAGCTTTGCCAGAGAAATGCAGAAAGAAATGCCGATTACCGTAATCGGATAGAAAGCATAGAATCCTGTTCTGTTCTGGTAGAGCTCCACTTCTCCTCCGCACTTTATGAACCCTATCATGAGTGCGGTGCATATTATGCACATTTTCCAGTCGAAGTACTTCTCGATTTTATGAAAGTTCTTCCTGGCAAACCAGCCGAGAACCATGATTGGGACGGCTATCAGCGAAGTCTGAATATGATAATTCAGCCAGATTCCGGTTTGATTGACGTAAAGCCCGAAGGCTGCGAAAAACAGCGCGCAGACAATCAAAACCGCATTGCGATGTTTAAATCTATCGGAAAAAGAGAATATCAAACCGAATATTATACTCGCGACAAGGAGAACCGGAATGAACCAGAGGGCACCGAGCACAGCTTCTTCGGTCGAAAACAGGATCCCTCCGGTACAGAGGACAAGGATTCTTTCAAAATCGTAATACATATACAGAGGCAGTATCCCGATTCTGCAGAGAAAATTATGCAAAAGAACGAACACAAAATTGTATGCAAAGTACTTTGGCAACAGGCTCCCGATTCTTCTGCCGAAGTACAGTTCAATATTGCCTTTGTATTTTTCTTCATCAAAGCAGTATCCTGCCGTGAAGAAAAAAATCATCAGATGATAAAGGTAGATAAAGGAGTTAAAATATCTGTCACTGAAGGGCACCTTAACGGCGGCATGCCCGACAATGACGCCGATGATGCCGATTGCTTTCAGTATATCTATCAGTTCTCTGCTGTTTTGCTGTTTTTCCATTTATTCTTTACTCCCAAACCTGTTTAATTATCACTTTGCATGATGTACATAATCGGATATAATACAGGTGTTCAACATATCCGTTTTTAGAAAACGAATACTTATTATCATATATAAACAGGTGAAACATGAGGAACAAGATTACATGCCTGGAAGGCATACGTGCTTTGGGATGGTTCGGGGTTTTTCTGGCACACTTCAGAGGTGCTTTTTCTCCGGATGCTGTCTGGTGGACAGACAAAACTCCCTTTTCTCTCTTCTATGCAGGCGATAAGATCGTATGCATCCTTTTTGTTATTTCAGGACTGGTATTGTCCTATAAGTATTTCAGCAAAAAGCAGTATGATACCATTGCGTTTGATGCCTTTAAAAGATACTTTCGATTGATGCCTACCATTCTGGTCACTGAATTAGCTGTTGTTTTTCTGATGAAACACCATCTGTTCTTCAATATACCGGCATCGGAAATACTCGGTTCCGGTTATTTCCTAGGCATATTTAATACCAGTGCGCCTTCGTGGTCTGCATGCTTAAAGGAATCGCTGATTTCAACCTATTTTGCCGGAACGGCAGAGTATATCGGGCCTTTATGGACCATGAAGTATGAATATTTAGGTTCTCTGCTCGTCTTGGCAAGCATAGCCGTATTCAGGGGCAGCAAACTGAGATGGCTGTTTTATGCGGTATTCCTTTGTTTGTACAGAAGCTATTTCAATTATTTTATTATCGGAATGATTATAAGTGAAATCCTGACAAATGGTTCCCTGATGGCGAAGCTGAAGAGCCATATTCCTGTTCAGGTTTTACTGATTCTTGCCGGTTTCTTTATCGTCGGGATGACAAATTATCCCAACATGGGTAAATATACCAGAATATTATTCGACGCCGGTATTTTTATGCTTCTGATCGGATTAATATCCAACGATATCGCCGGTAAAATATTAAGCAATAAGCTGCTGGTTAAAGGCAGCCGAATATCATACGCAGCTTACATAGTCCACTGGCCAATTATCGAAACTTTTTCATGCGGCATCTTTTTGTTGTTGTATAAAAACATATTCGTGTCAAACGCAATCAAAATATTATTATTTATCGCGACTGCCATCCTGGTAATATTCTGTTCATTCGTTATTAATCGATACGTAGAGCCGATTGGGACTTTTATTGCCAACAAGTTTCACAAACTGGATTTTAGCAGTGAGGGATGAGCAGTGAGCCGTGAGGGATTGTAGGAACTGCAGAGGCAGTTCCTTTTGATTTTGAAAAAGTATCAATAGCTGCGCTCTCCATCTTTTTATCTGAGTTTTTTAATCATCGAAGCGAGCATTTTACCCACTTCATCAGCCAAATTCAAAGCTTCCGTTAATTGCTCGTTTGGAGCCAAATTATTACGCTGACATATCTGTAATTGCGTTTCCAGTTCACAATACGAACCGTTTGCAATTGAAAGGAAATTCAAATACTCTTTTGTCGTTGCCCTCGCCCAACCTTCCGCAATGTTTGAAGGTATCGAGGTTGCACTGCGGCGCATCTGGTCACAAAGGGCATATTTCTCTTCTTGTGGCATCATTGCAATCATCTCATAGACTTTATCTACAAGATTCATACTCTTCTGCCACACTATCAAATCCTTATATGTCTTAACTTCCATTTCCTAAATCTCTTGGCTCGCGCACCTGCGAGCCTACCTTCACTCACTGCTCGCTGCTCGTCCCTCGCTGCTGGCTACTATACTTTCCGAGCTTTCCTTGCTTGCCGTCGGCAATTCCCTTGCGGATCATGCGAAGCTTCTCTGCTTTGTTATCTTCAAACAGCAGCATTTTGGGCAGCTGCCAGAAAAGTTCCTTTAAATATTCTTTCTCAAACGCCTGCGGATTTTCTTTAGAAAGGAAGCGGGCGTTTCTGTATCGGTAATAGTCTCTTATCGGGGAATGGTTCATCGCGTGGAAGGTTCTGCCGAGAAGCTTGAACTCTATCGGGTTTCCGATTCTGTGTTCAATCGAATAATCCCGCAGATAGCCCACTTTGTATCCGGCCTGTTCCAAACGGCTGCAGAAGTCAAAATCCACATAATCTATGAACAGTTCCTCGCGGTATCCACCAACTGCCTTCCAAGCTTCGGTACTTACGAAATTCCCGGATGTCAGCCAGTTATGTGTACGAATCACTACATCCGATTTACTATCCGGAGAACAGTTGAAATTGAGCCCTACGATTCCGTAATCACCGAGTCTTTTCTCCACGAGGGGCAGAACGGCCGATGCATCGGCAAGCGGGAAGGAACTGTCATCGTCCATCGTCAAGACAGCATCGCATCCCTGCTTTATGAGATATTCAAATCCGGCATTCAAGGCTGCAGCAATCCCCTTGTTTCCCCCCATGGGAAGGCGGTGGATTCCTTCCGGCACCGCATTGTCTCCGTTGTCCACAGCTACAACACAGTCACAAAAAGGAGCATAGGTGTTTATTTTTTCCGGTGTGTGTGCATACAAAACCACACAGGCTCCGAGTTTCATTCTTTTTTCTTTCTGTCTATCAGTATGCTAATAAGCGAAAATGCAACCGCAAAGAACATCATCATGAAGCTTCCCGGATAATAAAAGGGATTCATGAAAAACGAAAGCGCCATAAAGTAGATGGCAATCATAATGTTTGTATTTTTCAAATCATTCCTTTTCACGATTCTGTTCAAAAACACTATCAGCAGTATTGCCAATACCAGTAATACAAACATGACAACGATTCCTGCATATCCGCCATAATTATATGCCGGTGTGAATGCCCCGGATACGGTATGCCCGTTATCGGCAAGTATTCCGTTATTTAAATAATTCGGAGATACTCTCTTTGAGATAAAATCAGGCAGGAAACAGCAGACAAACAGCGGAATGCTTTTCGAAAATTCGCTGCAATCAATATTATATCGGAGATTGTTCAGCGGGCTTGTCAAATAATCGTATCCCCAAGCGAACTGCCCGGGCAGCCAGGAAGGCCATTTATCATTTATCAGAGCGAATGCAAATATCCCGCTGTTGTCATTCCAGCCGTAACCGCCGCGCAGGTTTCCAAGTCCACCATAGAGATACACCGCAACCACTCCCAATATTGCAAATGCGGCAAAACGTTTTATCCCCTTTTTTATCATCCTATCCGTCAATGAAACAATCAAAGCCGCTGCGAAAACCATCAGATAGCTTCGGCTGAACGTGAAAAGGAACATCAGCGCACACCCCGCGATTTCCAGCCCCATCCTGAATGACGGAAATCTGGCAAAGACGAATATCAGATACACGCAATAATACGCCGTAAGCGTATAGATAAACGGTGCAAACGTCGGAATGCCCGGGAAAGAGGAATAGTTTGAAGGCAAACCCATAAAGATATTCGTCAGCGGTGTCCATCCGGCATAGAAAAAGTTCAGGCTGAACAGAATAATCAATACCACTGTAGGCCATGCCTTTTTATGAGGATTCTCCTCCAGCGGAAACGTCTTAAACTCTTTTCTGAATATAAAACCGATAAGTGCCGAAACAATTACCGTAAGGACAATGATTGCCTTTATCGTATTATTAAGCGGGGCAAGTCTGTCGGACCAACCCAACATATATAAAACCAGCTGCGCCGTCCACGCCGCACTGTACCAGTAAAATGGATTAAGCATTATTCTCCTCGCTATAAATCATTTTGCGCCAAGCTCTTCTTTAATCTGGCTCGTACTTATTTCCGGTGTTCGGCTTAAATAGACGACATCGATTCCATCCTCTTGCAGATAATCGAATTTCCCCTGCCAGTCATCACCCATTACAAATGTATCAACGTGATACTCATGCATGTCATTCTTCTTCTGCTCCCAGTTTTCCTCCGGGATTACCAAATCGACATATCGGATTGCTTCGAGGAGCTGCTTACGCTGTTCATAAGTAAAATACGTATGCTTCCCTTTTTCTTTCTCGTTAAAATCATCTGTAGAAAGCGCAACAATCAGATAATCTCCAAGTTCTTTTGCTCTTCTGAGCAGGTTTATATGACCGTAGTGAAGCAGATCGAATGTGCCGTATGTAATCACTCTTTTCATCGTTCAACTCCTGATTTTCCAGACTGCATGACGACCCGCACGGAATACAGACAGAACTGTCTCTCCCAGCGCGGATTTATGACACCAGTTATAATGGATTTCATCTATTGCGATTTTGGCAAGGTGATATGCCATTTTTTTATTTCCCGGATACTTCTTTTCAAGTGGCTCCAGAGGTTCATACTTACTTTCCGTATCGGTTATGCAGCTGTCAATTACATCCATAATAATGGTTGAGGCTTTACCCGCATTACTGAACGTCTTTTCGCTCATTTTTTCAACGAACTGCAGATATTCCGGATAATGATCCAATATCTGTCCGACGCACCCGGAAAGGTTCTCCTTCGCCGTTCTAATAACAAAGTCATAATCATTTTCCGGCATCCTACTGGGTGTCGTATCCGGTATCAGCCAGTTTGAAACCGCTACAGCCGGCACGTTCATCATGGTTGCTTCACACATTGTAGACGACTCGTCTGAAACGAGAACATCAACCGCCGGAATAACTTCAAAAATATTCAGCGATGGTGGCAGAACCCAGATGCCTTTTAAGCCTCTGTGCTTCTCTGCCATAAGGTTAATGTTTTTTACATTTTCCGGGAATATTTCCGGAGGACATTCGTGCTGTTTAATCACAATGTTGACATCCAGCTTCATCATAGCCTGAACGAACTCATCCTGTTTATTGTCATTCTCCCAGGATGGTGCGTAGAGTACTGTGCGCTTGCAGGAATCCAAACCGTATTTTTTGTTGAATTCCTGTCTGTAAGCCGTTTTGTCAATGTTGGCAAATAAATCTGCTTTTGGCCACCCGGCTTTATATACTCCAAACCGCGGCCTTGCATAATAGCTGACCGAACTGGCCGTCCAGTTTTCCACCCATTGGTTGTTCGGCAGGAAGCCGACATCGTATTTGTTCCAGGGCTCTTTTATCCAGATGTCCGGCCAGTCCTTAAACTGCTGCACAATGTCATGCAGCATGATTGCCGAAAACTTGCTGTACTGTGGAAAGTTTACATGCTGACAGTAAAAGCCGATTTCACATTTTGCGAATTTATCATCGGTAAATCTGGTAACATAGCCCCGCTTTTCAGCCTCATCGGCTATCGGTTTCATCAAGGATTTCTCGGATGAATCCATATAGATAAATGTAATATCTTTTTTTATCATTTTTCCTCGTTCTTGAATTTCCCGCCAAACACGGTCATAAACAGTATTTTTATGTCCAGCGAAACCGACCAGTTTTCGATATACCAAATGTCATACTCCACGCGGTCTTCTATGGAAGTATCTCCGCGCAGGCCGTTCACCTGTGCCCAGCCTGTCATGCCAGGCCGCGCCTGCTGGCGGACAAGATACATCGGTATTGTCTCCTTGAACTTATCGACATAGAACGGAATCTCCGGTCTCGGACCGACTAGCGACATATCCCCCATAAAAACATTAAAAAGCTGCGGCAACTCATCGATACTGTATTTTCGGATGAACGAACCGAACTTCGTTCTTCTCGGGTCCACATCGGTTGACCATGCTGTGTTTTCCTCGGCATTCACACGCATGGAACGGAACTTGAGCATGTTGAAGTTCTTTTTGTCCTTGCCCACGCGCTCCTGTTTAAAAAACACCGGGCCGGGGCTGCTGAGCTTCACGCCGACTGCTGTAATTAAAAGCAACGGGCTTAGAAGCAATATCCCGAATCCGGAGAGCAGTACATCTCCGGTTCTTTTTATCATGGAAAAGCCAATATTATCCAGCGGTGTTGCACGCAGATTTATCAGTTTGCTTTTTCCTATCGTTTCGATTTCCGGATGAACCGGGATATAGTCACTGTAAAAAGGAATGAGCGAAACATAGATGCCCTCTTTATCCGCGAAGGCCAGAATCTCCGGCACGCGGTCAGCCTCCTGCGGTTCCAGGGCAATTACAATTTCATCGGCATTCTTCTCTTCCTTGAAATCGACAATTTCGTAATTGGGAAAATGTCTTTCCATGTCTTTCTTATACTGCTGTGCAACCGCCCCGTTTCCGGCAACCGCAATTATTCTTCTGCCATATCCGAGATTCGCCGAATTGGCTACCAGTCTGTGTCCCAGCGAATGTTTCAGTATCACCAAAGAGGACGCAAAAACGAAAAACAATACCAGACTTCCTCTGGAAAACTCGGTTACTCTGTAAAAGAAGAACATGGCCATGATGGCAAGCGTTCCGGCAGCCGTCACGACTATCATCGCCAGATAGCTTGAATGAAACACCTGATAAACGATTGCCATGATAATTGAAAGGGCCGCAACTCCCAGAAGCAATCTGGAACTGAAAGGATTGACCGAGACCACGCCTTTCAAAAGCCCGAAGCGGACCCACAGGGCAAGCAGGTACGAAAGAAAAACAATTACAGCATCGCTTATGATATTAATGAGATTCAGTTGTTGTCTGTTTTTATTTATCATATACAAAATCCGTTCTGAATCGGTAGCAGTAACTGAGCCTGAGCAGCAGCATTACCAGTTCCGTTATGCAACTGAGCATGGCAATCGAACGCAATGTAAAACTCTTGAACATAATAAGAAGCAGCAATCCGGTTACCTGAAACAGCGCCGAAGTGACCGTTGCCGTTGTAACCTCTTTGGCCCGGCCGATGGCACCCAATGCCGGCCACCCGAAAAGCATTACCGGCAAATCAAGGAACAGGACAGGGACAAGCAGCCTCAGGAGAAACGCCGCATCGCAGTACTTTTCTCCGCCTATAACAAGCAAAATGTATTTTGCCGCTGCGAAGGTGAAGATACAGCCTGCCATGACAATCGGCATGAATAACTTCAGCAGGCGTTTCAGCTGGCCTATCTCCCGGGTCTTGACCATATCGGGATATACTCCGTCCACAATCGGGCCGTAGAGAGCTTCAACCGCCGCCACCATCTGCATGCAGAGACTCCAGAATGCCACATCTCCCTCCGATAGGAAAACTCCTATCAGGACCGTATTGAGCGCATTGAAAGCCGTGGTCGCCATAGTGGAAAGAAAGTATATGGCCGATTCCTTAAGCTTACGCAAGGCTTCTGTCCATCCGGACGGTTTAATCCGTATCCCTATTTTTTTCAGTTCAAAGGCAACCCATATGACAGCGGCCACGGAACCGATAATATCTAAGAGCGGAATCCAAAGGATATCCGTATCTCCCTTTACGAAAACAAAGGTCAGCGCCGTGGATATGCTCTTCATGAGCACAAAGCGTTCGGTAATCACCTGCATTTTTTCCAACCCGCGGAAAACATAGTCAAACAGGAAAACCGTACAGAAAACAGGAACAAATGCAAGCAGAGCATAAAGCCGATTGCTCTTCAGTATCGGCAAAGCAAACGTCAGAACAACAAGTATTGCAAACGCGGCAACGGAAAGAAGCAGCCTGGCCAGGAAAATATTCCCGCTCTCGCGGCTTATCGCTTCCGTATCGTCTCTCACGGAAACAATGTCTTTTGTTCCGGAAAGAAGAAAACCAAAGTCAACAATCAGCTGCATGTAGGTTGCGATGGCCTTCACATAGGATACGACACCATAAGAATCCACCGACAGTATCCTCGTCAGATACGGCAGCGTAATCAGCGGCAATACAATCTTTGCTATGCTGAATCCGTAAAGCACTATGATGTTTTTAAGAACATTCTTTTTCAACCTATTCCGCTCAGCCATCACCAAGCGAAACAGCTGCCGCCAATATGCTCAGTATCATTATCCCCATCGGATTTGTAAGATAGGGATTAAAGTACGAAGCCGCAGCAATACCGAGATATCCGGCCAGTAAATATAAGGTAACAGGTGACAGGTGACAGGTGACAGGTGCAAGTTCAGAGTTCGCAGTTCGAAGTTCGGAGAGCATCCTTTTTAGACCTATGAATACCGGGGTGAAATATGCCGCAAGAAACGTAAGGAAGCCGAATATTCCCAATTTCATGAGAAAATCCAGGTACATATGTTCGTTCTTCCCGCCGGAACCTTCTCCGGCAATCCCTTTTCCGAGGCCGGCACCCGTCCAGAAGTATTTTTTGATGTTGTACTTCAGCCTGGATACCATAACGTTTCTAAGCCCGTCACTGCCGTATTCTTCAATGACATCGCCCATGTCCACATTCTGCTCATCCAGAGGTACGCCGGTTTCAGTCTCGGCCAGAGAGGAATAGTCGACCTTCTCCGTTACTGCCGTTTCCACGGTTCTCCCGATAACCTCAGGAAGCAAAACAAACTCGCCCCAGCAAAGCGATGCCAGGCCGACAAGCGCCAGAGCTACAATCAACGCGGCCGTACCGCTCCTGAGATAAAACACAATGTCTCTCGGGCGAAGCAAAAGCACTATAAAAAGGGCAACGGCAAGGCCGAGCCAGAAGCTTCTGGCAACCGGGAGCAAAATGCCGAAAACGAGCAGGCCTTCTGCAAGATATAGCCGAAGAACATTTCTGCCTTCAGCCTCTTTCAGTTTATTCAATCCTATCAGTATTCCCGTAATCATGAATATTCCCGTTCTGTAATACACACGGGTTTTCGTTACGGCGCAGTTTCCTATCTTCCGAGTCAGGAATTCGTTAAGCTTTTCCGTTGCTTCCGGGGCAAACGGTGCGACCATATACAGAAGCGAAAAAACAGTTGCCAGGATAAGAGCGCAGATAAACAGCACATTCAACACTTTATTTAGTTTCTCGCGGCTGTCTATTGTCGCTATGGTTCCGGGCAAAAGTGCCAGCGCCATTACGCTGGTAAAATCTTCCCGGACATTATCGAAGCCGTATCCTCTTTTTAAGCCAATGAAAGCATAAATCAAGGCTACTGCTCCGAAAATCACCGCCGCCAACACGCACGGATTCAGCATTGTTCTGCGGAACTTTTTTATCAGCGGGTATAAAGTTGCGATACAGGCAACAGCAAACAGAATCATACGAAGGCTGACATATCCGAAATCGACCAGCCGCCCGGTCCCGTCAAGCGCCGTATCGATAAAATATACAAGCAGCGTGGCCATAGCCACTTTATTCAGTTTTCTATCGTCGGGCATAATCATAGATAATATATTATATATTATAGATAAGAAAAGGGCAACAAAAAGCGAGTGAATAATTGAAGTGATAAAATACTGGTAGACACAAAAGTGCCTACCAGTATTTTTATGTTATTATAAGAAATGGAGGTGGAAATATGCCAAGAAAATACACCATGCGTAGTAAAGAAGAAAAACTGGCAATTGTCAAAAGGAATCTAGCCGGGGAATCCGCCAAGTCGCTATCCCGAGAGATAGGTAGCAGCGATTATCAAATTAGATCGTGGGTCAAGGCATATCTGGCAAAGGGAGAAGCCGGTCTGGTGGTCAAAAAGAAACCTGGAAATCCTCTCTCAAGATATGAACGCCGAAAAGAGCTAACCTATGAAGAACAGTTACAGTACCAAATCGAACTGCTCAAACGGGAATTGGTCAAGAAAGAAGCAGAGGTACTCCGCCTAAAAAAACTGAACGAACGAAAGGGGGGCGATGCCCAAAGAAGATGATTCAAGAAATGTATGTTGAGATTCATAAACAAACAGACAAGCATTCAGTCAGTGAATTATGCAGTATCTACGGCGTTTCTCGCAGCGGCTATTATAAATGGTTGAAACGAGCTGGACAGCTTAACCGTTTTGAAAAGGCACACCAAATATTAGACAGCTACGTACAAGACATTCACAGTCATCACCCTATGATGGGATATCGTCAGATTAAGGACAAGCTATGCCTTGAATTTGGCTGGATTGTCAGCGATCCAACAGTTTGGAAGTCTATGAAACGCCTTGGAATTCAGGGTTATGTCCGTCGACGTAAAACAACAGTTAGCTCACAGGGACTAGAACATATTCGCTATGCAAATATATTAAACAGGAAGTTCAAGGCAGAAATGCCAATGGAGAAAATCGTTACAGATGTAACATACATAAAGCACAGAGGCAAATGGTATTACCTTGCTGGCTATCTAGATTTGTTCAACAATGAGATTGTGGAATGGGAACTCAGTGATACCTTTGACAACTTTCTTGTTATGAAGCCTGCTGAGCGCCTTCTACAAAAGAAAATGAGCACCGAACACCAAGTCCTTTTGCACAGCGACCAAGGTGTCCAGTACTCATCAGCAGGTTATTGTAACCTACTAAAAGGATACAATGCGATTCAAAGCATGTCAAGAGCTGGCAACCCTCATGACAATGCGGTTATGGAAAGTTTCTGGGGCAGATTCAAAGATACTCTGCGAAAACACTTCCACTACTGGGAGTATGATGATCTGCAAACTGTTATTGAGCAAGCAGTTTATTACTTCAACTACGAACGACCTGTTCGTAAACTGAACGGAAAACCACCAGTCCTGTACAGAACAGGACTGGTGGC
>JAZUEY010000071.1:0-3718 GCA_045640405.1 Candidatus Limivicinus sp.
TAAGACCGCTTGGCCTCCGACTTCTTACGGGTGACGGCGGATTCGGTGTTAACCCGACCTGCCTCGCGACGGCCGTTGAACAGAGAATCGCGTGCACCTGGGTTGTTATGAACAACAGCGCATTCGGAACTATCGCCGGCCTTGAGAATGCCAACTACGACACGAAATTCGGAACGGTATTCCACACTCCTGACGGAGAGCCCTATTCTCCGTGCTGGGCGGATGTCGCAAAGGCATACGGTATTGATGCCATCCGGGTAAGCTCGGCCGAAGAGTTCAAGCCCGCCATGGAAAAGGCTATGGAAGCAAACCGTGCCGGAAAGCCCTTCCTCGTTGAGGCACCGATGGAGAACATCGTTGTACCGACTCCCGGCTGCTGGAACATCAACGACATCTACAGCCCGAACGCTCTTGTCAGCGAAGGAAAGCTTGTAGTCAATGAAGACGGCAGCTATACGGCTCCGAATCACTCCGGTTCTCACAAAACAAAATAAAAAAAGTAAACACTTTTGAATAAAATTACGAAAGGAGAGCAAAACGATGAAGGTTGACATCAATACAAAATTTATCGGGTTGCTGGGCAAACCGCTGTCGCAGAGTTTTGCTGCGAGAATGCAGAATGCTGCCTATGAAGCAGCAGGCCTGAACATGATCTATTTCTATAACGAAGTAGAGAATGATCATCTCGGAGACGTGGTTAACGGTATTCGCTATATGCCGTTTGCCGGATTTGCGGTAACGAAGCCCAACAAGGTTGAGGTTCTCAAGTACCTCGACTTACTGGATCCTCTCTGCGAAAAAATGGGAGCTTCGAATACGGTCGTCATAACCGAAGACGGAAAACTCATCGGCTACAACACGGATGGTATCGGCTTCTATACTTCCATTACGGAAGAAGCAGGCGTTGATCCGAGGGAAAATGTTTTCTTCTGCTTTGGTGCAGGAGGAGCAGCAAGAGCCATGTGCTCTGTTCTGGCATATCATGGGGCAAAGAAGATTTATATTACTTCCAGATCTGCCGAATCCGCACAGAAGCTGACAGAGGATATCAACACAAAGTTTGCACCCTGTGCAGAGGCGGTTCTGCCCGGTGATTACAAGCGTGTTCTTTCCGAATGCACGGTTGTCATGAACGCCAGCGGAAAAGGCATGGGCTCCACAATAGGTATGTCCCCGATGGAAAAGGAAGACATTATCCCCGGTGCCCTTTACTACGATGCATGCTACAACCCGGCAAAGACACAGTTCCTCCTCGATGCCGAGGAAAAGGGCTGCAAAGTCCTGAACGGTCTCGGCATGTCACTGTATCAGGGCGTTGCTCAGATAAAGCTCTGGACCGGTCAGGAAGCTCCCGTAGAGGTTATGCGTCAGGAACTGCTGGACATAATCTCCGGAAAGTAAGGGGGTACTCAAGGTTTGAAAAAAGCACTAAAGTGGCTGGATGAGCACTTCGAGGAAACCATTCTCGTTGTTCTGCTGGTTATCATTGCCTGCATAAGCTTCATTCAGGTTATCGTCAGAAAACTGCCCTTTATACCCACGCTGAAGTGGGCAGAGGAATTCTGCCGTTTCATGTGGATATGGAGCGTGTTCCTTTCTCTCCCGTATACGATTAAAAAGGGTAATATGCTCAGAGTGTCGATTATGCTCGACCTCTTCCCAGAGCCTGTAAAAAAGATTATCAACATTTTTGTGGATGTTGTTGTCGCGGCCGTTATGGCTTTCCTCTGCTATCACTCCGTCGGTGTTATCAAGGGAATACAGGAAGCCAATGAGCTTTCACCGGCTATGGCCTGGCCCATGTGGATTGTATACATTGTGGTATTTATCGGATTCTTCCTCGGTGCCATCCGCGGAATTGAAATGGCCATATATCATATTACCCATTTCAAAGAGAAAGAACTTTCCACAAAAGAACAGGCAGAGCGCGATGCTGCGGAAGAAGCAGCCGCAGCTGCCGCAGCAGAAGGAGGAGACTGATATATGGCAGCTTTACTGGTATTTGTCGTATTCCTCGTATGCATTTTCATAACAGTTCCTATCAGCATCAGTATGGTTATCGGTGCCCTGACTCCCATCCTTGCAATGGGAAAAGGCGGCACGGTTGCCCAGCTTATTAACAATGCTTTCTCCGGTGCCAACTCAACGCCTATCCTGGCAGTTCCGCTGTTCATTCTCGGCGGTGTCATCATGGCAGAAGGCGGCATTTCGAGAAGACTGTTTAACTTCTTCGCATATTTCGTAGGAAGATTTAAAGGCGGTCTGCCCTGCGCAGCCATCATCACCTGCCTCTTCTACGGGGCCATTTCCGGTTCCGGCCCGGCCACAACCGCCGCTGTCGGTTCCATGGTTATCCCGTTCCTCGTGGATCTGGGATATGATAAGAAATGGAGTGCCGGTCTTGTTTCCGTTGCCGGCGGCCTGGGTGTTATTATTCCGCCGTCGATTCCGTTTGTTCTGTATGCTCTGGCGACGGGTATCTCAACGGGAGACCTGTTCATCGGCGGTATCCTTCCCGGCATTCTCATAGGTCTGTTCCTTATGGGATACGCCGTATGGTACTGCCGCAAGAACGGTGAAGACAGAGAAAAGATCGACGCCAAGATGATTGAACTCAAGGGAAAGGGCCTTTGGCCACTTTTCAAAGAGAGCTTCTGGGCTCTTCTCTGCCCGATTATCGTTCTCGGCGGTATCTACTCCGGTTTCTTCACGCCGACAGAAGCAGCCTGCATTTCCGTCTTTTATGCTATTATCGTTTCGCTCTTCGTCTATAAGAGCGTAACCATCAAGCAGCTTCCGGCTTTGCTGGCAAACTCCGTAAAGACATACGGCGGCCTTGCATTTGTTCTTGCTTTTGCAACCGCGTTCGGCCGTGTCCTGTCCCTGACGAAGGCAACCAAGGCAGTCGAGACCTTTGTTATCGGCAACTTCAGCACCGGAGCCGGTGTTCTCACGGTTCTTGTGTTCCTGTTCCTGATTCTTGGCATGATTATGGATACTGGCCCGGCCATCATCATTCTGGCTCCTGTTTTCCTTCCTGCCGTTCAGGCACTTGGTGTCGATGCAATTCACTTCGGCGTTATCCTTGTCTGCTGCCTCTCCATCGGTCTTGCAACACCTCCTTTCGGTCTCGACCTGTTCGTGGCCGCAAACCTGGCAGGAGAAGAACCAATGCCGATTGCAAAGAAGGCTCTGCCGTTCATGATTGCATTCGCAATAGCCCTGTTGCTTATTACCTACGTTCCCGCATTCAGCACAATGCTCCTGCCCTGAGGCAGATATAATCCGTTAATTGTCGGTTTAACCGATAAAAAATAAAAAAAGGAGAAAATCATGAAAAAGTTTTTAGCACTCGTTCTTGCGCTGGTAATGATGCTCGCTCTTTGCGCTTGCGGACAGCAGTCGGCAACAACTATTGAGCTCGTTGGCGCAGACTCCACTGGTAAAGGTGCAGCAGGCCAGATTTTTGGCGAACTCGTTGCGTCTAAGGTGGCAGAGATCACAGACGGTAAGCTCACCATCGACTATCACCCCAACGGTGACCTCGGCGGCGACGCAGACCTTCTCCGTCAGGCACAGGCCGGAGACATTGATATCGTTGTCTGCCAGACCGCTCCCACCGTTTCGTTCATCCCCGAGATGGCCGTTTTCGACCTTCCGATGGTATTTGCAAAGTATGACGGCGCAACCAACGCCAAGGTTCTCAACGGTGAGAATG
>JAZUEY010000072.1:0-20459 GCA_045640405.1 Candidatus Limivicinus sp.
ACTGAGGGAGCGCATAGACTGCCCCGTGGTCATGACGTATCACACAAAATTTGATATCGACATTGCCAACGCAATCCACGGGAAGCTGCTGCAGGAGGAGGCAAAACATCTTTTGGTGGAGAATATCTCCGCTTGCGATGAGGTGTGGACGGTGAGCCGGGGCGCGGGCGAAAATCTTCGGAGCCTTGGGTATGAGGGTGAAATAACCATCATGCCCAACGGAGTAGATCTGCCGGTGGGCAAGGCGGATGAAAGACTTGTCCGCAGTGTCACGGGTGAATATGATTTCCCGGAGGGGGTGCCGATTTTCCTTTTTGTCGGCAGGATGATGTGGTACAAGGGCATTCGGATGATTCTGGATGCCCTGCAGATGCTTGCCTCAGAGGGTAAAGATTTTCGAATGGTGTTTGTGGGAGGAGGCGAGGACCGCGAGGAAATCATAGGCTACGCCCACCGAAATGAACTGTCAGGAAAGGTATTCTTCGTAGAACCCGAGCATGACCGCAGTCGGATCCGCGCCTGGTACACCCGGGCAGACATTTTTGTTTTCCCCTCCACATTTGACACCAACGGACTTGTGGTTCGGGAGGCTGCTGCCTGTAGCCTTCCCAGTGTGCTGGTGGCAGGGAGCTGCGCAGCGGAGGGAGTGACAGACGGTGTGAACGGTTTTCTGATAGAGGAGAATGCCTCCTCCCTTGCCATAAAGCTGCAGCGGCTCTTTGAAACGCCCGAGACGATAAAGTGCGTCGGAGAAAGGGCAACTCAGGATCTCTATATTTCCTGGGAGGAAGCTGTCAGCGCTGCCCGCGAACGGTACGGAACGGTCCTCGAAAAAAACAAGGCCGGGGAATACGCGTCCCACCGGGACTTTGCCGACGAACTGTTTCGAATCACTGCCCCGGTGGTGAGCCGTGTCGGTCATAACATAGAGCAGCAGAGCCGGCTTTTGGAAAAATGGAGAGCGGAATGTCGTAAGGAACTGCAGGAGCTTCTCTTCAGTCAGCATCCGGACCGCTTTCTATAAGTTCATATGTTCCTTGAGAAAGGCGCTATAACGCAAGCACAGCATGACAAGAGTTTGGGCGACTTGATTGAGAAAATGGGTATTCGGTAAGGTTCACCCCCCCTTGGCAAAAGTTCACCCCCTACTAACAGAAATTCACCCCCTGAACTATCAGGGGGCGAACTCCGAAACCCATTGTATGATTATTAGGGTTATTTGCCACAAAAAAGACCACACCTTTTGGTGTGGTCCTTTTTTGCGCCTGGAGGGTGCGTAAGAGCCGAGCTTCGGTTCGATGAGCGCCCGCAGGCGCCATGCAAGCGAGCAACCGGCGAACAAATATCAAAACTTAAGGCCTAGGCAACACAGGATTTTACTTATAGGATTCCTATCAGCCCAGTCATATCATTAACGACCCTTCTACATAAAAATTAAGCATTGCGCGAATTATATTTCAGCGAAAGTTTATGCTCCCAATAGCACAAACTTGAATATTCGAAAAGTTTGTGCTATGATTTTCGCAAAGGAGTGATGGTCATGATTGCAACCCACGAGCTGAAAAAACGTGATATGTACCTGGACAGACTGATTGCGTTTCAGGATACCGAGCCGGTCAAAGTTGTTACCGGCATTCGTCGTTGTGGAAAATCAAGCCTGCTCAAGCTGATGGTTTCGTATCTCAAAGAAACCGGCATTACAGCGGAGCAAATCATTGAAATGAATTTTGAGTCATTTGATTTTTCATGGATGACCGTTGACAAGCTGTATCAATATGTAAAAGAACGTATTATTCCAGGCAAGCGTATGTATTTATTTTTCGACGAGTTGCAGCGTATTTTTGGATGGGAACAGGCTATCAATTCATTCAGGGTTGACTTTGACTGCGATATTTATATCACTGGTTCTAATGCGTATCTGCTTTCCTCCGAATATGCAACCTATCTCTCCGGCCGCTGTGTAGAGATTAAAATGCTTCCGCTATCCTTTTCTGAGTTTATTCCCTTCCACGGGTTTGAAATCATAGAAATCAAAAGTGCTTTAGGAGGCAAAAAAAAGTATGCTGTTTCTTCGGACGGTGAGCGCTATGAGCTGGCGGACCTTTTTGATGCCTACATGCGATACGGTGGGATGCCTGGAATTACGGATGTGGGACTGAGTCAGGACAAGGTCTTGCCTCTTTTGGAGGGAATATACTCCACAGTTATCGTGCGTGATATTCTGGAGCGCGAAAAGCGCAGGGGCCAGCGCCAGATTACGGATACTGTTTTGCTTAAGAAAATCATCATGTTCCTTGCAGACAACATTGGAAACACAGTATCTGTATCTTCCATTGGCAAAACACTTGTCAACGAAGGCCTGCTCGAAGATAACCGCAACACAAAACCGAGTACCCATACAGTACAGGCTTATGTAGATGCTTTGCTGGAATCGTACTTCTTCTATGATATCAAGCGCTTTGATATTAAGGGCAAAGAGTTCCTCCGCACTCTTGGAAAGTACTATATCGTTGACATCGGTCTTCGTAACTACCTTCTTGGATTCCGCAATCGTGACAGTGGCCACGTTTTGGAGAATGTAGTCTATTTTGAATTGTTATGCCGTGGATACGATGTTGCAGTCGGCAAAGTCGGCAGTGCAGAAGTTGATTTCATTGCAACAAAAGCTGACGAGAAACTGTACATACAGGTAACCGAATCCATGGCAAGTGAAGATGTTCGCACCCGTGAACTTGCTCCGTTGATGAAGATTCAGGATAATTATGAGAAACTTGTTCTTTCTTTGAATCCTGGGATAGATAATTCCTATGAAGGAATCAAGTCAATTAATCTGATTGAGTGGCTGATTACTGTATAGAGACTAGTTAGCTATGCTTCTTGTTGTTTAAGGATAAATGAGATGATACTTTTAATTACAGGTGCGTCGCATACAGGGAAAACGGCACTTGCGCAAAAACTGCTTGAAAAATATAAATATCCGTATCTGTCGATTGACCATCTGAAAATGGGGCTGATCCGCAGCGGCAATACAGAGCTTACGCCTTTGGATGACCGTGAATTAACCGGCTATTTATGGCCGATTGTTCGGGAAATGATAAAGACCGCCGTTGAGAATGAACAGAATCTGATAGTAGAAGGCTGCTATATTCCTTTTGACTGGGCTGAGGATTTTGAGCGGGAGTATCTGGATAATATCCGGTATTATTGCCTCGTAATGAGCGAGAAATATATAAAAACCCATTTTGCCGACATAAAGAAATATGCGAATGTGATTGAAAACCGCTTGGATGATGAAGACTGCACTTTGGAGAGCGTCTTGGCGGACAATGCCGAATTTTTGAAACAGGCACAGCTGCACAAGGCGAATATCATACTCATCGATGACAACTATGATGTTGACATCGATTTATAACGGCAGGAAACCCATTAAAAAAGTAACCAACCGGAGGGGAACCTCCGGTTGGTCTGTTTTCAGTGTTTAATTATTAGGCTTATTCTTCGCTTTTTTCGTGCTCTACGATATCGACGCGGACGCCTTCGGGAGAAATCATCATTTCATATCTGGCGTTTCCGTGGATGTCGGGCAGGCCGTGGCGAAGCGTGCTGCCGGGATTCCGGTAGCCACGAACCAGGAAGTATTCGATGCCTTCATCAATGTTGGAAACATTCATTCGCATGGCATAGATGCCCTCGGGAATCGAATTATCGGGGAAGGATACAAGGGCGACTCTGTCGCCATATTCGTTGTTGAGAATATAATACTTGGTTTCGCCGTATTCATGCTTATGTTTGACGGTAAAGCCCAGCTCGTTTACATAGGACTCGGTTGCCTTTTCAATATCTTTGACAAATATTTCAGGATAATAGGATGTTACTTTCATTTCTTTCCCACCTTCTGCATTTTTGTGCTTAAAATATACCATGCCTTGTCTCGGGATTCAAGACAAAATAAAAAGGCAGGCTCCGTTGCGTGTTCGGAAGCCATGTGCTATAATAGTAGAACATTCTACTAATTGAATCGGAGACGGAAAATGGATTATCAGACGCTCAACCTCCTGTTTCGCTGCAATAAAGAGTTCAGCCATGAGAAAATCCGGTCGCATCAGCTTTCGGACACCGAATGCATGATCTGCTCTTACGTCTATTCACACGAGGCCTGCTCGCAGGACGACGTGGCGGTGGCGCTCAAAACCGACAAGACAACCGTCGGAAAAGCTCTGGCATCGCTCGAAAGCAAAGCCTGCGTTGTGCGGACGCAGGACGAAGCCGACAGACGCATCAAGCGCTTATCGCTTACCGATGCCGGGCGGGAAAAAGTGACGGAGCTTATCGATGTGCATGACAACTGGCTTTATGACATCATGACCTGTCTGTCTCCGGAAGAACAGAAGCAATTTGAGAATTACTGCATACGGCTGCTTGCCGCTGCGGAAAAACTGACAAACAACGGAGAAAACACGCAATGAATCACGAAAACAAGGTATCGGCCAT
The DNA here is from genome assembly GCA_045640405.1 of Candidatus Limivicinus sp. Lineage (GTDB taxonomy): Bacteria > Bacillota > Clostridia > Oscillospirales > Oscillospiraceae > Limivicinus. The sequence goes on from JAZUEY010000072.1 coordinate 4,492, forward strand.
CGATTCTTTCAAGACCGATTCCATTCCCAAAATCGTCATCAAAAACAGCATCCCGGCACTCATAGCCATGTTGATGGTGATGGTCTACAACCTTGCCGATACTTTCTTTTTAGGGCTTACTCATAACGATCTGATGGTTACAGCGGTGTCCTTCGCCACACCGCTGTTTATGATTTTTATGTCGCTCGGCACGCTGTTCGGCGTCGGCGGCACTTCGGTTATTTCCCGCGCACTCGGAGAAGGGAGAATCGAATACGCCAGGAAAGCAAGCTCCTTCTGCCTGTGGGCCTGCGTTGCCGTCGGCGGGTTCATGATGATAGTCCTTTGGGTTTTTCTGGATGACGTGACGGTGATGCTCGGCGCGAGTGCCGACAGCATCGGACTGACAAAGAATTACCTTGCCGTCGCCATCGGCTGCGGCATTTTTTCCATGATTTCCAACTGCTTCTCCTCCATTGTCCGTACCGAAGGGGAAGCGATGAAAGCCATGACGGGAACGCTTATAGGCAATCTGCTCAATATGGTCCTTGACCCGATTTTCATCCTCGGTTTCAAGTGGGGCGTGGTCGGCGCGGCCGTGGCTACCGTTATCGGCAATGCCGTTGCGGCGGGATACTATATCCTGCATTTTCTTAAAGGGAAATCGACACTGTCCATCAGCCCCAGGTACTTCTCGATGAAAGAGAAGATTCTCTCCGGCATCCTTTCGGTCGGCATTTCGGCATCGCTTGCCAATCTGCTTGTCAGCTTGTCGTCTATCGTTGTCAATGCACAGCTTTCCAAATATGCCGACGGCGATATGCTCGTTGCCGGTTACGGCGTGACCGCAAAAGTCATTATGATTGTCACCCTCATCGGCATCGGCATCGGAAGCGGCGTTCAGCCCTTCCTCGGCTACTGTTACGGAGCCAAAGAAAAAGGCAGGCTTGTCGGCGGCATCCGTTTTTCGGCCATGTTCGGTCTTGTATTCTGCGCCGTTATATCCGCACTCTGCTATATCTTTTCCGAGCCGATTGTAAAGGTTTTCCTTACCGACAGCACAGCGCTTGAATCGGGCGTGCATTTCACCCGCATCCTGATGAGTACCGCCTGGCTTATCGGTGCCTTTGCCATCTGTCAGAACACTCTGCAGGCAATCGGCGCGGCAACACCGGCCCTGCTGGCCTCCCTTTTCCGCCAGGGCGTCATCTTTATCCCTGCCCTGTTTATCATGAAAGCGATTATCGGCGTGGACGGTCTTATCTGGGCACAGCCGGTTGCCGACGTTCTTTCGCTTGCGGTCGTCATCCTTATGCTCGTGAGGAAAATCAGGAATACCGATTTCTCCGCTCCGGAGGCAGCAGCCGATGCGTAAAGAACCGAAAATGACAAAGGATACGATTCCCGAAGATTTTACCCTGTCGCTTGCTCTTGTGGATGCCCTGCCCGTTCTCTTTTTCGGCGGCAGTATGATTCTCACGGGCGTGCTGTTCGGGAGCCGTTTGTTTATGCTCGGCGCCGCTTTGTGCTTTTGGGCCGGTGCGGCCAAAGTGCTGTGGAAGATTATCGTTGTGACCAGGAAAAAGAACATCTGGTGGCTGTTCCTGCAGATGCGGACGGTCATGCCGCTCGGCTTTTTGCTGATGCTTCTCGCCGTGTTTGTAAACCGCAGCGGAATCAATCTGCCTTCTGTCTTTGCGGCAGTCTTTTCGCTTCCGTCCGTTCTGTTTTTTGCCATCGGCATCATCGGGATGGTGCTGATGGGCGTTTTTGCGGCGAAGCTCGACCCGGCGGATGTGCGCTCCAACTGGTTCGAACAGCTGACGAATGCTGTCGCGCAGGCGTCCGTTTTTACGGGAATATGCTTCCTCCTTTGAAAAACCCTGCGCAATTGTGACCGGGTCACAGATTTGCCGGCATTTATCAATTAAAATGTGATACAATAAAGAGAATTCTTTTTTACAGGGGGCTTTAAGATGCAGATTACCAAGGATATCAAATATGTGGGCGTGAATGACCATCGGATTGATTTGTTCGAAGGCCAGTATGTCGTTCCGAACGGAATGGCGTATAATTCCTACGTTGTTCTGGATGAGAAAATCGCCGTTATGGACACGGTGGACCGTGCCTTCACGCAGGAGTGGCTCGACAATCTGGCGGCCACGCTCGACGACAGAAAGCCGGATTATCTGGTTGTTCAGCACATGGAACCGGATCATTCCGCAAATATCGTTTCGTTTATGAACGCCTATCCGGAGGCAAGCATTGTTTCCTCCTCGAAGGCATTCGCCATGATGAAAAACTTTTTCGGTACGGAGTTCGAAGACCGCAGAATCGTCGTCGGGGAAGGGGATACGCTCTCGCTCGGCAAACACACGCTGACCTTTGTAACGGCACCGATGGTGCACTGGCCGGAGGTTATCGTGACCTATGACAGCACGGACAAGGTGCTGTTCTCCGCGGACGGATTCGGCAAGTTCGGTGCGCTCGATGTTGAGGAAGAGTGGGCGGATGAAGCAAGGCGGTATTATATCGGCATTGTCGGAAAGTACGGCGTTCAGACACAGGCCCTGCTCAAAAAAGCCTCGGCTCTGGACATCCGGACAATCTGCCCTCTGCACGGCCCGGTTCTTTCCGAGAATCTCGGCTATTATCTGGACCTTTACAATACGTGGTCTTCCTACGGTGTCGAAAGCGAAGGTATCGTTATCGCCTATACATCCGTGTACGGAAACACAAAAAAGGCGGTCGAGCTGCTTGCCGAAAAGCTGCAGGAAAAGGGCTGCGAGAAAGTCGTCGTCAACGACCTTGCCCGTGTTGACATGGCCAAAGCCGTGGGAGATGCCTTCCGTTACGGAAAGCTTGTTCTTGCGACAACTACCTATAATGGGGATATTTTCCCGTTTATGAAAGAATTCATCCACCATCTGACCGAGCGCGGGTTTAAAAACAGAACCGTCGCCTTTGTCGAAAACGGTTCCTGGGCACCCCAGGCGGCAAGAATCATGAAAACCATGCTGGAAGGATGCAAGGACATCAACTATACGGACACAAGCGTAAAAATTATGTCCGCTTTAAGCGATGACAGCCGGGCGCAGATCGATGCGCTTGTCGGCGAACTGGTGTAAAAAACTGCTTCTCATGTCACGGGTGAACCGCTTGATTTGAGAGGTTTGATATTATATATTGAAAAGGAGAATGAAATTATGAAGTATGCATGTGACGTCTGCGGATGGGAATACGACGAGGCAGTCGGTTCTCCCGAAAACGGAATCGCTCCCGGTACAAAGTTTGAGGATCTTCCCGATGATTTTGTATGCCCGCTTTGCGGAGTCGGGAAGGACATGTTTTCAAAAGCGGAATAACACTTTATAAGAAGCCGAAGCTGCCTGCTGCCGTTTGACTTCGCGGAAAGTGTAAATAAACATTCGGGAAGTGAAAAGATGGATGAACTGCTTGAAAAACTCCCTTTTTGGAGTTCGCTCAGTGAACCGGAAAAGAAAACCGTAAAAGAATCGGCCATCGTAAATCATTATGAACGCGGAAGCACCCTGCACGGCAGCTGCGATAACGGCGGAAGCTGTCTCGGGATGGTGACCGTGCTGTCCGGCGAACTGCGGGCGTATATTCTTTCCGAAGAAGGGCGGGAAATCACACTTTTCCGTCTTCAGCCGGGAGACAGCTGCGTTCTGGCCGCCTCCTGCATCATTTCTCAGATTGATTTTGACACAATGATCACGGCCACGGGCGATGCCGACGTTCTGATTATTCCGGCGGCTGTCTTCGGGCGGCTGACGAATGAAAACATTCACGTCCGGTGCTATATGTATGAGCTGGCGACGGAGCGCTTTTCTTCCGTCATGTGGGTGATGCAGCAGATCCTGTTTTACGGTTTCGACCGGCGTCTGGCAACCTTCCTGCTGAACGAGTATCGGCGGACGGGTGCCACGAGTATCCGGATGACGCAGGAACAGATTGCGCAGAACGTTAACTCCGCACGGGAAGTTGTGGCAAGAATGCTGAAGCAGTTTGCCTCGGACGGGCTGATTGAAAACCGGCGCGGAGTCATTGTCCTGAAAGACATCGGCGGGCTTGAAAACTTACAGTAAAAAAATTCAAAAAAATTATTTGAAATGCGACTCGGTCACAGAACCGGGCCGCATTTTTTGTTAGTATAAGCCTGTAAACAAAAAGGAACCGCATGAAAGGAGAATTTAATATATGGCTGAAATAATACTGACAAAAGAAAATTTTGAAGAAGAGGTCCTGAAGGCGGACAAGCCCGTCCTGATTGACTTCTGGGCGACCTGGTGCGGCCCCTGCAGGATGCTGTCACCGGTCATTGAAGAAATCGCAAAGGAATACGACGGGAAGGTCAAGGTCGGCAAGGTCAATGTGGACGAACAGCCGGAGCTCGCATCCGCGTTCCGCGTGGCAAGCATTCCTACCGTTGTCGTAATGAAGGAAGGCGAAGTAACCAATACATCCGTCGGCTTCCGCCCGAAGGAACAGATTGTCGCTCTGCTGTAAAAATAAAAAGAAAAAAGAAAAGAGGTATTATAATATGGAAATGAAGTTTTACAGATGCGCCCACTGTGGGCAGATTGTTGCCATCGTCAAGAAAACCGGCGTCCCCGTCATCTGCTGCGGCGAGCCGATGCAGGAGATCATCCCGGGCACAACGGATGCCGCTGTCGAAAAGCACGTTCCCGTGTACGAGATAAAAGACGGAAAAGTGCTTGTCAGCGTCGGTTCCGTAGAGCATCCCATGCTGGATGAGCATTATATCGAATGGGTTTCCCTGCAGACGAAATCCGGCTATCAGCTCAAGGCCCTGAAGCCCGGTATGGAGCCGAAGGTCTGCTTCTCCCTCTGCGAGGGTGACGAAGTCGAAGCCGTTTACGCTTACTGCAATCTGCATTCCCTTTGGAAAGCCTGAGAAAAGAAAAAGTTTATCCGATGACCGGAGGCGCGAAATCGTGCCCTCCGGTTTCGCTTTTTGAGGAGGACAGTGCCTTGCAATAAAGAAGGGCGTGTGTTAAACTTTATCTCAGTAAATGAATAATGCTTTCATACAACAATAATGCCAACAGGAGGCTGCATAAATGAGCAAAATTTATACGAACGCTGTCATCCACACCGAGGATCCCAAAAATCCGCTGGCCGATACCGTCGTTATCGACGACGGGAAGTTCAGCTATGTCGGAAAGGCGGAGGGCTATGCCATAAAAGCCGATGACGAGGTTATCGACCTCGGCGGCAAGTTTGTCATCCCGGGCCTCATCGACTCGCATCAGCACTGGGCGCTGCCCTGTGTAACGGCAGGCCAGCATGCCAATCCTATGCCGTTTATCGTCACGCCGACGATTGAAGAAGCGCTGGCTCAGATGGATGAATTCGTGAAGACATATCCCGATTTTACCTGCTACAAGACCATGGCCGGCAAGAAGGAAGACTGGGGAAGAACGCTGACGAGATACGACCTGGATAAGGTCTGCCCGAATAAACCGTTTATGGTCATCGACATGGGCGCGCATTCCTTCAGCGGAAACTCCAAGCTTCTGGAAGTGCTGAACGTCACCAAGGATACGCCGGATCCCGTTCCCGGCTTCGTTTACTGGCAGAGAGACGAAAACGGCGAACCCACCGGTCTGGGCGCCGAGTTCACGCAGGTAGCGGCACAAATGGCCGTCAATACCGTGCCTTATGAGGACATAGCCGATAACATCATGGAAATCGTCAATTACAACATTTCCAGAGGTATCACCGGCGCTTACGATGCGGGCATTTTCGTTCGAGACGAAGAATTCCTCGACTCTCTGAAGACGCTGGAGAAGGAAGGCAAGCTGAAGAACCGCGTATCCTGCAGCTATTGTGTATATCTTCCGGAAAGAGCGAAGGAAGCCGTCAGGAAGCAGCTTGAATATAAGGAAAAATACGAGTCCGACCTGATTTCGCTCGACACCATCAAGATTTTCATGGACGGAACGATTACCGAGGCCTCTGCCGGCCTCACGAGGCCCTATGTCAACGGAAAGACCGGCCAGGGCGGATGCCTGCTGACGATGGAAGAACTCTATAAGCTCTTCAAAGAAGCCAACGAAGCCGGCTTCGATGTGCACATGCATACAATCGGTGACAGAACGGCCAAGCTCATCATCGATACGCTCAAGAAGATGGAAGAAGACGGCATCGAACTCAAGGTTAAGTTCGTCATTGCCCACCTGCAGCTGATTCTGGATGATTACATCCCCGAGCTCGCAAAGCATAACATCTTTGTGAATAACACGCCGTTCTGGGCCAATTACAACGAAGCTATGTATCAGTCCAGCGACATCATTGTGCTTCCCGAAGGCATGCGCTCCAACCGCTTCAATTCCTACTGGAAGACCGGCGCTGTCTGCGCCTATTCTTCCGACGTTACCGTGCTTCCCAGCTATGTCGGCGATGCCTATCTGAAGCCTTACCTCGGCATAGAGGTCGGCATGAGACGTCTGGCCGTCGGCGAGATGGACGAGAAGTGGGTTGACGACCCCGCCGAGAAGCTCACGCTGGACCAGCTGCTGACGGGCTATACAATCAACGGCGCCAAGCAGTGCTCCTGGGAAAACGTGACCGGCTCCATCGAAGTCGGCAAATCCGCCGACCTGGTCGTTCTGGACAAGAATCTCTACGAGATTCCGGTAGAGACGATTCACGAAGTCGAGCCGCTGATCACCGTCTTCCGCGGCGAAGAAGTTTACAAGGCATAAAGAAAGCCAGACCAGAGCCTGCCGAATCCCGACAGGCTCTTGCCGATATTTTCGCAACGATTCCGGACAATCAGGAGGGGAAAATGAAAAAACTGCTCAAGGCTCTCGGCATATTGCTGCTCATCATCATTCTGCTGTTCGCCGCCGTATGCGTCGGGCTTTTCCTGGCAAACAAAAAAATGGATTTCGAGAGCGATGACGTTCTTCAGCTCGCCGCTGCGGCTCCCATGCCGGACAGCGAGCGATACCGCTTTTCCGCCGATGCCGATACGATGACACTTTCCTTGGATAAACGCGACATCTACTGGTACCTTGTCAATCAGTACGGAGACGGCTTTGTAGCCGGCATAAAAGAAGAGTTCGAAGAGGATGACTTGGAATTCAAAGGCTTTGCCCTTGATTTCGAGGACGGACAGGCCGGTCTCCGCGCCAAAGTCGGTTACAAGTTCCTCACGCTGAATGTGCTTATCCCCTGCGAGCTGTGTTACGATGATACCGAAATTTCCCTGAAGCCGTCGGGATTAAAAGCTTTCGGGCTCGATTTTACGGACCGTCTGGACGAATCTTTTTACGACTTCAGCATTGATGTGCCCTATGAGCATCTGATGCTGGACCGTATCGACAGTCTGCAGACAGGTGACGGCTGCCTCAGATTCACCGGGCCGATGTCCGTCAATTTCATGGGCATGGCCAGGGAAGGCTTTACGAAAGAGGAACTCGAAAATATGCTGGAGGACAGCCGCTGTTCCTATGCCGCCAACATCCTTTATAAATACACGGAGGACCCGGCAGAAGGGAAGCACTACTGGATGTCCCTTCTGGAAAAGGACCCGTCCCTGTTCAAAACCATTTTCGAACAGCTGTTCTCTATGATCAGCCCCCAGACGTTCGGCGGTTTCCACATAACCGAGAAGAATGCGGGTATGATATACCGTTTCATTCCGAGCTATGACCCGCTGAGCTATCAGGAGAATTACAAACTCCTCGCCGCCGATTATAAATGAGGGAATCAGGAGTTTACCCTTGAAAAAAGAATGGAATGAGATAACCGTTTCGCTGCGGATGACAAAGGACGAAGCGGTCAGGCAGCTTTCAAAGATGGGATATCTGCATGAGTGCACATATCAAATACACGATTATTATTACATCCTGCAAACGGCGGACCTGAACCGGACGGATTTGGAACTGCTGAACGAGATGGTGCTGATCCGGGTGTTTGATGACGAAGTAAAGCTGACCGTGAAGCATAAGGAATATGCACCGGACGGCGCCATCCTGGCCCAGAGCAACACGGATCTGCCCGTCGGAAGTTACGAACAGGCGAATGCCTTTCTGAAAGCTCTCGGCTATAAAAAGGTGATGGAAATCCGGGACGAAGCCTGCATCATGAAAAAAGACGGCCTCGGTTTTGTCATTGAGGACGTGAACGAGGGAACCTGGCTGATGCTGGAAATCGAAGAAAACGAGAATTACCCCAAAATTGCCGACCTGAAGAAGAAACTGGAAGAATCCGGTCTGCTTTATGACGACAGAGACTATTTCGTGAAGAAAGCGCAACTGGCCCTGCAGAGCTTGGCTTGAACAAGCACGGGGGGCCGTGTATAATAAAAACATAAATAATATCGGGAGGATGCAACATGTCCAAAGTGAAAGAATTTTCCGAAAAAATAAAAGGCGATGAAATCTTCAGAGCCAAAATCAACGAGTGCAAGGACCTGGCGGAAAAGGCCGGCCTCTCCATACAGGAATGCGCCGGAAAGCTCGCCAAGCTCAGCGCGGCGGAAGGCCTGGAAGTGAACAGCGAGGAAATCGCCCGTCTGCTCATGAAGGGATGCCGGGTAGCCGACGTCGATGCCAAAATGGTAGCAGGCGGCTACCGCATCGGCAGTGCCGACGATTGCTTTGACTGGTAATTCGCACGATACAATAATAGAAGAAGACGTACTGGGCCCTTACCGCCCAGATCCGGAGGCGCGCCGCCGCCGGGTGACCGAACAGATACGCCGGCTTTACAGCATGGGCTGTGATGGTGAAAAACACCAGCCCGTGCTGTCTTCTTATAAAGGGCAGCTCGGCAAGATGTTTATGTACATCACGTTCCGCTGCCCGAACCGCTGCCCTTTCTGCTGTGTAAATGCCGGAGAGAGCCGCGCAGACGAACTGCCGCCCGAGAGACTGGCGGAAATCGTTAAGGAAGCCGCCGACGCCGGGATGCGCTTTATCAGCATAACCGGCGGGGAACCGCTGGTGTACGGCGCCTTCGACGATCTGCTGGACCGGCTTTCGGCGACGGACAGGGGAAAGAGCCTGCTCATACTGCGCTCGTCCCTCGCTCTGCCGATAACGGAGGAGAAAATCCGGCGGATTGCCGAAGTGTTTGACGGCGTCATCACGAGCCTTGACGGAGACGAAAAGACGCACGACGCCCTGCGCGGGCCGGGCCGGTATAAAAACACGGTGGAAAACCTGAAGCGCATCATCGAAACCGGGCAGTGCTACACGGGCATCAACGCCGTGATGGAATACGAGGCCTTCACAGGGCCCGACGGGGAGCACGTGAAGAAGCTGGCGGACGAACTGGGAACGGACTTTCTCACCATCGGTTCTCCCAAGCCGCTCGGCCGTGCCGAAGGAACCGTCAGCCGGCAGTACCAGTGGCGAAAGGATGAAACACCCGGGGAAATCCGGCCGCGCTTCAACTGTGCCCTGGGCCGCAATCTCTACATGCAGCCGGACGGTTCGCTGTATCCCAGCTACGCCTGGTGTGAAGCAGAGCACAGGCTGGGGAATCTGGCCGAAGAGAGCCTGCCCGACGTGCTGAAAAGAGAAGGCCTTCTCCGCTATCTCAACAGCGGCGTCGATACAAACGAGAAGTGCCAAAACTGTGAGCTGCGATATCTCTGCGGCGGAATGTGCAAGGCCTTTGTGAAGGACCGGCACAACCTGAACAGCGGGGATTTCGACTGCACGGAAAAAAGAGAACGCATTATGCGGATGCTGAAAAGTCTCGGCATAACGGAAGGAAATTGAATTGAACATAAAAAAGAGAACTATAGCAACGACCCTGGCAGCGGTGATGCTGCTGTCATCTTTTTCGCTTTCCGGCTGCAGCAGCGGGGACATATCCGATGTCATGAACCAGATGAAAATCGGAAACGGCGGCGTCGGCTCGGCCTGGATCAACTCGGATGTTGTCGGAGCCATCGATGAGAATACGCCGACGAATCCGAAGGACGATTTCTATACGGCCGTAAACAAGGACTGGATTCTGTCCCGGAAGCCGGACGAAACCGGCCAGGTGGTCGACCTGTTCGCCCCGATGAAAATCGTGAACGCACAGCTGGTGACGCTCGTCACCGATGCGGAGTCCACGGGATATAAGGACAACACCACCGTCGGGATGGATGCCGGAGAGATTGCCCACGTGGGCGAAATCGTCGGGCAATTCGTCTCGGTGGCCGCGGACGGGGAGACCCGGAACCGTCTGGGCGTCGAGCCGCTCCGGCCTTTCATCGAAGAAATCGAGAAGCTGAACGACATCGGCGAACTGACAGAGTTCCTCTGTGACATCAACGGGCGCAACGCGCTCGGAGCCCCGTTTACGGACCTGGTCGTGGAGCGAACGACGGCCGACCCCGACCGGTACACGTTGAAAATCAAACCCGTGAATGTCGGCCTGCTTACGATGAAGAGCCCGATTGCCTACCGGCAGATCAGCGCCGATAACATCCGGGATAAAGAAATCTATTCGGAACTGGTGCGGAACGTTCTGGAGAAGCTGGGCTATACCAAACGGGAGGCCAACGCGGTTATCCGGAAGGGCCTGCGCTTCGAGATGCGCCTGTCGCAAAAAATGATCAGCGAATTCGCAGCCGGCCTGCCCGAGTATGAAAACGAAAACTGCGTGCTGATGCCGCCGGAGGAAGCGGCGGCCCTGCTGGGGAATTACCCGATTACGGAGATTCTGCAGGCCTACGGACTCGACGGAGCCGAAGAAATCATGGTCTGCGAGCCGAAATACATGAAGCAGCTGGCAAGGCTCTATGCTCCGGCAAGGCAGGAAGAGATGAAAGCCTATTACATTCTGCACACGGTTGTCCTCTGCACGGACCTGCTGGATGTCGAAACCAAGGACGAAACCTACCGCATCCTGAACCGGACGGACAGCAGCGAAGAGCCGGAGGACCCGCTGAATGTCATCCGGGAGAGCCGGGAGGAAAAAGAGGCAAAGGCCCTTTACGAGGAGTACCTTTCCCAGTATATTCCGGCGCCTTTCGAAATGCTCTACATTGCGGCATACTGCAGCGGCGAGCAGAAAGAAGCTCTGTGCTCCATGGTGAGCGATGTGAAAGCGGCCCTTCGGGAAACCATCCTTTCCGAGGAATGGCTTTCGGAAACGGCCAAAAACAACTGCACCGAGAAGCTGGACAACATGTCGGAAAGAATCCTCTTCCCGGACAGTTACATCTCCTACAAGGGCCTGGACCTGAGCCACGATGAGACGCTCATCGAAATGGTACGCGATGCGCAGGCCTACGAGATAAAAAAGCAGGCCTCTCTGATCGGCAAAGAAGTCGACAGAGACGCCTGGGACCTGAAGACGGCACCCACAACCACTGTGAATGCCGTGAACATCCTGGAGGAAAATGCCATCTGCATTTTTGCCGGGATCTGCGCCGGAGGCATCCTGTTTGATGCGGATGCCCCGTACGAGAAGAACCTGGCCAAGCTCGGAACCACCGTCGGCCACGAAATGACGCACGGATTCGACAGCAACGGTTTCCGCTACGACAAATACGGCCGCTCGGAAGATATTGAAGCGGAGAACCCCCTGATGTCCTCCGACGACAGAGCGGTATTCACCAAAAAGATTTTCGGCCTTTCCACCTGGTACTCGGCCATATCGCCGCTGCCGGGCGTGCCGCAGTACAGCGGCGGTGTCGTGCCGGAGGCGATTGCGGACATGGGCGGCATGCGCTGCGCTCTGCGGGTAGCCGGGAAGCAAAGCGATTTCGACTATGACCTGTTTTTCCGTTCCTACGCCGAAGTATGGCGCAAGGTCTGCACGGAAGACCTGGAGAGGCTCTACATACAGGGAGACGAACACCCGCTTGCCTATCTCCGCTGCAACATCACCGTGCAGCAGTTCGACGAGTTCCAAAAGACCTACGGCGTCAAGGAAGGCGACGGAATGTATCTGGCACCGGAAAACCGAATCTGTTTGTGGTAAAGGGGAAAATAATTTATGAGTGAAAACATCATTTCCATAAAACATCTGAAAAAGAGCTACGGCAAGCACCAGGTGCTTCTGGATGTGAACATGCACATTGCCAGAGGCGATATCTACGGTCTCGTCGGAAGAAACGGCTCCGGTAAAACAACGCTGTTCAAATCGATTCTCGGCCTTACGGAATTTGAAGAAGGCGAGCTGCACATCGGCGACGAGGGCGACAGCCTGGAGACCGGCCGGAGCAAAGTCGGCTTTCTTGTGGGGCAGAACCTCTTCCCGTATATGACGGCCCGGCAGAATCTCGACTATTACCGGATTCTGAAAGGCATAAAGGATAAGGGAGAAATCGACAGAGTGCTGAAGCTTGTCGAGCTCGAAAACGTGAAAACCAAGGTTGCGGGCTTTTCGATGGGCATGAAGCAGCGTCTCGGTATCGCCAACGCCCTTCTCGGCAACCCGGAGGTCGTTATTCTGGACGAGCCGGTAAACGGGCTGGACCCGCAGGGAATTGCCGACATACGCAATCTTATCAAATCCCTGAACGAAGAATACGGCATCACCTTCCTGATTTCTTCGCACATCCTGGGCGAGCTGCAGAATACGGCGAAAAAGTTCGGGGTTCTGAACGGCGGCGTGATTGTGAAGGAGCTGGCCGAAGAGGACCTGGAGGTTTCAAGCAACTATGTGCGCCTCACCGTGGACGATGTGGAAAAGGCCCGCCGCGTTCTGGCCGAGGCCGGCATCGAAGTGAAGAACGAGACCACGGACAAGCTCAACCTGGAGGACTATTACTTCTCGCTGATAGGAGGGGAAAAATGAACCGATACATGCGCGCGGATTTTCACCGCATATTCAGAAGAATCCCGAGATTCATCGCACTGGGCATCCTGTTCGCGGCCCTGGCGGCCATTATGCTTTTCCTGGCCAAAGGCCGCTCGGTCTACGAAGTCGTCGAGCTGCTGACGAAATACGTTTCCTTCTTTATGCTTTTGTTCGGACTTGTCGAATTTATTTTTGTTTTCAATGATGATTTCAAGGCGAAAACAATGCAGGTGGCCATCGGAACCGGCATCAGCCGCAAAAGAGTCGTCATCGGCAAATGGGCGGAAGTGACCCTGCTCTGCGTGCTGGACTTCCTCGTGGCCGTTGTGCTCATCATCGTCTGCTGCAACGTCCGCGGGGCGCTGTTCAGCGGCGAACCGGCCGGAGACGTGCTGATTCTCATGCTGGTCTCCCTGCTGAACATCGTCGGGTCCGTCGGCCTTGCCATGATCGTCACCTTTGTTACGCAGAACACGACCGCCGGCATGATGCTGTATCTGCTCACGGCCCTGGGCATCACCGCGGCGGTGGGCGAGTCCCTGCTGGAAATCGGGCCGCTGCAGAGCCTTAACCTGGGGAACTGCATCTTCCGGAGGCTTCTGGACGTCGGCAAGGCAAGGCTTCTCATAGGCACCTTCAGCTTGCCGGTTTTCCTGGGCATGGCCGCCTGGCTCTTCCTTTTCGGCTTCCTGGCCATAAAGCTGTTCAAGAAAAAGGAACTCGATTTCTGACTTCCGCATCCGGAAATAAAAAAAGATATCGGAACCAAATGGTTTCCGATATCTTTTTTTTGTTGCTGTTTTATTCGGCCTCTTCTGCCGGAGCTTCGTTTTCCGCGGCGGGCTGTGCGGGCCACTTTTCCGCCCACACTTCCACCATCTCGTCACGCTTTGCCTTGCGGAGCAGCCAATAGCCGATGGCGGCCATTAAAGCGCCGAATCCGAGTCCGTAAAGGATATCACCGGTTGTGAGGCCGCTTCCGCTGCTGCCGGGAGTCATGCCGGATGTAAAGTCGATAAACCAGTGGGAAAGAATGGCCGGGAGCATGCTTCCGGTCCGGAAGAATACGGCCGCGTAGAGAACGCCGAGACCGGCGGCATAGAATATCTTCAGCAGGATATCATCCAGGGCGGCACCCGTTGAAAGATTCATCAGGTGCGAGGCACCGAAGACGATGCCGGAAATCGTGGCAAACAGAACCACGCCTTTTCCGTCACGATGGACACGCATGTAGTTGGACGTCGTGATGCGGCCGAAAACCTCTTCCCCGAGGCCCGGTGCAATCGCTACGAAGAAGGCCAAAAGAACGTCCTTCGCCGTCAGCGTGGCATACTTGATTTCCGTGAGATTGATAATGGCAAAAACAAGGGTCGGAGCCAGCATCAGAAGTCCCTTTTTCAGATTTTTGGTGGACAGGCTCAGCCTGCCGTTGAACTCGCCCTTAAACCAGCGCCTGTAAAGAAGCAGGATGATGGTGCCGGTAAGGATTTCCATCAAGGCGTCCAGGACCGGCCCGGTGATTGACGCGAATACGTTTTGCTCTATACCGATGAGAACGATAAGTACCATCCAGCTCAAAATGTCTACCAGCACGAGAGCCAGATATGGATGGTTCATGATCTTGTGCTGCCGCGGCAGAGCCTTGTTTTTGTTTTTTGCCATAATTGATGTCTCCTTTAATACGGTTGTCTGCAGGTATTTTGCTCAGTATACGCTTCCTGTTTTTCCAAGTAAATCTTTTTTTTCTTCCGCCCGCCGGAAATTTTCAGGCGTAGGCGAAGGAGTAGCCGCCGGCGTGATGCCTCTGCTTTTTGCAGACATGATTTATGAAAGCATTCATAAAAAAAGACCGGCAGGGCCGGTCTTTTTTACTTCATTACTTCTTCTTCATCTTCATCATCCGGGCCTCCGCCGGGCGGAAGAGCATCGGATACAGGCCGATGTCCGTAAACATCACGACAGTATAGCGAAGCGTCCGCACCAGGTGGGAGAGGAAGGTCCCGTTTTCCAGAAATTGGGAGGAGAACGGAAGCTTCAGGACGGCGTTCAGCCCGAAGAAAATGGCGGCGCCGCCTGCGATGCGCAGCAGACAGAACAGGACGGAGCGCGTCATGGCAAAGTTTACGTGCTTCTCTTCAAACTCTATGGCAAGGCAGTAGCCAATCAGCATACCGAAGCTCGTATAGTAATCCGTGCTCTCGCAGTAGAAGAATCCCGGCAGCGCAACGAGAATCAGAATGAGATATGCAACGCGCCTTTTCACCTTTTTCAGCAGCAGCGGAATCAGGCCGATGGCGAGGAAACCGACCGCCCAGCCGGCGAGCACGTCCGTGGGATAATGTACTCCGAGGCAGAAGCGGGAAACGCCTACGAGGAAGATGAGACAATAGCAGACAGGAGCCAGCCAGGTCTTCTTTTTTCGATAGGCCGGCAGGGAACCGTAAGCGGCAGCGGCGGCCGTGGAGTGCCCGCTGGGGAAAGAATAGCCCTGTGTAATCACGTCATAGATGTCTCCCTCGGCATCGACCCGACGCAGGCAGGCAATTTGGGGGTTATCCATATAGGGCCTTCTGCGCATGCAGACGTTCTTGATCATCGGGAACCAGACGTTTGCCGACAACAGATTCAGCCCGACGAACTTCCCGTACTCCTTGTCGTAGCACCAATAGAGGAAGCCGAGAATGACCACCAGGAGCATCTCTTCGCCGAACATGCTGAAGAAGTTGGCCAGGGCCTCCCCGAAGGAGCCCAGATGCGCCTGCAGCCAGATCATGAGGCTGACTTCCCAGTCGAAATAAAAAGTGTTACCCAATACTTCCAAAGAATCCACCTCCGTTGTGAGTTTAAAACAGTATAACACAATAGTTAGTGAATAGAGAAGAGAGCAGGTGACAGGAGAAAGTTCGGAGTTCGCAGTTCGGAGTTCGGAGTGCGCGGTGCGCCTCTGCGCGTCCCGGTACTGCACAGCAAGGTTCAGCAGTGCACCCGCTGGGGGCGCAAGAAAAAATCCGGAGATTCCAATCTCCGGATTATCTATTTACTTTAGGCAATACCGCACAATACGCCTGCGGCATCTGCCGGATAAAACAAGCTCTGATTTAGTCCCTTTTTCTTGAAATACACAAAGTATTCCTGCGAAAAAGCGCCGTCATCAGAACCTGTTTTCTCTCAGCAGCTGCTCTTGC
>JAZUEY010000073.1:0-4590 GCA_045640405.1 Candidatus Limivicinus sp.
AAATCCGGCTCTTCGGCACAGAGCTCAAAGCGTGCCGGCCAGAAGGTGCTGTAAAGGCCGTGCTCCAGGTTATCCTGCGGAATATCCCAGCCGCGCTCGCGGAGAACCTCCACCGCCTCAATGGCGGCAGCGGCGTTTTTGAGCTGATGGGAGCCGAGAAGAGGAATGGCATAATCGCATCCCCTGTAGGAAAAGGCCTGGCCTTCGAGAGAATCAAACTCCAGCTCGATGGCGGAAGCGTCCGTAATGCGGAGATGGGCCCCGCGTTCGGTGCACACATCGCGGACGACGGATTCGACACTCTCGGACTGCTGATAGAGAACCACTTCGCAGCCGGGCTTTATGATGCCGGCTTTTTCGAAAGCGATTTTTTCGATGGTATCCCCGAGGACCTGCACGTGGTCGAGCCCGATGTTCATAATGACGGCAACTTCGGGGCAGGCAATGACATTGGTGGCATCAAAGCGGCCGCCCAGCCCAACCTCAAGCACGACGATATCGCAGGCCTCCTGCTTGAACCATTCAAAGGCAACCGCCGTGATGATTTCAAATTCCGTGGGAGGCTCGTCCATCGAATCGACAAGAGGCCGGACGCGGGCGACAAGCTCGGCAAGCACATCGTCTTCAATGCATTTGCCGTTAATCTGCATGCGCTCGTTAAAACGGAAAATATAAGGCGACGTGTAGAGCCCGACCTTGTAGCCGGAGGCCTTGAGAACCGAGGCGAGCATGGCAGAGCAGCTGCCCTTGCCGTTGGTACCCGCAACGTGGCAGAACTTGAGAGCGTTCTGCGGATTGTCCAATTTGTCAAGCAGAGCCAGAATGCGGCTCAGACCGAGCCGGGAGCCGAAACGCTGCCGGTCGGAAATAAATTCAAGTGCTTCTTTATAACTCATATCTTACCTATTATACATAAAAAGGATTGCTTCCGCAATGCGGAGACCGTCTACGGCCGAACTGGTGATACCGCCGGAGTAGCCGGCTCCTTCCCCGCAGGGCCAGAGCCCTTTCACGGAGGACTGCCCGTCTTTGTCGCGGAGAATGCGAACGGGAGACGAGGAGCGGGTTTCGGGCGCCGTGAGTACGGCTTCGGCGTCTGCAAAGCCGTGCAGTTTTTTGTCGAGCTCCGGGAGAGCCTCGCGCATGGCGGAGGTGATGCTCTCGGGGAGAACCAGGCCGATGTCCCCGTACAGCACACCGGGACGGTAGGTGGGGATGACGCGGCCGGGACCGGAACTCGGAACACCGCGGAGAAAATCCCCCACCAGCTGGGCGGGAGCCAGATAGTTGCCGCCGCCGAAGGCAAAGGCCTTTTTTTCTATTTCACGCTGCCAGTACATGCCGGCAAGCACGCCCTCGCCCGGGAAATCCTCGGGCTTCACGGTGACGAGCAGAGCCGAATTGGCGTTCACCCCGTCGCGCGCGGAGTAGGACATGCCGTTGGTGCAGACCGTGCCCTCCTCGGAATTGGAGGGGAAGACCTGGCCGCCGGGACACATGCAGAACGTATAGACCGCGTTGTGGTTCAGTTTGTATATGGCGGGGGGAAGCTGCCAGGAGGCGGGATACGCCCCGTATTGGGAAAGGTCGATGTCACGCTGCCGATGTTCGATTCTGGCGCCCATGGAAAAGGTCTTGCGCTCCATCGGTACCAGCTGGGAATGCAGGTTTTCAAAAGTATCCCTGGCCGAGTGCCCGATGGCGAGAATCACATCCCGGCAGGGGACGGACTGGCCGCCGGCGAGGATGCCCGTGACGCAGCCGGCTTCTATCTCGAGCTTCTCGAAGCGGGTGTTGAAGCGAAACTCGCCGCCGAGAGAGAGAATTTCATCGCGGATGCTCTGCACCACGTTGATGAGCACATCGGTTCCGACGTGGGGCTTGGCGTCATACAGCACGGATTCGTCCGCTCCGTGCTCGTAAAAGACCTGCAGGACCTGGGCTATGCGCCCGTCGTGCGTGTTGGTGTTCAGCTTCCCGTCGGAAAACGTTCCGGCGCCGCCGAGACCGAAAAGAGCATTGCTTTCACTGTGAAAGGCACCGCCGCTACGGAACTGCTCGATATCCGCCTGACGCTGCAGCGCGTCGGACCCGCGCTCGATGACAAGAGGCTTCGCTCCGGCCCGGGCAAGATACAGGGCCGCAAAGAGACCGGCCGGACCGGCCCCGATAACGACCGGCCGCCGCATACCGGGCGGGGCGGGAGGCGGAGCCAGAAGGGCGGGAATACGCCGACCGGCGGTGACGACCCAGTGAATGTCGGCCTTCTTCCGGGCGTCCAGAGACTTCTTCAGAATCTGCTCGCCGGGGCGCAGAAGGGAAAGAATATCGGTATCCGGTTTTACTTTAAAGCTGCGGCTGTTCATTTCAACTGACCGGCCAGATGACCGGAAGCCCAGGCCCAGCGGAGATTGTATCCGCCGCAGTCCGCATCCACATCGAGAACTTCACCGCAGGCGTAAAGGCCTTCGCAGAGGCGGCTCTCGAGAGAATCGGGCTTGAAGCCGGAGGTTTCGATGCCGCCGACGGTAATCTGCGCATCGTCAAAGGAACCGACGCCCTTTACCTGCAGGCGGAAGTGAGAGCTGTTATAGGCGAGCTTTTCCAGGTCCGCAGGACGCAGACTGCCGCAGGCAGAGGAGGGCCGAAAGCCGCTGTACTTGATAACGGCAAGACCGAGACGGCTGTGAAGAATGCCGGCGAAAAGACTGCCGGCTTCGAGAGACGGCATTTCGGCGCAGCGTTTTTGAAGAATGGGGAGTATGTCCTCCTGCCCGGGCAGAAGATTGATTTCAAGCATGCCGCCCTCCGTCGCCGCCTGGCGGGAAACGTCAAAGGCGGCAGGGCCGGAAATTCCGCGCTCGGTAAAAAGAAGCTCGCCGCGGCTCAGAGAGGAGCCGAGACGGACCTCGGTTTCGGCACGGACGCCCTTCAGGGAGCGGGTGATATCCCCCTCCGTAAAGACGGGGACAAGCGCGGGATAGAGCTTGGTGCAGCCGTGACCGAAAGAACGGAGAATGTCGTAGCCGCTGCGGACGCCGCCGAGCTTGCCGCCGGCCATGCCGCCGCAGGCGACAATGAGCCTGTCGGCCTCGAATACAGAGGTTTCGGTGACGACGTAAAAACGGCCGTTTCGGCGCTCGGCCGTCCGGACATTGGCACCGGTTATGACTTCAACACCGGAGGCGTCGAGCGCAAGGCGCAGAACATCGAGCACGGAACCGGCCGAATCCGAAAGAGGATAGACCCGGCCGCCGTACTGCTCCACGCTGACAAGACCCAGAGACGAGAAAAAGGCAAGCTCGTCAAAATCCCGCATGATTTTGCAGGCAAGACCGGCCCCGCCGCCGTGCACATGCTTTTCAACGGGGGAGGTGTTGGTGAGATTGCAGCGGCCGTTGCCCGTGGCGAGAAGCTTGCGCCCCACTCTGGCCTGGCGCTCCAGCAGGGTTACTTTATTGTTTTTATCGTGAGCGGCGGTGAGGGCGGCCGTCATGCCGGAGGCCCCTCCGCCTATGATTAATACCTTCATTGGAATTGACACTCCTTTGTCTGTTAATGTATAATAAAATGTCAATTTATGCAAGGAAACAAGATGCGCAAAGTTAAATTTTTAAGCTTCATACTGGCTTTGCTTTTGTGCCTGACGGCATGCGGCAAAGACAAGACCGAAGAGCCGGTTGCCGAGCCCTCCGAAACGCCTGCCGTCGAGGAGCCGGTTGCCGCCACGGAATCGGCATACATAGGAAAAGTCTACTTCTCGGAAGTCATGCCGAAGAACAAGGCCACGCTTCGGGGAGAGGACGGCGAGTTCCGGGACTGGGCGGAAATCTTCAACGCGAGTCAGGAAACCGTCAGCCTCGAAGGCTGGGTTTTGACGACGGACAGAAAAACAACGGCCCTGGAAGGCAGCATAGGCCCCGGAGAGCTCGCGGTATTCAGCATCCCGATGAAGCTCGGAGAGACCCTTTATCTCAAAGACGAAACGGGCCTGAGCGCGGACTGCTGCCCGATAAGCGATGACACGGGAGACTACTCCTTTGTCCGCGACAGCGAGGGCTTCTGGATTCAGAGCAAGTACCCCACACCGGGGCTTGCCAATACGAACGAAAACTTCGACCTGCTGCAGGAGCAGAGAAGCTGCGACGGCCCGCTTGCCATCAGCGAGATATGCGTCGGCAACTTCACATACAGCGAGACCAACATAGGCTACACGGACTATGTGGAGATAAAGAACATTTCGGACGAGGCCGTCAGCACGGGCGGATGGGCTCTGAGCGATGACGATGCCAACTTCGGGCTTTACCTCCTGCCCGATCATACCCTGCAGAGCGGAGACAAGATTATTATCCTGTGCGACAAGGATGCCGCAAAGATAACGGGCTTTAACGCGGCGCCGTTTTCTCTGAATGCCAGAAGCGACAGGCTGTATCTCAGCGCGCCGGACGGAAGGCTTGCGGACTACACCCCCATTCGGGATGTTCCGTGCCGGATGAGCTACGGCCGAGTGGACGGGGAAAAGGGCTTCTTCTACCTGGACGGCATGACGCCGGGGAAGGACAACGAGGGCTGCTATGCAAGGCGCATAGC
>JAZUEY010000074.1:0-13525 GCA_045640405.1 Candidatus Limivicinus sp.
ATCAAAAGGGTTGGATTGAGAACTGATATTGACGAGCCGCAGAGCCGCAGAGCCTGGGTTAAAAAAAGAACTGTTAAAAAAACAGTTCTTTTTTTTGAATTTTCTGCTAAAATCTTTGTAGGAGTATAGAAAACGGAGGGATAAAACATGCTTCTGTATGCAAGTGACATAGGCGGTTTTATTGATGCTGCTGAGGGCCATTATCTTATTAATTTCATGGTCCGCAACTATGAAAAACGCACGGGGCTGAAGGTAAGCCGCGAACGCAGAATGCAATGGAAGTATACGCTGCGTCAGCTCACCGAGTTCCTCGACGGGGACTGGGTGAACCCGGAATGCGGCATCCGCATCGATCTGCGCACCGGGACGATGCAGCAGAGGCTGGTTTCCGTATTCGCCTCCAAGGATGATGAGGAGACAGAGCGCATCGCACTGTTGGAATTGACCGGATGGGAACATGTACGCCTTTCCGACACGGATGATATGATCATCGGCGACGAAGGAGACGGGGCCGGCGAGAAGGAAGAGATTCATCCGGCCTATCAGGCGCTTGGCTATGTCTACTTTCTTACAAAGGGAAACGAAGTACCCGGCGTCGAATTTAAATCGGCTTCCTATCTGTTTGACTGCGTCAGAAACGAAACGAATGACATCAGCACCAATTACAACCCGGAGATTCTGGAACATTCACCCGTATTTTATGCGGGAGAAGAGCCGGAACTCTACGAGTATTTACGTCCGGTCCTCAAGGGCGGAAACGGCAAGGCGGAGCTGCAGAAGCTGAAGGAGCTCGGCAAGGCTAAGATGAACGGAGAAGGCGACATGCTTCTTGACGAGCAAAAAATTGTCGTGAACGCCATTAAGAAGACGCTGAATGCCAACGAAAAGGGCTGGTATCTGATAGAAAGCATGAACGGGAGCGGCAAATCGGTCATAGCGGGTCTTGCCCGGATGGATGCCGCGAGAACGGGAGCTTTGCTCACCGTGCTGGATACGGAGGACTTCAGCCCGGAGGCTCTTTCCGATGAAGGCTGTACGATATGCTTCTACAGGCCGAATACAAATCCCGCTCTGTTGGATAAAGCGAGAGAAACGGCGGCAGAAAAGGGAATAACGGTTCATCTGTTCTCTCTGAGCAACCTTGTAGGATTGGCGGATGACGGCAGCGGAATAGACTTTTTGAGCCGTTATCTGCAGCTTGACGATAAAAAGAGTTACTGGGATCCCGAGGTCTATAAAATTACAATTACGGCCTCTCCCGAAGAGTTTCCGGACAGCCTCAATTATTCCTGCGTTATCATTCCGAAGGAAATCGCTTATGACCCGGAGACGGGCCTTGTAAGCGGCAGCACGGAGATGAAGCAGAAGGTGCTCAACCGTGTCGCCGAAGGTACCCAGGGCACCTATCTTTATGTCGAAGACACGAATCTTCGCGATTACCTGAAGCGTAAAGTGGATGGTGCCGAGAGAAAATACGAATGGCTTAAAAACTTCTGCGAGAACTTGGGCAGCGACTCGGATAAGCTGACCGAGGCGCAGGCGTCCCTTCTTTCCAACACGAAACTGCGCGATAAATATGCCGAGTACATCAGCAGCTGCATAGGAGAGGACAACTGGCAGAAGCTTACGGAAGAATCCCAGACCTGGCTCATCTCCGGGCTGCTGGCTTATTCGGACATGGAAGCATTCGACCAGCTGCTCGATTTTTCCGGTGTATGCGTGCAGCTGTGCAAGGCAGTGGAAAAAGAAATGGGTCTCCGACATATGGAAAGCTTTATGGATTTTGAAGAGGAGAAATACGGAGACGAAGTGTTTAAAAAGGCTCCGTACGAACTGCTGGCCAAAGACCGAGACGGCCATTATAAACAGGAGTTTACGGATCCGAGCCGCTATACGCTCGGAAACTCGCGTTATCTTATCGGCCTGAATCCGGACGGTTCCGTTAAAAACAGCTATGCCTGGAAGGAATTCGACGATTACGCCGGGAAGAAATTACTGAAAAAGCCCGAGAATGCACAGAATACGCTTTCGAAGCACGTCGGCTTTATTCTGGACGTTAAGGACCGGTTCCGCAACCAGGCTGCTCATTCAAACCATATGGACATAGCTCAGGCAAGAGACTGCATAGAATATCTTATCGGCAAGTATAACAGACTCGGCATGATGCTGGATGATTATATATTTTAAAAAAGTTCGGAGCTTGGAGCTTGGAGCGAAGAGCAGGAGCCGGGTGACAGGTGCCGGTAGTACCGAAGAGCCGCAGAGCCGAAGTGCCTGGGTTTAAAAAAGAACTGTAAAACAGTTATAATATATTTAAGATCGATAGGAGATTGATAAACATGGAAACTCAAGAAGAACTGAACGCATTGAAAGAAGAAGCCATTAACACTGAGTTTGCTGAGCTGACGGAAGAAGAAATCAGCGAAGTAGCCGGCGGCCACAGAACTCGATTATACCGAGTCGAATTCATTTGCCGAAATTGCCACTACAGAGATGTGCAGCGCCTCACAGACTTGCCGTATATTGGGAATGAACCCTGCTGCAAAAAATGCGGCACTCAAATGATGCGAGCAGGATATTCGATAATTTCTTGATAGACATGACAATCCCTGGTGCCGGGAGTACCGCAGAGCCGGAGAGCCTGGGTTTAAAAAAGAACTGTAAAAAAACAGTTCTTTTTTTGATTCTTTCGATATATTTTTGGTATTAGAATAAGGACCGGAGCATCGTAGCAGGCAGGCTTATCCGAATCATTCGGCAGTGGTATGTTGTAAAACCAGCCACTTAGTTAATCTGATAAAGCCATATTTCTTTGCAATTGGGACATATAGACTCGTAAGATATTCCGTCGTGGTGCATCTTATGATTATCCTCCAGAATAGCACCGCAGGCAGGGCACGGACTACCGGGCGGGTATCCGGTAACTAAGTGTCTGCCGCCGGAAACCTTCGCTTGCTCTTCATCGGTGAGTATGTCGATTTTTTCCAGGGCTTCGTCTTCATCTTTGAGGGCATTGCGCTCTTCTTTTGTTTCCATGATGTTTTCTCCTTTCTTTTGTTATTACATTCTAAGCTAATAATACGCATCATCGCCGAATATACAACAAAATATTTTTGAAAAAAAAAAGGTTTTCGTTCTTTAATAATTTAATTGATTGTATTATAATATATACAGGTGACGGGAGTACCGCAGAGCCGAAGAGCCGAAGTGCCACAGTTCGAAGTTCGGAGTTCGGAGTGGTTTTGACGAATGATGAATGCGCGTTGCGGCCTTCGCTCAGCCAAATTTCTGTGGACTGCGTCCTTGAAATTTGGGAGCTACAGGCAATGATTGAGGTAGGTTTGCGAAGCAAACCAGAGATTAAGAAGGCGGCGGTGCCGCTATTAAAAATAAAGGAGATAATTATAATGAATACACAGGAAGAATCGAACGCAATGCAGGAGGCAGTCGAGACTGCCGGCGAAGAGAACTGGGAGCTGACCCCGGAGCAGCTGGCGCAGGCCGCCGGCGGCAGAGTACTGATTCCGTGTACCAAAATGCATTGTACTGCCTGCGGGGCTAAAGCCATCTGGAAAGGCGACTTCAAAGGGAAGACTTTTGATTGCCCCAGCTGCGGCAAATATGCTTTTGAAGGTTATGAAATTCTTTGGGGCTGAAGAGAATGCCGTGAACGGCAGACGTGTTGAAAAAGGAGATATTTAACATGGAAATGAAAGAAGATAACGGCCTTTTGAGCAGCAAAGAAACGACGCAGGTAAGCGGCGGCGCGGACGAAAAACACACCCTGATGCATTGTGAAGAATGCGAGTACGAGACGGTCTGGATTGGGGATTTTATGGATGAACTGCCACATCCCTGCGAATGCTGCGGAGAACTCGCCATGTACGGTATCCGATACATCTGATTTCGAATATTAAAATTACCATCGATTAAAATAAGGACCGGAGCAAATGCTCCGGCCCTTTTCAAAAAATAACAGATGCACTCCCACAGGGAATGCGGTACAATACTTTATAGCATTAAACAACGAGGACGGACTGTGTTATGTTTAAGAATGCCAAATTAAAAATCAAAGCCATAAGTGATAAGCTGCTTTCCTTCGTCTCCGGTGGCACGGGGAAGACGGAGCAAGTCAGGACAAGGGAAAAAGACTATCGGAAAAGAAAGAAAGCGGCTGAGGCCAAAAAGCATCGGTATTAAGCCGTAAGAAATCAGAGAAGACGGCCGGAACGGGAGTCGTTCAGCAGGGCCTGAATGCGGAAGATGGGAACCGGCACATTGCCGGCCAGATTCTCCGCCGAGGAGGCGAACTGCTCGTCTTTTGACATGGCGGAACGGCGGAGCTCGGCAAAGGAATCGGCGTCTTCTTCATAGTCATCGAGATTGTAGCTGGTTTCGATGATGTTCCGGATGATGAACTCGCTGCCGAGAACAAGCTTGACGAAACGGTCGACCGAATAGCACATGCTGCGGTAGAGAAGGCCGCGGAGCACGGGAATGTACTTGATGCAGAGCGTCAGGAACTGGTTGATAAAAGAGCAGTGGCCGAGCGAAATGGCGGCCAGCTTTCTTAAAAGACAGTACTCGACTTCCCGGGTATCGCCGCTGACGATGGCGGCACGGACGATGTCGTCATCTATGCAGATGGCGCGGCTGCTCAGGACGGGAATGCCGATAATCGTTCTGGGATTGTCCTCCGAGGCGATGTAGACCGGAGGAGGATTCTCGATGCCGGCCTTTTCGGCCAGGTCCAGATACATTTCGTTCAGAATCTTGTATTTGGATTCCGGGAGCTTGACGGAACGGGAATAGCACATCCCTTTATAAGAAAGATTGTAATAGGCAAGAAGTACCGTGTTATAGAGCAGGAACAGAAAGATAATCAGGGCTCCCCAGCGAAGAACGATTCCGGAATAATTCGAGGAAACGTTAAAGAGAATGCGCAGAATATCGCCGGCGAATTTGCCTTCCTGCGCCAGCACGCTTAAAGAGAAGGACAGAACATAGAAAAAAACCGTCAGGACAGCGGAGAAGATGACGAGAGGAATTTCCCAGGTATGCCTGGCAGAACGCGCCAGGGACCGGCCTTTCTCGTTGATGGAAGATTTCAAGTTTGTTTACCGCCTTTCTCGGGAGCACATCCGAAACGTACTCGGGACTTTTCGTCTATTATGTTGCAAGGACTTCGGTCCGTCAATAGAAACGTTAAAAAAGCTTAAAACGCTAAGAATATAAAAGGAGAATTGAATATGAAAGCAGATATAATTTATAAAAACGGTGTTGTTTTTACTTCGGCCGCCAGGAATTTCCACGCTTCCGCCTTTGCGGTTAAGGACGGGAAGTTCGTCTACGTGGGTGACGAGGAAGGACTGAAGGATTACGAAGGGGAAGTGGTCGACCTCGGCGGAAAGTTCGTCATGCCGGGCGTGATTGACTCGCACCTGCATCTGGGCGTAAACACGGCCTTCGAGTACACGCCGCCGATTGTGCCCATCGCCTGCAACAGCAAGCAGGAGTGCCTGGACTTCATACGCAAGTTCATTGCGGAGAATCCCGGAAAGCCGATTTACAAGTTTATGCTGGGCTTCTTCTATCTGCACGGCGAGAAGCTGACCCGCTGGGACCTGGACGAAATCAGCACGGATGCCCAGATTGTGATTGTGGAAGCGATAGGCCACAGCGGCTGGGTCAATTCCAAAGTATTGAAGGACTTCAACATTCCCGACGATGTGGAGGACATTGCGCCCAATCTCAGCCGCTACGACAGAGACGAAAACGGGCAGCTGACAGGCTTTTCCACGGAAGCGGCCTTCCAGCCCTTTAACTTCGGTCATGCCAAGGACATTACCGACGAACAGATAGAGTCGGCGCTGCAGCGCTTTGTGGACTTTGCCGTAAAAATGGGCGTGACAGCCTGCTATGAGGCCGGAACACCGGAGGGGCTGCATCATCACGACCGTGTGCTGAAAGTCCTCTGTGAGATGGATAAGGCCGGAAAACTGCCGGTTACCATCGAGAGCAGTTATATGATTATGGACCCACGCCAGATTGAGAAATGCGTGGACGTCCTGAAGGAAATGGATGCAAAATATCATACCGAGCATGTCCGCTGCCGCATCATGAAGATGATGATGGACGGCATCGAAAGCGGCAATTCCGCGGCCGTTATCGACCCGTACAGCGACGGAACCTGCGGCGGCCGTCTGACCGACGAGGTGACGCTCTCCAAGCTGCTTCTCCGCCTGAATAAGGAAGGCATCGACTTCCACGCACACACCGTGGGCGAACTCGCCGTGAAGACCGTGCTGGATGCCGTGGAACTGGCACAGAAAGAACTCGGTGCCAAGCTTCTCATCAACGTTACGGTGGCGCATCTCGGCATCGTCCGCGACGAGGACATCCTGCGCGTGGCGCGGCTCGGCGTGATTGCCAACTATACGCCGACCTGGCACGGCGGCAGCTCGATTCCCGGCGGCGTTCGTGCCTCTACGGAGCTTCTGGGCGAAAAGCGCGGCCGCAATCTCAACAAGAG
This sequence comes from Candidatus Limivicinus sp., assembly GCA_045640405.1. Lineage (GTDB taxonomy): Bacteria > Bacillota > Clostridia > Oscillospirales > Oscillospiraceae > Limivicinus. The sequence goes on from JAZUEY010000074.1 coordinate 6,533, forward strand.
CGGCATGATGTGGCGAAACGGCACGCTGGTGACCTTCTCCAGTGACAACATCGCCTTCGGCAATTTCAACGGCTGGAGCCCCTTCCAGGGGATGGAAGTCGGCATTCTTCGCAAGGACGTGGGTCTGGCATCCGTGCCGGGCGACTACTCCACGGCCGAATTCTACCCGCCCGAGAGCGAGTGCATGACCATCGAGCAGATGCTGCTCGGCTACACGATAAACGGCGCCAGACAGCTGCGCCTGGATGCCACCAAGGGCTCCATTGAAGAGGGCAAGGACGCCGATTACCTCGTTCTGAAGGAGAATCTGCTGGAAATCTCCCCGGTCGGCATGAAGGACATCGTGCCCGAAGAGGTCTGGTTCCGGGGCGTGAAAGTGAACAGCTGACAAACATTAATGGATAAAAAGATTCTTATAAACGGTAAAATCTATACCGAAGACAAACAAAATCCCCGGGCTGAAGCGCTTGCCATCGACGGCAGGCACTTCGCCAAGGTCGGCAGCACCAAGGATGTGCGTGCCTACGCGCTCTTCCATTGGGGTGAAGACTTCGAAACGGTGGATCTCGGCGGGAAGACGGTTCTGCCCGCTCTGATTGAAGGGCATACGCATCCGGCCATGATGTCGAAAACCGCGTGGGTCCTGCACGGGGCGGAGACGGAAAACGAAGACGAGATGTATGAAGACATCAAAAAGTTCGCCGAGATGTATCCGAAGGAGAAATGCCCCTATTTCGTCTATACCCGCTATCTGAACGAATGGTACGGCCCGGAGGGCCCGAACAACAAAAGGCTGAACGAGTTGATTCCGGACCGCCCGGCACGCCTCGAGGACAACAGCGGCCACGGCTGCCTCTATAACGACGTGGCGCTGGAAATGCTGAAGGATGAAAACGGCATTCCGCAGAACCACAGCCCGATTGCGAAGCCCAACTTCGTAAAGGATGCAGAAGGGAACTACACCGGCTGGGCACAGCAGTCGATGCTGCCTTACGACAAAGGCATTTATGAGAAATCCGGCTTTGCCTACCCGGACGGCATGACCGACGAGCTGGCGGGTGCCTTCTTCGATACCTTCCGGCACTACGGCGTTTCGGTCTGCATGGACGGAGCGACCGATACGGAAGGAGATCTCCGTTATCTCTGCGAAAAGGACCGGAAGGGCGAGCTGAACATGCATTATGAGGCCACCTGTGTTCTTCCCGAGATGACGGACGAAGCCATTGAGAAAACGATAGCCACCATCCGGGAGCGGCAGAAAAAATACACCACCGACCACGTTCGCAGCAACATCGTCAAATATTTCATGGACGGTTCCATCGAGTTCGGCGACGTGTTGTCCGTAGACCCGCTCTGCGACGCCCCGGAGGGCCATCCTAACGGACTGGGCAATCACTGCACGGTGGAACAGATGACAAATCTGATGGTGCGGCTCAACAAAGAGCGGCTTGACCTGCACATTCACTGCGTCTGTGACGGGGGACTGCGCGTGATCTGCGACGCCTGCGAAGCGGCACAGAAAATCTGCGGTGACGACTGGTGCATCTTTGTAACGCCGGCACACTGCGAAATTATCCATCCCGACGAGATTCATCGCATCCACGAACTCGGGATGTTCATGGATACCACGCCCATCTGGAGCGGCATGGGTTCCGCTTCGCATCTGACCCGACTCGGCTGCGAAAGGTGGAGCCGGCTTCACGACTATACACAGATTATGGCCGATGGCGAACACGTGGGTTTCTCCAGCGATGTCATCGAGGCGCCCGAAATGCATCTTCTCAATCCCTTTACGGGCATATCCGTCGGCATGACGAGGAGTTTCCCGGGCGATACGGATGAAATCGACCGTGACAAATATTACGTGGAAGGCGGCCGCCCGCCGCTGAGCGCAAGGCTCAGTCTGGAACAGATGATTCACGGCTATACCGTGACCAACGCAATCCGAATGCGGCTGGACCACAGGCTCGGCTCCATCGAGACGGGCAAGGACGCCAACCTGGTCGTTCTGAAGGATGACATTTTTGCGATGGCACCGGAAGACATCTGGAACATCGAAACGGAATGCACCTATTTTGAAGGTAAAAAGATCTGCCAGAGTTAAAGAACAAGAGTTATGAGAAAATGGATTATCGCCGATGAATACATCTGCGCTTTTCTCAGCGCCATGGGATACGGATTCGGCTACTCGATTCCGTATATCTTCGGTGCGCCCGGATGGCTGTGTCTGCTGATCTGCTTTCCCAGCGGCATGCTGCTGGAAAAACTGGCCGTCAAAATCATATACAGCCGCTATTGCCAGGAAAACAGGACCAGAAAGCTTTTGATTTTTGCCGGCATTATTCTCTTTTTCCTCGTCGGCAATTTTGTTTCGACGAAGGTATTCGAGGAATCCCTGGTCGGCAATTTGATGGAAGAATTCGGTTATGTGCTTCTGTTTGAAGTCGCCGGTTTTGCCTTTTACATGCTCCGGCATCAATATAAAAGAGCCAGGGCCAGGAAAAGATACGGCAGCGGCGAGGAAGGCTTCCGCTTCGAAGCCGAGGAAAAAGCCTATATGCAGGGGCTGAACGGTAAGAACGGGAAGATTTCGGGCGAAGTTGACGAGGCTCTCGCGGTCAAGACAAGAACCGGCATTTACGTCGGCAAAAAAGAGGACGGAGTCCTCTGTTTTCAGGGCATACCCTATGCCAAAGCGCCGGTCGGTACCCTGCGCTGGAGAGCCCCCGAAGCTTTGCCGGACAGTGAAGAGACTTTTGAAGCGAAGTTTTTCGGGCCTTCTGCCATCCAGGTGGATTACAAGGGCAATCCCCTGCGATATCACAACCAGAGCGAGGACTGCCTGTATCTGAACGTCTATTCGGCAGATTTGGTGCCCGATGAAAAAAGAGCCGTTGTTGTCTATATCCACGGCGGCGACTTCTCCTACGGCGGTTCCGCCGGCCCGATCTGGAATCTGCATAACTTCGTAAAAGAGAATCCGGACGTGGTCGCGGTCAGCTTCAATTACCGGCTGGGGTTTCTTGGATTCATGGATTTTTCCGAGGTACCGGGAGGCGAGGGCTATGAGGATGCGCATAATCTGGGCCTGATGGACCAGATTGCCGCTCTCCGATGGATAAAGGAAAACATTGCCGCGTTCGGCGGCGATGCCGGGCGGATTACCGTCTTCGGTGACGGTGCCGGCGGCGATTCCATCAGCCTGCTCTCCGCCTGCGAAAGGGCAAAAGGGCTCTTTAAAAATGCAGTCCTTTTCTCCGGAAACCCGATAAGGGCCGAGCTGTTCGAAAACGATAATGCCGAATCGGCATTAGAACTGCTGAAGGCCGCCGGTGTGGACGACATGGCCGGGCTTCTTGCTCTGCCCGAGAAGAGACTGCACGCTCTTTCGCAGCAGCTTAAAGCTTATATGACGACGCCGCAGAGTGACGGCAATCTGATTCCGGACGACGTGTACGAAGCCTTTCGAAATGGGGCTGCCAAGGACACAGACTTCGTTCTTTGTGCTTCCCGCGACAATGCCAGTGCCTACGGGGCCTCCATAGGCCGCGGTTTTTCCGAAGAAGTGATTTCGGAAACGGTTGAGAAAATCATCTCCCAACAGGAAGCGGACACGGCTGAGAAGCTGAAGAAGCTGGTATCCGACGAGACGGAACGCATCGGAAAAGCGAAGGCCGAAGCGGAGTTCATCAATTTATGGCTGGACCGGGTGGGCATGCTGCAGCTTTCCGAAGCTCTCGACGCGGGCGGCAGTTCTGTCCGGATGATGTATTGGGATGCCGAGGCCGTGATTAAGAACCTCGGTACCGGAAGCGTGAATGCCGTTACGGCCATACTCGGCAACCCGATATCGGCCGCCGCTTACGGAAGTGTTGTGAATGAAAGCTTAGGCGCCGTTATGAAGGCACTGATTCGGAAAGTGATAGACGATGAAAAACCGGCGCTGTACTCCAACGAGGTGGATGGCATCGGCGAAATCCAATGGGAGCCTTATCCGGAGATTCTGGTTGTCGGAGATGACGGAGTGAAAGTTAGCCCGGTTGCGGAAACGCTGCCGGATGCCCTGGAACTGCTTGGTTCCGGAGACAGGTGACAGTTCATTATAGGAGGATAAAAATGAGCGTTGAAATGAATGACAAAAAAATAGAGCAGGTCAGTGGCGGTACTTCGGAAGATTACAACACCGCTAAGTGGATGATTGATATGGTCTTCAATAAGTACGCCGGAACCGGACCGCGGGCGGATTTTATTGCGGAAGCGAATTCTATGCTGAGAGGCGCCGTTCTGGAGCCGCTGGAGATGAAATTGCTTACGGACTATATCGACTGGCTCGCCAATCAGCTGCCGGAATGATCGGATAATAACGATGCATAAAAAAATCCACCCGCCAAGTGTGTGCGGGTGGATATTATCTAATAGCAGTGAGCGAAGGAGAAGAACTTGAATCCTAAGAATAAACGTATCCTTGCGGCGGGGATAGCCGCCGTTATACTGATTGTCGGTGTTTTCTGCCTGGTCAGAGGCGCCAGACAGGATACTCCCGTCAAAGTCATTCTGGACTGCGACATGGGAAGCATGAACGATGATGCGCTGAGCCTGAGCATGCTGCTGCAGGCGGAAAAGCGCGGCCTTGTGGAGATTCTCGGCATCACGCTGGAGGGCGGCAATAACTTCATTGACGCACCCTACGAAAACTACGGGGAAACCCAGTTCGGCAGCGCAAAGCATACCGAAGATTTCCTCGCGGCGCTCGACCGAACGGACATTCCTTTTTACCGCGGAACGGACCTGCCCTCCGGTATCAAAAGAGAAGGCATGCGGGCGCTGGGAGAATTTTACAACAGCCTGACGTACTGCAAGTTTGATGCCGACTACGGAGCCCTGCACTCGTTTGATTCCGTTGACGTAAAGCAGCTCTGCGACTGTGGCGATGCCGCCGATTTTTTGCTCCGGTCCGTGCGGGAGAACCCGGATGAAATCGTGCTGTTTGTCATTGGGCCTTCTATGAACGTGGCCAAAGCCGTGCAGCAGGATGCCGATTTTGCCCCGCATGTGAAAGCCGTTTACTTTATGGGCGGTGCGCTCGGCGATTCCTGCCGGATGGAGAACAGCCGTTCGGAATTGGTGGAAGGCATAGACGGCGCCAATACCACCCCGTATGCGGAATACAATGTTTTCTACGATCCCGTGGCCTTCGCTACCTGCCTTGCGGCGCCTTTCCCGCGGCGGGTGATACTGCCGGGGTCCTGCAATATCCCCATAGACCGCTCCGTTGCGGATTCCTTTATCGCACGCAGTGACGGAAACAAAATTTCGCAGCTTTGGGCCGAGCATTGGAAGGATACCCTGCAGGATTATCCCTTCTGGGACCCGATGACCGTGTACACCTTCCTGTGCCCGGAGGCGGTGACCCGCTCCGCTGTGCAGTATGTCACCGTTAATACGGACCGGAATTCGGAATTCTTCGGGCAAACCGTAGGTTATGACAGCGAAGAATACGAAAAGCTCAGCCCCGAGGAGCAGGCACGCTGCGGCCAGGCGGAAGTCATCTTCGAAACGGAAGGCTTCTGGGATTATACGATTGATTTGCTTTGCAGTTGATGAGTGAGCAGGTGCCGGGTGCCGGGGTTTGAAACGTTTTGCTTTTTATTGCGTACTATAGAATGTAAAAACTACAAAATAACGGGAAGGAGATTCCATCATGAAAACCGATTATGAGGAAATTGAGCAGGTGAGTGCCGGACAGCAGAAGAAGGAGACTAAAACGCTGATGCACTGCGACGTCTGCGAATGGGAAATTACCTGGCTGGGAGATTATATGAACGGCATCTATTACGAGTGCCCGCAGTGCAACGCCATTGCGTACCACGGGATAAAGTATGTCTGAGCAAGCTCAGCAAGTGAAGAATGAAGAACGAAAGGAGAATGTAATTATGAAAACAAAGGAAGAATTGAAGGAGCTCAAGGAAGAGCTGGAAAGCATAAACAGGAAGCTTATGGAGCTGAGCGAGGAAGAGCTCGCGCAGGTCTGCGGCGGCCTTGCACCCGGCCGGAGATACTGGCCGTATAAAGAGCAGCGGAAGGAAGAATGAGCGGTGTGCAGTGAGCGGCGAGCAGTGAGGGTAGGTAGGTTTGCATGGCAAACCAAGGATTTGGATATAAAACTGTTAAATATTCAAAATATAAAGAAACCGACTCTTCGGTTTCTACAATCCCTCGCTGCTAATCCCTAACCCCTCGCTGCTTTACTGTTGCACATTCATATACTGTTTCATTTGTGTTTATACTTAGTTAACATATTACCGGGGAAGTGTGGTAATATAATGCCAGAATTTAAAAAATAGGAGGGTCAAATGGGACTTCTTAGTACTTTAGCAGCCATCGGTGTCGGCGCAGCCGGCGTAAAGGTCTTCGAGAGAATGAAGGAGAACAACCCGCAGGGCTTTACCGATTACATCAAGGAAGCCGAGATTGCGGCCAAGCAGCTCTATGCGGAAAACGCTCCCGTTGTCAAGGAAAAGGCACAGGCCAAGATCGAGCAGCTGAAAGAGCAGTATCCGAAGGCAGCCAATCAGATTGAAGGAATCGTTAAGGACGTGAAAGACTCCTTTAAAGCATCCGATTCCGATGATTCCGGAGAAGAATAAAAAATATTAAAAAATTTTTGTAACGTTTCTTGCAATCGCACGTATTACTTGGTGAAAGACAAAGAGAGCTTTCACAAACCAAACAAAAAATATTTTCTTGGAGGAAAATGAAATGTTAGACAATATCCAGGCTCTTAATGAGAACGAAGTTCAGAGCGTAAACGGCGGCGCATATCAGGGTGCCTGCTTCGTATACGTAATCAAGAAGGGTGACTGCCTCTCCGTTATTGCTCAGAGATACGGCACCACCGTCAAGACTCTTTGCGAGCTGAACAACATCAAGAATCCTAACCTGATTTATGCAGGCAACAAGCTCCTCGTTCCTTACAACGGATAAGAGTGGCTG
>JAZUEY010000075.1:0-78981 GCA_045640405.1 Candidatus Limivicinus sp.
GGCGCGCCTTGCCGACCGGCCCACACGGCCTCGTATCTGATGCAGCTGGGCAAGGCCCAGACGATCCGCATCTTCGATAATGAGAGTATTGACATTCGGAATGTCTATTCCGGTTTCGATAATCGTTGTACAGACAAGCACCTGGACATCACCGCTTATCACGCGGTTCATCACTTCCTCCAGTGCCTTCTTGTCCATCTGGCCGTGGGCAACCGCAACGGATACCGACGTTCCGAGCTTTTCTTCCAGTCTCAGAGCGGTTCTTTCGATATCATCGATTCTGTTATGAAGATAATATACCTGCCCTCCCCGGGCCAGTTCGCGCATGATGGCATCACAGATGATATCCCAGTTGTGTTCCATCACGAAGGTCTGGACCGGATGCCGGTCCTCGGGCGGCTCCTCTATAAGAGACATGTCCCTTATCCCGCTCATCGCCATGTTCATTGTACGCGGTATCGGTGTGGCCGAGAGTGTGAGGACATCAACGCCACGGGACATTTCTTTTATGTGTTCCTTATGCGAAACACCGAAACGCTGCTCCTCGTCTACGACAAGCAGGCCAAGATTTTTAAACTTGACATCCTTGGAAAGAATTCTGTGGGTTCCTATGACCAGATCGCATTTGCCGGTTTCGATGTCTTTAAGCGTTTTGGCACCGGCTCCGGAGAAGCGGCTGAGCACTTCTATCGTGACAGGGAAGCCGAAAAACCTCTGCAAGGCCGTCTGGTAATGCTGCTGGGCAAGAACCGTCGTCGGTGCCAGAATGGCCGCCTGCTTGCCGTCGAGTATGCACTTCATCACGGCGCGCAGTGCCACCTCCGTTTTCCCGAAGCCGACGTCTCCGCAGAGAAGACGGTCCATCGGAACCGAGGATTCCATGTCCTGCTTTATTTCCGCTATGCAGCGGAGCTGGTCGTCCGTCTCGGCATAGCCGAAGTTTTCCTCAAACTCCCGCTGCCACTCGCTGTCCGGCGAAAATGCATATCCCTTTGTTTTCAGGCGCGATGCATAGAGATTGATGAGGCGTTTTGCCATGTCCTTTGCCGCGCCTTTGGCGCGGGAGCGCTTGTTCTGCCAGTCGGTTCCTCCCATTTTGGAAAGCTTCACCTTGGCATCGTCCGAAGCACCGGTATACTTGGACACCATATCCAGCTGCGAAGCCGGAACATACAGAACATCACTGCCCGCGTAGGCAATTTTCATGTAGTCCTTCTGATACCCGTCGACTTCCATGCGGACGATACCCGTAAAGCGGCCGATGCCATGATTTTCATGAACCACGAAATCGCCCACCGAGAGGTCCGAATACGATTCTATTCTTCTGGCGTTTGCGGGAAGCTTTCGTCTGGCCCTTGTGCGTTCGCGGCCGTGCATGATCTGCACATCCGTCAGGATGGCCGTTTTTATCGACGGATATTCGATGCCTGCCGATATCGAGCCGATTTCGATTTTGCACTTGATGTCCCGCTCCATGAGATAATTGCGCAGAACTCTTCTGCGGCGATCATCTCCGGCCAGGATTGTCACATCGTATCCCGCATCCAGCAGGCTCTTGGCATCTTCAAAGGCAATCTGCGCATTGCCGGCATAAGAGGGCAGCTGCTTTGCCGGAATCGAAACAAGTGCCTTCGGTTCGAGCGGATTCCCTCCGACCGTAAAGGCATCGGCCATGTAAACCGGATAATCCTCCAGGCGGGCAAACAGTTCCTTCTCCCGCAGGCAAAGGCCTATGTCCAAAGATTTGGAATACTCTCTTACCCGGTCGGCCACCTTGGTTGCCTGGTCAATAAACACGAGAGCCTCTTCGCCGATATAATCGAGTGCACAGGCAAAAATGCCGGTTTCGTCTTCCGCAGCCGGCAGAATGCGGCAGCTCTCTATATTATCCATGCGTCTTTGCGAATCAATGTCAAAGAACGCCATCGTATCGATTTCATCGCCCCAGAACTCGATTCGGACGGGGTTGTCGTCTGCCGGAGAGAAGAAATCTATAATCCCTCCGCGCTGGGCATACTGTCCTCTGCCTTCCACCTGATAGGAGCGCGTGTAGCCGCAGCGGACAAGCGCATCCAGCACATCCTCCGGTGGATAGGTGCCATGCGATTCTATCGTGAATGCCATTTTTTTGAGGTTTTCGGGGGAGGTCGTCTTCTGGATGAGACTCTGCGCCGACGTAACGCATATTCTTGCTTCTCCCGACTCAAGCGCAAATAACGTTGCTATCCTGCGCTGTTCGGTGTCATGCGACGATGCCTCGGAATGGTAAAGGTTAAACTCCTTCATCGGAAGGAGCGCCACCTTCTCATCCAGCATGGAACGCAAGTCCCTGGCAAAGTTCTCCGCAACCGAATCGTCGGTGCAGATAACCAGCATTCTGTCCTCCGGGTTCTGCGCAAGCGCCGCCGCAAGATTGGCTCTGTGAACAGGCGAAAGCCCGGAAACAAGCGCAGGAAGCCGCCCGCTTTCCCGCAGAGACGGGAGGGCGGCAGCTTCCTTGCATTCAAGTATTTTATTAAACAGGGGATTCATCATTTATATTCTATTGCAAAAGACGGTGCATTGCAAGGCAAAGGAACGTTCTATGAAAGCTCCCTCAGAAATTGCAGAATAAGCGGGAGAGATATCAGCCCGGCAATAATATAGGCGGCGGCCTGTGACATTTCGAGACCTTTCAGGCCGAAGAAATACGGCATAATGAAAAGCAGAGGGATAAAGAGGAGCCCGCTCTGGAGGGCTGCCAGCAAGGCGGCCTTGCCTTTCTTCCCCGTGCTCTGGAACAGCATGCTTCCTACCGACGAAAGCGGAAGAAGAATCAATCCCACACACATATAGCGAAGGGTTTCCGCACCGATTGACACAACCTCGGTCTCATCGCGGAAGAGAGAGATAATACCGGGCGCCTTGAAAGAACAGACTCCGCAAAACAGTATCATAAGAGACATCGCCGTGCCACATGTGAACAGCATGGCATTCCGGACGCGCCTGTTCTTTTTCGCTCCGTAATTAAACGCCGCAACCGGCTGGAATCCCTGCGCTATGCCTATCGACACCGCAAACAGGAGTGCCGCACAGCGGCTTGCAATCGAAAATGCCGCCACGGCGGCATCGCCGAACATGGCAGCCTTTGTGTTGAGCACGGTCGTCGCGATGCTTGTCAGCCCCTGCCTCAAAAGGTTGGGCAGACCGGTCGTAAGGATATCTCCCGTTCTTTTTACACCTTTGGCAAAATGTGCAAAGCTTATTTTTGAAGACGTTTTCCCGCGGAGGAACGGCAGAAGCAGAATAATGACGCTGACATACTGCGACAAAGCGGTGGCAAGCCCGGCGCCCAGCATTCCCATGTTGCACAGGAAAATCAAAATTGGGTCAAGAATCATGTTCAGGATTCCGCCGGTCGTCAGGCCAATCATCGCGTAGGTTGCGCGGCCTTCATAACGCAGAATGTTGTTCAGAACGCAACCCACAATCATGGCCGGAGCCGCTGCGAGAATGCAGGTTCCGTATATTCTGGCATAGGGCAGAATCGTTTCTGTGCTCCCCAGGAGACGCATGAACGGATTGATAAACACAATTCCGAGCGCCCCAATTACGATGCCCAGCCCGGTTGCGAGGAAAAAGCTCGTCGAGGCATAGTCGCCGGCTGTCTCGGCATCTTTGGCACCCAGCAGACGGGAAACATTGCTTCCCGCGCCATGGCCGAACATGAAGCCGAAAGCCTGCAGAAGCGCCATGAGGGCAAACACGATTCCCGTTGCGGCACTGGCGCTCACACCTATCTTGCTGACGAAGAACGTATCCGCGGTATTGTAAATGTTCGTTATCAGCATGCTTATGGTCGTCGGTATGGCGAGCTTGAGTATCAGCTTCCAGACCGGCGTTTCCGTCATTCTTATATAGTTTTTATCTTCCGGTTCGTTCATCGGTTGCTATTATAGCACGTTAAAAGCAAAAATGGGGCCCCTAAAAAATCTCCGGCGGTTTTCGGTGGGTGGCACTAAAGCCGTAATACAACTGATTTACGATTTTTGTGTCAAATTTGTCTAGAACTATAAATGGGTATTATTCTATTTGTGCATTTGCAAAAAGAATTTTGTCACCATTTACTTTGCTGTTTTAGGATGATATATTTCATTAATAATCATTCACCCTATTGTGGCAGCTGTTAGGTCTTTGTATTATGGAAAAACATTTTCTAGGAACTGAAAAAGTCAGTAAGTTGATATTCAAGCTTGCAATTCCGAACATTACAGCACAGTTCGTAAATCTGCTATACAATATTGTCGACCGGGTGTTTATCGGACACATGCCGAGTACTGGAAGTCTCGCACTAAGCGGAGTTGGAATTTGCTTTCCAATAATAATATTTGTTTCTGCAGTTGCGTCTTTTTCGGCCGTTGGTGGTGCAACAAGGGCATCCATTTCCATGGGGGAAAAGAACACCCAAAAGGCTCAGAAGATAATTGATAACTGCTTTACAATGCAAGTCATTCTGTCAGTAGTCCTTACCGCGCTTATGCTGCTTTTTAACAGAAAGCTGCTGATGGTCTTCGGTGGAAGCGATAACATCATCAACTATGCCGTAGACTATATGAATGTCTATGCAATAGGAACAATTTTTGTACAGCTTACTGTAGGGATGAACGCATTTATAACTTGCCAGGGCTATGCAAAAAAAGCGATGCTCACTGTCATTATAGGTGCCGTACTTAATACGATACTTGACCCTATATTCATTTATGTATTTGGTTTGGGTGTGAGAGGGGCTGCACTAGCAACCGTCATTTCACAAGCTGTATCATGTGTGTGGGTAATACTTTTCCTCAACTCAAAACAATCAATGTTCAAAATAAACTTTAAGCCGAGCATTGAAAAAGAAATACTGCTTCCATGTATTTCCCTGGGTATGGCATCATTTGTTATGCAGGGTAGCGAAGGGGTATTAAGCATTTGCTTTAACGAGTCTCTGCAACGATATGGCGGTGATATTGCCGTTGGCGCCATGACAATTCTTACTAGTATAATGCAGTGTCTTGTACTTCCGTTGTCAGGCCTTACCCAAGGAAGCCAGCCAGTAACAAGCTATAATTTTGGGGCTGGAAACATCGACCGAGTCAGAGATAGTTTTTTTGTTCTTTTAAAAACCGGTTTGCTGTATTCAACTGCAGTCTGGATTTGTACGATGCTTTTCCCAAAAACGCTTGCAGGCTTCTTTTCGTCCAACGCAGAACTTATTGACAATACAGCTGAATATATGTTGATATATTGTGCTGGACTTTTCGTACTTGGAGCACAGTTTGCCTGCCAGTTTACAATGATATCTATAGGCAATGCCAAAACATCCTTGTTCTTGGCTGTCCTGCGAAAATTTATTCTTCTAATACCGTTGATATATATCCTGCCTTTGCTTTTGCCAAACAAAACGCGTGCCGTCTTTTTGGCTGAACCAATAGCCGATATTATCGCTGTTTCAATTACAGTATTTGTATTCTTCAAAAAATTTCAAAGTATAGCAAAAAAATCAACCTAAAAATTTTTAGGTTGATTTTTTTGTATTTTTTCAGCAGAGAATGTCTCTGAGATCTTCTAGGAGCCTTGCCGTATGGAAACCCGTGTGAACAGCATCGATGACCATACCTTGTTTCAACGTATTGCCTATACAAATGACTTTGTCAACATGTCCAGCAACTTCCTTGGCAAGTGTTCGATCAGGTCTGAAACCAACAGCAAGAATCAGCTTATCATATTCTAATTCCTCTGTTTTCCCATCAGCTTGTTCGACCGTCACAGTATCCTCAGAAACTTTTATCAATTTACAATTGTATCTACCATCAATTCTATCAGAATATGTCTCAAATAAATCTTTGAGTGCAAGGTGCTGGTTTAGTGCTGTTGTTGAATTGGCAAGCGGTTCTTTTCCGAGCTCTACCATAGTTACATCCTTGCCCATATCGGCCAGATACATTGCCGCTTCGCATCCTACATCTCCTGCTCCAAGCATTATAATCTTCTTCCCCTCGCAACCGCCGTCAAGGAGCATTTTCGGTGCATCTATCACCTTCGGATTGTCAATTATACCTGGAATAGGCGGAACTATCGGATTCGCACCATATGCCATGATTACTGCATCTGGTTTTCTTGCAATAATATTCTCAGCGGTAGCTTCTTTATTAAGAACTACTTTTACTCCGCTACGCTCCATGCGGCGAGTTACCGCTTCAATATACCACGGAATCTCATGCTTGAAAGCAGGTACTCCAGCTGCACGGAATATTCCTCCCAGTTTGTCAGACTTCTCCCATAGTTCGACATTGAAACCACGTTCTTTTGCTCTGAAGGCAGCCTCTATTCCACCTGGTCCACCGCCGACCACAAGAACATCCATCTCTTTCTTGGCTGGAGTCGGTACAAACCGCACTTCATCATTCGATAGAGGATTGATAGCGCAACGTGTATTCTTTTTTGTTGTTCCCGCTTTAATACATTCGTTACAGCCAATACAGGGAATAATTTCGTCTTCCCTTCCGTCATAAACTTTATTAGCCCACTCTGGATCTGCATAACACTGATGTCCAAGGCCAAGTATGTCTATGACACCTTCTTCAATAACTTGTTTTGCAAAATCTGGACGATGCAATTTGCCTCCGCCGTAAATTGGGGTTTTAATTCCGGCTTCCTTAAAGGCTCTTGCCATATACAGATTATACCCTTCCTCCTGATAAATAGTCGGAACGGAATAATACCAGTTTTCATATGTACCCATCTCAAGATGAATAACATCAAATCCCATCTGGTCAAATTCTTTACCTAAGCGAATACCTTCTTCCAGAGTACGCCCGCCTTTTTTCCAATGATAGTCGGGTGTCATCTTAATGAAGATTGGGAAATCAGGTCCGCAATTTGCAATAACGGCATCTCGTAAATCGCTGACAATACGTAACCTCTTATCAAAAGTTCCTCCAAATTCATCATTTCGTTGATTAAAATCCGGACTAAGGAACTGGTCAATAAGGTATCCGCCATAAGCATGCAATTCAACTGCATCCGCACCGGCCGCTTTTGCATATCGCGCTGCTATACCAAAATCCCTAATTATTCTTTTTATTTCTTCTGTTGTGAATGGTATCGTTTCAAGTTCAGGAAACCAGTATGAATGTGATGGGCTCGGGGAATGCGGTGGAATAATAGGAGAACCAGAAGATACACGCCCAAGACCACATGATAACTGTATGCACAATTTAGTTCCATACATATGGACACGGTCTGCTAAAAGTCCCACTCGGACACTCTGAGCATAATTAGTCAAAGCAAGCGGAGGCGGGTTATCCTCAAATTCTTTTGTCACAACACAAGTTGTCGGAAAAATCAAACCAAAACCACCTCGGGCTCTGGCCTCATAGAAATCAAGCTGCCTGTCTGAGATAGATCCGTCAGGATTAAGGTTTGCATTACCCATTGGCGACATGGCGAGACGGTTTTTGAGTGTCAGGTTTTTACAAACTTGGTATTCTTCAAATAAGGACGGCATTTTTTCCTCCTTCTATAATTATTGGATACTGTTCGGACCTACCCTTCGCAGCAGGCAGGTCCACAATCTAAAACCTTTTAATTATTTTATCATTCATTAATCCGAATAACTATTGTGCTGTTGCACGATAACTTTTCATTACATTTTTGCAATTGAACAAAGACAAGCCTTGCCAAAGTACCAGCTTAACTATTCAAGCTTTGCTTTCTTTGTGTTTTCGATACTGTCAAGATACATCGCGATTTTATACCCGAGCCAGAATTCTGAAACGTCATGGATATTTGAAATATCTATACCAAACAACTGGTTGTATCTTCCTAGTCTATACAGAAGCGAGTTTTTATGAATATATAGCTCCGCTGCGGTAGATACCGTCCTAAACATATTTTTTAAATAAACTACTAGCGTTTCGGCATAGTTTGTTTGCTGTAGCCTGTCATATTCGCATACATAATGGAAACTGGAAGAGAGATAAATATCTTTAATCAAATTTATAGGAAGATTTTCTATTGTATTCAATAATGCTATTTCTTTTGCATCATAAATAGCATTGTCGGGTAAAACAGCTTCCCCTGTTTTTAGAATGCTCTTAACCATATCGTACGATTTTTCTAAGTTCGATAATGAGAAAAAGTAGTTTGTCAATCCCATGCAAATGCTATTACTGTCTAGAACTTCCTTAACGCTTTCGATAAGCACAGTCATTTCCTCTGGTGAGTCCGCGCCAAATAGCAACACTATGTTTTTCATACGTTGGAATACTGTAATCCGAGGTGAAATGTTGGTCAGTTCTCTGCAGAAGAAGTTGCACTGTCGTTGAAGAGCTGGATCTCCAGCGAGCCGAATATACCCGAGTCTGTACATTTCATAGTTTCTGTTAGGAAACTGTGTGCTAAACGTCTCCGGATTATACTGCACGCCATCAATGAGCTCATTAATAAAACAAATGAAAGCATTATTTGTTTCTTTTGCCTGCACCGCACCCGTCTGGCGCTTGATTGCATCGCTCAATAGTTCAGCAACACACTTCATTAATTCGCAGTCTTCTGCCTCAAATTTATGAAATGCTTCATAAACAGCAACACTGCCCAACAGTTCCCCAGTATTAGAAACTATTTGCATTACTAAACAGCGCATATCTTCCCATGCATTTGTATCGCATAAAAATGGAGTAGCAGATAAGTCGTGATCACTTATAGTTCTTCTAAACTCGCCTACTATTTCGGGTGAAAAGACGCCCCTTGTATATGCTGTCTGCCAGATTTTGTTATCCACTTGTCTTCCCATACTCTCAAGAGCTAGGACATGATAGGCTGTATCGTAAACCGCTATGGGATTATCTATTATTTTGCAAATCTGCAGTGCAAGCGGTTGTATTGCCGTTCCTTCTACCATTGCCCTGTCTCTAAGCTCTTTAAGTCGAATTATCCGCCGGCTACTAAGGATTGTGTTTTGAATATCATAAAGCAGTTTACTTGGGTCGCAATCCGTATCTATTGCGCACCATTCACATTCATAATTACCCGTAGGCAATCTATATTCCTCATTACACGGCAAAAAAACCGCTCCGCATGACGGGTGATGTAATACTGATTCTGGAAATGTCTTTTCTGTCGATAAATATAAGACGTTAGAAAGCGGAGCTGTGTCTGCAAAACAGAAATTCGCAGAAATATAATCCTGTGCTGTTTCATGCGCATGTGTAATTACTTTTTCAGGGTCAAAGTGGTTTTTAATTGAATCAATTGTAAACATATTTTTAAACCGCCCTTTTATATTTCTCGCATTTTTTATTATTATCTCATTTCAGACTTTTTTTATCAACTTGTACGCATGCCCAAATTGATAAGGCTATTTTTTGACAATCACACAATAGGAGTATTGCGACATGATGTGATAATATTTTAACAATGAATCAGTGTAGATTTCACTGATAATCAATCTGAAACCTTCATTTCTCGATGTCCTCTTCGCAGAGAAGACACGAAAAAAGGAGATGTAAAATATTGTTTGAGATTCACAAATTGCCTGGTTTTGCAATAGTAACTGGGGCAGCACGTGGTCTTGGCGAGGCTATGGCCGAAGAACTTGCCAGCGAGGGGTACGATGTCGTTATAAATTATGTCACTGACAAAAGTGCCCCAAAGGCAGAGGCAGTTGCGCAGCGTCTACGTAAAACCTACGGAGTCGGAGCAATAACCGTTCAGGCAGATGTGTCCCAATACAACGAGTGTAAAAAAATCGTTGATGCGGGATGCGAGGCTTTTGGAGACCAGATTGCAGTCCTTGTTAGCAATGCCGGGATAATGACAGGAAAATTGTTCCATGAACACTCACCCGATGGTGAGTACACAAGGCTTATCAACATCGAACTCCTCGGTACTATGCATCTTACCCATTGTGCATTACCTCATATGCAACCTTATGGAAGCGGTTGCATAGTAAGTACATCTTCTGTTGCTGCACATATGTGTATGAAACTTCAGGCCGATTATTCCGTTGCAAAAGCTGGCGTTATTGCATTTATGAGAGTAATTGCAAAGGAAAATGCTCAATACGGAATCCGCGCGAACAGCATCGCTCCGGGTTTATGCAAAACTGACATGATGCGTGATCAGCCCCCAGAACGAATTGCGGCTGTTGAAGCAGCGGTTCCTCTCGGATTTTTAGGCGATGCAAAAGATATTTCTGATTGTCTTGCATACATAGTAAATGCGAAATATCTAACCGGGCAGTGTATTTCACCTAATGGTGGTTATGCAATGTATCTATAAAGATAAGGAGGACAAAACTTGAATCCATTAAAAGATTACTGCAAATATCTAGCCGAAAAAAATCTAGATGCCCTTATTGATCTGTTTGCAGATGAGATGCTCTTTGATGACCGCGGAGGACAGGATCTCGGAAGAGCCCCGTTTATCAAAACCGACAAACAATCTTATCGTGAAGCAATGAATACCGTATTCAATGCTCCTGGCGAATGGGTCATAAAGTATATCGACAGTCCATACGGAAATATACTTTATTACGATGTTATCCGTGACGGCATTTGCCTTCCCTGTGTTGGCGTATGTAGGACAGACAATCAAGGTAAAATCAAGGAATACAAAGTATTCGTTCGCGAGGAATAAAGGGGTGATTATATGACAGGTTGGCAATTTACAGAAACTCATAAACCATTAGTTCTAGTCACAAAACCAAATCCTACTTTAGAGCCTGATATGGTTCTTATTAAGGTAATGGCATGTGGATTATGCCACAGTGATGTCGGTGTTCTGCATGATGAGGCATGGCTAGAGCTCGTTAGACCAAATACAATTCTTGGACATGAATTTGCCGGCATAATCGTTGAAGCAGGTGATGCCGTAAAGAATTTCAAAGTCGGCGACCGTGTTGCAGTATGCCCTGTTAAGGATTCCAGAGGTCAGAACCCAAGTTACCGCGGAAGAGACGGTGCATATGCAGACTATGCCATTGCTCCCGAAGAGCGCCTTATTCATATTCCTGATGGTGTTCCTTTCACGTATGCTGCCGCAGCTACCGATGCAGGCATGACCTCCTACCATGCGGTCATGGTAAGTGGTGGACTTCAGCCCGGGCAGAAAATCGGTATTGTAGGTGTTGGTGGTTTGGGGCAATGGGCCGTTCGCGAAGCCGTTTTGGCAGGTGGTGAGGTTTATGTCGCTACACGTAACCCCGAAGCGCAAAAACTCTCTCTTGAACTAGGCGCAAAGGTTGCAGTTTCAACTCCGGAGGAACTCGCTCCGTATGGTTGCGAAATAATCTGTGACTTTGCCGGTGGCGAAACAACCACTTCAGAATCAATAAATGCCGTAGCAAAGTACGGCAAAGTTGTCCTAGTTGGAATGAAAACTCGGTCACCGATTCGCGCATACGACTTAATCCTAAATAAACGTACCCTAATAGGAAGCGCAGGCGGGACAAATGAGGACATCGAAAATCTTTTGAAGATGATTGCAAGTGGTGATTTAGTCCCCAATATTGAGGAAATAACCTTTGAGGAAATTCCAGCTGGTTTGGACAGACTGCGTGAAGGCGGACTGTTAAAGAGGCTGGTAGCTGTCATGGAAAAGGAGGCCTGAAAATGATAGGTTGGGAATTTCAGCATACCCACGAACCATTGAAGTTGGTTGAAAAACCGGATCCGATTCCAGAGCCGGATATGGTCGTTGTTGACGTTAAAGCTTGCGGCCTATGCCACAGCGATGTCGGAGCACTCGATGATGAATCTTGGCAAGCTCTCGTATGGCCACATGTCTATCTTGGGCATGAGTTCGCCGGTATCATTTCCGCTGTAGGAAGTGAGGTTAAGAATTTCAAAGTCGGTGACAGAGTAGCTGTTTGTCCAACAAAAGACTCCAGAGGGCAAAATCCCAGTTACTTTGGAAGAGATGGCGCATATGCTAGCAAAGCTATTGCTCCCGAAGAAAGACTTGTTCATATTCCAGATGAAGTTCCTTTCACATATGCAGCAGCTGCAACTGATGCGGGAATGACATCATATCATGCAATAATCAAAGCAGGCGGTATGAAAGAAGGGACCAAAACCGGTATCATCGGAATCGGAGGCCTCGGCCAATGGGGTTTGCGGGCTGCGGTTTTAAAAGGTGGCGAAGTATATGCCGCTACGCGTAATCCCGAAGCGCAAAAACTTGCCCTTGAAATGGGCGCTAAAGGTGTAGTATCCCACCCGCATGAACTTGCCCAGTTTGGGTTGGAACTCATTGTTGACCTTGCTGGTGGGGAAACAACTACGTCTGAGGCGATTAATGCCGTTGCGGATAATGGCCGCGTAGTTATTGTCGGTATGGCAACTCCTTCGTACTGTAACGCATATGACCTTATAAACCACAGAAGAACACTCATAGGATCTGGAGGAGGAGACTGCGAAGATATAGAAGATCTTCTTCAAATGATTGCCTCTGGAGACTTAATCCCTCGCGTTGAAGAAATCAAGTTTGAGGATATTCCAGCCGGACTTGATAGACTAAGAGAAGGCGGCCTCACTAAACGTATGGTCGCGGTAATGGACTTTTAAAAACAGTAATGACAAATAAAACTATAAGAAAGGATCAATTATGAAAAAAATTACTGTAGATGGCAGAACTGCCAGCTTGGCAGGATGGATAATTACATTCGCACTGCCAATCATTATTCTGTTCATTCCTGTAACAGAAGTTTTCACTACTGCAATTCGCAATTATCTTGCAATCACATTGTGGATGATTCTTGCCGTTGCATTTGACCTGTTCAACCCCTTGATTCCCGGCGTTTTAGTTTCCGTACTATACTATGTCTGCGGTGTTGCACCAGCAAATGTCGCTTTTGGCTGCTGGACACAGGAAATGGCATACACTCTTGTTGGCTGCTTTGTCCTTGCTGCAGTTCTTGACGAGTGCGGGCTTATCAAAAGAATTTCTTATGGCGCAGTTATTAAACTCGGCGGTAGTTTCACAGGTATTGTCTGGGGTGTTTATGTAGGAACCGTCCTTGCAGCCCTCCTCACTTTCTGTAATGCTTTCGCTATCTGTGCAATCCTCGTTGTTGGTGTCTGCCGTTCTCTTCAGCTTAAGCCTAATTCCAAAGAAGGCTCTGCTATTATGATTGCTGGTCTTACTGGCGCAGTCGGTTGCCGTAACTTCATTTATGCTCCCGGCGCCTGCGGTGTTGTTACTTCTGGATTCCAGCAGGTTATCGACGGTTTTTCTTTCACCGTTGGTCAGTACACTCTTCATAATCTTCCCCACATTCTCTTTGCGGTCCTCTTTATCTGGCTTATTACTAAGCTTTATAAAACAAAAGACATGCATCCTCTCGGTTCTCTTGATGAAATAAAAGCTCAGTATGAGGCACTTGGAAAATTTAAGGACTCTAAAAAAGAGAAGAAAGCTGCAATTATTACCGTCCTTCTCGTTGTATACCTCCTTCTCTGTGGGTTCACAGGTTGGAATATGAACTGGGCATTTATGATTGTCCCGTTCATTTACTTCCTCCCCGGTGTTGAAGTTGCTACTTCCAAATCAATCAAGAGCGTTGATATGGGTATGACTTTCCTCACAGTTGCATTCCTTGGCCTTGGAACAGTAGGCGCATACTTAGGACTCGGTGACCTTATTGTTCAGATTATGAGCCCGATTCTCAACAACGTAAGCCCAACAATGGCAATTCTTGGAATTATTATTATCTGCTATGCAGCAAACTTTATTATGACGCCGCTCGGTATCATGGCTGCTCTTGCCGTACCTCTTGCAAGTCTTGCACAAAATATTGGCATCAATCCGCTTTCTGCTGCATATACCCTCATTCAGTCAACAGACTACATCCTTCTCCCGTATGAAAGTGGTCCGTCTATTCTGTTCTTCGCATATGGCTTCTGGTCAATGAAAGACTTTATAAAAATTAACACCTTTAAGTTCGTACTTTATATTGCTTTCGTATGCGTAATAGTAATTCCTTGGTGGAAGCTATTCGGAGTCCTCTAATATTAGGTTAATAACCATGTTTGAGTACAACAAAAAATTCTGGGCTAATATGTTGAATCTTGAAGATTCAGAACAAGCAGACGCTTCCGATGAGAACACTTACTACCAACTTGGTTTGGTTATTGGTTTGATTGTCGGCGCTATAGTCGGATATTTTGTCGGTGCTTGGGCTCCTGGTGCTGCTTTAGGTGGAATTATTGGTCTTTCTATTGGAAAAACTTATGATAGAAAGCCAAAAAACAGGGCGAAATAGACTTAATACCATACTATTCTCTCCTTATAAAAGGGACTGGATTGCATTTAATGTAATCCAGTCTTTTCATTTATATAACCGTATCTTTGTCGATATCCTCGTCATCTATGTCTTTTATATCCTTAATCAGTGTTTTGTGTGTCAAAGTTGTGCTTTCGTTTTTTGTAAGGGAACGGAGCAACAACTGCACTTTAATTGTGTCATGTTTGATACTGTCGATGCTGAAAACATCATCAATCGGTCAGATCATACAACGTCTTTCTGTCAGATTTGTAATATTCTGTTTGTTTCTGCATAATCGTTCTTACCGCTGTAGAAGCCAAGAAAAGAAGACATGCGGAAATTTTTAGCCTTTTTCGTTCTCTCTGTAGGACAGATTCATTCTTGCAAGGTAGATAATCCTGCCGTCTTCGTCTTTACATTGATTCACATCCAGCGTGACGGAAGTTATATCATCAAATATGGCGGCAACTTTCTCCACGCAGTCTACGGGGACATTGCCGATGCACCGGTTTTCGTACAGAACGCGAAAAGCCTGCTTTCCGTCATATTCATATCCCTGGATGGTTATCCCGTAATCAATCAGGCGGTAATCTTCATCTTCGTCCGGAATCCCGTCGTTCACGGGGCAAACTGCGCAGTTCGGCTTCGGACGTTTTCCCTGCTCTTTATACAGCTTTTTCAAAACCGCCTGTCTGCTGGAACTGTCATCGTTCAAATACGTCGCCCCGGCTATGTTGAAACTGAGGACGCTTCTTTTGTCGCCGATTATTACGGTTTCTTCCGGTTCGTTCCCGGATTTCCGCCCGATGAAGATGAAAAGGAGGACAAGCCCTATCAGTATACAGAGAAGGCCCAGCTTCATGCTCACATGCCCTTCATACATGTTGGAATAGTTCGCCCACAGGCCGTTCAGCAGCAGAAGAACGCCGCCGATGAAAAACGCAAGTGCCGGATATATCTTTTTCATTTTTACTTTCCCCTTCTTATTGTGTAACCGAATAACAACAATGTGAAAAGTCAGCTTTAAGAAAACACAAAAATTCCGTTCTTACAACCGCTTGCGCTCATTATTCATAAATTGTTGATTTTTGGAATACAAAATGATAGATTTTCTAAAAGAACAGACCGCAAAGACATGGGAAAAGCAGATTGAACGTGCCGGCGGAGAGATAAGGAAGGCTTTTTTATGAAAGCAGACTATATTGTAAAAAATGCAACGGTTTTTACTTCGGACAGCAGGAACCCTTCTGCCCGTGCCTTTGCCGTCAAGGACGGAAAATTTATCTATGTCGGTGATGAAGCCGGTCTGAGCGGTTTTGAAGGCGAGGTAAAGGATCTCGGCGGAAAATTCGTGATGCCGGGGCTGCTCGATGCCCACGTGCATATCTGCTCCAGCGTCTGCGGACAGTATGCTCCCCACGCCCAGTTCGTTGCGGGAGCGAGCAAGCAGGAGTGCCTCGCGTTCATCGCCGATTATATAAAAGACCATCCGGATCAGGACCTGTATAAATTCATGATGGGTCTGGTCCAGCTCGGTGGGGAAAAGCTGAACAAGGCAGATCTCGACGCGATTTGCAGTGATCACAAGATCATCATTCTCGAAGGAGAGTGCCACAGCCTGTGGTGCAACTCCCTCACGCTGCAGGAAGCCGGCGTCACGGAAGACACGGAGGACATCGTTCCGGGGCTCAGCTATTATGAGCGTGATGAAAACGGAAAGATGACCGGATATCTCATAGAAATGACGGAGATGCCTATTACGCTCTCCCACTCAAAAACCATTACGAAGGAACAGATTCGCCACTCTCTTGACGGAATGCTTAAATTCCTCACCTCCCACGGTGTCACAACGGTTTTCGAAGCCGCCACCCCCGGTGCTCTGGAGTTTCACGAGCGCGTTTATGAGGTCCTCTGCGAGCTGGATAACGAGGGGAAGCTCCCTATCAACGTGGAAGGCAGCTATACGCTGTATGATCCGAAGCAGTTCGACGGGGCCATTGAAGGGCTGAAGAGCTATAACCGGCGCTTTCATACCGAGCATGTCAAAGCCAGAACCATGAAGATTATGATGGATGGCACGCTCGGCATCCGCACGGCCTGTCTTGTCAATCCGTATACGGACACGGGTACGACCGGCAATACCGTAATCACCGTGGAAAGGCTGACACAGCTGCTCAAGGATCTGAACGAAAACGGCTTTGACCTCCACGTGCACAGCGTTGGCGAAGGGGCCGTGAGAACGGTTCTGGATGCGACGGAAAATGCAAAGAGGGAGCTGGGAGATGCTTTCAAAATGCAGATTACCTGCGCCCATATCGAGATTATGTGCGACGAGGATATCGAGAGGTTTGCCGAGCTTGGCGTATTTGCCAACTTCACGCCCTTCTGGCACGGCGGAAACTGCATCTCCGGCGGTCACGAAAAGGCGGTTTCCTTCCTCGGTGAAGAGAGGGCGGACAAAATGTACCGCTGTATCACAATGTGGAACACCGGTGCCACGGTTACCTGGTCGAGCGACAGCGTCATGTTCAATGACTATGTGCTCGATACCTGGAACCCCTATGTCGGCTTTGAAGTGGGCATGACGAGAAAGGATTTGAATCTTGCGGCAGTTCCCGGAGATTATTCCACTGTTCCTTTCTATCCGCAGGCAAAGGAATGCATCTCCGTTGAGCAGATGATCCTCGGCTACACAATCAACAGCGCCAGACAGCTTCGACTGGACGGCCACAAGGGCTCCATTGAGGCGGGAAAGGATGCTGATTATCTGGTGTTCGAAAAGTCCCTATTGGACATGGAGCCGAAGGAAATCCGCCTGACGGTTCCGGAGAGCGTTTATCTGGCCGGAAAGCTCTGCGAATAAGATGATTCGGCATATTACCGAGGTTATAGGAAATGAAACTGGGAGAAGGGTGCTGGCAGTGTCTCTATGACATTGAGGCAAAACTGACGCAGGACGAAAGCTATCTGGCCGACGTACGTGCGATACTCAACAGCTGGAAAAGCGATGACTCGGCACCTTATATCGAATACAAACTGAATAAACTGTACGCGCAGTATTTCGGCTGGTCCTTCCGATTCGCCGAGGTCAAAAAGCAGTTCAATGACCTTATGCTGTCAATGGTTCCGGATATCCGAAGCCGGATTGAAAAGGCCGAAGATCCCTTGAAAGTCTCCCTGTTTATGGCAAGAATCGGGAACTACATAGACTTCGGCGCTGTGAAAAACGTGGAAGCCGAAGAGCTCATGAACATACTGACGGAACCTTCCGTCAGTGAAAGCGATGAAAAGACATACCGTTCTTTTCTTCAGCGCTGCGAAGAGGCAAAAAGCTTTTTGCTGCTGGCCGACAACTGCGGAGAAATCGTGCTTGACATGCTGTTCCTGGAACAGCTGAAGAGACGATTTCCGCAGCTGAAAATAACGGTTATGGTGCGCGGCTCCGAAGTACTGAACGATGTGACATACGAGGATGCCGAATATATCGGCCTTACCGGCCTTTATGATGTGGTATCCAACGGAGAGCCTCTTGCCGGGACCGTATATTCAATGCTCCCGCTGGAAGCCAAGGCGGCGTTTGATTGCGCCGATGTTATTCTTTCCAAAGGGCAGGGCAATTACGAATCCGCCGCCGGAAGCGGCCGGCGCATTTTCTATTCGTTCCTCTGCAAATGCAATGTGTTCACCGAATACTTCAAGGTCCCTCGCCTGACGGGGATGTTTATAGAAGAAGCTTAGAACTTAGATAAAAGCAGCTCCGGCATAATAGCCGGAGCTGTTTTGCATTCATAAATAATTCAGCCGAGGATGTGGCGGGCAACGTAGACGCCGGAGGCCGAGGCATGACTCAAAGAATGGGTTACGCCGCTGCCGTCTCCTATCACATAGAGGCCTTTGTGGGCGGTTTCAAGATTTTCGTCCAGTTTGACTTCCATATTATAGAATTTTACCTCTACTCCATAAAGAAGCGTGTCGCCGTCGGCCGTGCCGGGGGCGATTTTATCTAGGGCGTATATCATCTCTATGATACCGTCCAGAATTCTCTTCGGCATCACGAGGGAGAGATCTCCCGGGGTTGCCTGCAGAGTGGGCGTTACGAAGGATTTGGAAATCCTCTTTTCGGTGCTTCGCTGGCCACGAATCAGGTCTCCAAAACGCTGCAGGATAACGCCACCGCCGAGCATGTTGGACAGGCGGGCAATGCTCTCGCCGTAGCCGTTCGAATCCTTGAACGGTTCCGTGAAATGTTTGGAGACCAGAAGGGCAAAGTTCGTGTTGGCCGTCTGTAGAGCCGGGTCCTCATAGCTGTGGCCGTTGACGGTAATGATGCCGTTTGTATTTTCGTTGACGACGGCCCCTTTCGGGTTCATGCAGAAGGTACGGACAAGGTCCTGATACTGCTGCGTCTTGTAAACAATCTTGGACTCATAAACCTGATCGGTTATGTGCGAAAACACCTCGGCCGGAAGTTCGACGCGGACACCGATGTCGACACGGTTGGAAAGCGTCGGCAAATCCAGGTCCCGGCAGACCTGCTCCATCCACTTGCTGCCGCTTCTGCCGACGGAAACGATGCACTTGCTGCCTATGACGCTGTCATAGCCGGTTATGACTTCGTATCCTCCGTCAACCGCCTTTATGGCTTCAACGGGCGTCAGGAAACGGAATTCCACTCTGTCCTTAAGATAGTCATACATGTTTGTAAGGACTTCATAGTTTATGTCGGTTCCCAGGTGCCTTACGGAAGCGTCAAGAAGGTGAAGTCCGTTCTGGAGGCACAGCCGCTTGATATCCGAATTCGCGGTTGTGTAAAGGCGCGTCTTGTCCCCGCCGAAGGAGGCGTTGATACCGTCAACATAGTTCATGAGGGCAAGCGCTTCGTCCTTGCCGATATACTCGTGCAGATTGCCGCCGAACTCGTTGGTGATGTTATACTTGCCATCCGAGAAGGCGCCGGCACCGCCGAAGCCGGACATAATGGAACAGTGCTCGCAGTTTATACATTTTTTTATTTTTTTGCCGTCAATCGGGCATTTGCGTTCCGACAGCATTTTGCCGGATTCGAAAATGACAATCTTCAGTTCCGGATTGCGGCTGATGAGCTCATAGGCCGAGAAGATACCTCCCGGACCGGCTCCGATAATAACTACATCATAATTTTTCATAGCGGAATGATTATACTATATTGTGGGGAGCGGTTGCAAATAGTATATTAGTATAAGCAGTGAGCAGCCAAGCAGCGAGCAGTGAGGGGAGGATAAAATCGCAGAGGCGATTTTTTCGGATTTGGAATAATGGAAGTTAAGACTTATAAGGATTTGATAGTGTGGCAGAAAAGCATGTGCTTAGTAGATATGGTCTACGATATGTTTTCTTTAATGCCCAGCGAAGAAAAATATTCTCTTTGCGACCAGATGCGGCGAAGTGCTGTTTCGATTCCATCAAACATTGCAGAAGGCTGGGCAAGAGCAACAACCAAAGAGTATTTGAATTTTCTTTCAATAGCCAACGGCTCTTACTGTGAATTGGAAACACAACTACAAATATGCAAACGAAACAAACTCGCACCTGATGAGAAAGTGACAGAAGCATTAAATCTGGCGGATGAAGTCGGGAAAATGCTTGCTTCGATGATTAGGAAACTTGGATCTGGGAGAGGAGATAATTGAAATGAAAGTTACAAAAAGCAAAAAGGGCAAACAGAAAAAGTCGCTAAAAATGAAACTGCTTGATTTGGCGGTCAAGTCCCTGCATGACAAACTGAACAAACGGTAATTGCCTCGCATGCAGCAGTTCCTTTGGTTTGACAACAACTGGCAACATCACTATTGCGTGTATAAACTGACGTCTCCGGACGGGCTCGTGTACATCGGCATCAGCCGGTATTCGGGGCCGAAGCGCTGGAAGAGCGGCAACGGCTACAAGGGCAACCGGAGGCTTGATTGCGACATACACAAATACAGCTTTGCCAACTTTGAAAAAGAAATCGTCGCAGAGGACATATACCGCGACGACGCGGAAAAACTGGAAGCGGAACTGATTGAAAAATATGACGCCACAAATCCGGAAAAGGGATACAACGTCAAAAGGGGCGGGCCGAAAGGCAACTGCGACGTTTATCTGCTGACCTTCCCGGACGGAAAACGATACGTCGGCATGACGGGCGGAACGGTTAGCAGCCGGATAGACTACGGCTCCGGATACAAGAATCATCCGGCGCTTCGCGAGGCCATCCGGCGCGCCGGCGGAATCAAAAACGTTAAGATAGAACACTTCAGCTACCCGCTGACAAGGGACAGCGCCGAGAGGATAGAAACCACCCTGATCCGCTGGTTCGACACCACCGATCCGGAGAAAGGCTATAACCGCGGAGGCGGCGCCCTCGCCGAAAAAGGCTGGAAGCACAGCGAGGAAGTGAAGGAAAAAATCAGCGAGGCCCTGAAGGGGCAGATGAAAAGCGAAGAAACCCGCTCCCGTATGCGTGAGGCGCAGGAGAAGCGCAGAGTTGTCTGCGTGGATACCGGCAAGGTTTATGACGGCGTTCGGATTGCGGCGGAGGAACTGGGTATTTCCGCCAGCGGCATCACAAGAGCCTGCCGCGGAGAGCAGAAAACGGCGGGAGGATTGGCGTGGCGGTACGATGATGGCAGTGAGGAGTCGGAAGCTTAGAGCAAAGGTTGTTTCAGCCGCTGTAACCATGGCGATTGAAAGGGAATATTTATCCGCTGCGGGTTTCATGCTTTTCTTTACAAGTGCAGCATTTGCATTTCTGTCTCTATCATTGGTGCAATTATTGCACTATCGGCTTGACATTATGGTGCAACAATTGTATTGTAGTCCTGCAAAGGAGGTTGTATTATGACTCCAAAAGAATTACGGGCACTTGCAGGAATATCTCAGGCCGAAGCTGCCGCTTTTACGGGCATTCCGCTCAGGACATACAAAAACTATGAAAATGACCCGGCAAAAATCGGAACCATAAAATACAATTACATTGTTCAGGAGCTTGAAAAGCTCTCCCTTATAGATGAAGACCACGGACTTCTTTCAATTGAAAAAATTAAAGATGTCTGTACTCAGGTTCTCTCCCGATACGATGTTCAATACGGCATTCTTTTCGGCTCTTATGCCAACGGGACCGCTACTGCGCAAAGTGATGTTGACCTGCTTATTTCAACATCCGAGTCTGGAATCCGATTCTTTGCCATAGCCGAAGAGCTCCGTCTTGCGCTGAAGAAAAAAATAGATTTGCTCGACATGAATCAACTGAACGGAAACCCCGAGCTTTTGAATAACATTCTGAAAGAAGGAGAACGGGTGTATGTTCAAAACCAATGAATATTATTTTGAAAAAATAATAAAAAACATCGATTTCATTTCAGAGCACATGGAAGGTATTTCGAAAGATCAGCTTGAGGATGACGAAATTCTCAGTGATTCTATGGCTTTCCGTCTTGTGCAGATTTCCGAAATCGCCAAGAATTTCTCGGAAGAATACAAAATTGCACACCCGGAAATTCCGTGGACATACATTAACGCTCTGCGAAACAGGCTTGTTCACGATTACGGCAATGTTGATCTTTCAGTTGTATATGACACCCTTACAAAAGATCTTCCAGAATTAAAAGAAGTGCTGGAAAGAATTCGGACATAAAGTTTTCTCTTATTCCTGCAAACATTCTCTCGAAGCAGCCTTTGATGAGGCTGCTTCGGTTTTCGCTTGACATATACTGCACGGCAAGGTTCGGCCCCCTCTCTCCGCGCGGAGCGCGGAACGTAGTTTAAGTCAATTTATAAAGTCACCAACCATACCAACCATATGGTTAGTGTGGTTGGTGACCTCAATAAACAACAGGCATTTACTATGCAAAAAGGGACTGTCCCTAATTGCATAGTAGATTGTAGATATAATCTGTGCCGGAGGCATTCCCTCTATCAGTCACTGCGGTGACAGCTTCCTCAAAGGAGGAATCGTGGGGAGGCAGCGGAACTGCTCTATAACCGTACCAACCGTAGTAACCGTACCAACCATAGCTGGTGGGAATTTGACAAATCGAAGCGGATTATGATATAGTTCTGTCAACTTAACGTTAAGCATTCTTCAAAACAGAATAAACCTATAAGAGTTGCGGTAGAGACAGGCTCGATGACCGCACGGCTACCTCCCAGAGAGAAAGGTGCCAATTCCTGCACGATAGGTACAGTACACGTGCGAACGTGTTCTTTTCATGCCTATCTGCGCTCGCTCAGATAGGTTTTTTCTTTACTTAAGACAAGGAGCATGAATATGACAGGAGAAGAACTGAAAAACAGGGCAGAGCACTGCGGAATCGCAGCTGCCCTGGAATCACTCGGAAGACTGGCAGAGATTGAACTGCCGCTCACGGTGGAATTCCTCGCTCAGCCGATTACCGAGCTGAATCTGACCGTCCGGTCCCACAACGGACTGATGCGTGCGGGGCTCGACACGGTCCAGAAGCTGGCGGAAGCCATTATGAGTGAGAATGGAATCGAACGAATACGGAATCTCGGCCGGAAGAGCATCTACGAAATCAAATGCGCGCTGCTCACCGAAGGCTACGGAAAGCTATCGTCGGACATGAAAACAGAGTTCTGCAACAAACTGCTGGAAAGGAGTAGCGCATGAGACTTTACTGGTTTGACGGGTCGTCCTTTTGCCCGATGGACAAGGGCCTGCTGAAAAAAGAGGGACAGGTCACACTGGATGTATACAGCTGCCCGAACTGCGATACGAAGTATGTCCGGCTGGCCGGGCAGACGATATCCGGCAGCATCACCGGCATATCCGACGGATTTACCAAACCGAAGGAGATATACAAAGGGAAAACGCCTACACGGCAGCATTACGCCATGACACTTAAAATGACACTGACCGTACAGGGAGACTAAGAGCGTGAGGAAAAGAATACCATGTCTATCAAAAGATTAGAAAAAATTACTTGCCCGAATTGTAGAAAAGAAACGGTATTCACAGTATGGGACTCTATCAACTCTGAAATGGATTTTTTGATTCCGGACATTATCAGCGGAAAACTTTTTGAAATGACCTGCGATGGCTGCGGACATCAGACAACGATAGAATATCCCATTCTTTTTAATGACATGATTCATCATGCAACAATATATTTCACTCCAAATCAGGAAGTACCGGCCGATGATGAAATAGAGGTTTTTAGAATTACGGGCAATCACATTCGGTTTGTCTTCTCACTGCTTGAATTTCGCGAAAAGACGGCAATATACAATGCCGGGCTTGATGACAGAATTATTGAGATAGCCAAAGTGTTGTTGTTTGCCGAACTTGAGTCGCAACTTGAGGGCAGGCAGATTAATAAGATATCTCTCAACATTGCAGATGCCGGATATGAGTGGGAAATAGTCATAGGCGAAGAAATCTATTATCTTGAGGTCCCTACGGCTCTTTTTGACCGACTGGCTGATATATTCGACTCATTTTTAACATCACCAGCGGAAGAACCGTGTATTATTGACTTCAACTGGGCTGCAAATTTCCTCTCGGAATTGTACTCTAATGGTAATTTCCCTTAGATGAACTGAACCTCACGGTAAGAGCCAGAAACGGTCTGATGCGGGCAAGGCTCGATACTGTCGGTAAGCTTGCCGACGCCATTATGTCGGAACCCGGCCTTGAGTGCATCCGCAATCTCAGGAAAAAGAGCATTACGGAAATAAAGACGGTTATGCTGACAGAGGCCTATGCAAGACTCGGAGAAAGCCGACGGGAAATATTCTGGGAGAAGGTTAAAGAACTGAACGCAGTATGACGATTTACCAGATACGTAGTGGCAGCTTCTGTCCGATGGATAATGGGTTATTATAAAAGGACGGCCAGTTACTTTGGACGTATACGGCTACCCGAACTGTGATACGAATTATGTCCGTCTGGCCGTGCAGACAATTTCTGGAAATATAATCAGCATATCCGACGGCTTTACCAATCCGAAAGAGATATTCAAAGCACAACGGCCAAAGCAGGAACGCTATGCCATGACACTGAAGATGACCCTGCAACCTCGACGAATCCCCCTGCCACATTTATTCGACAGCCCCCTTTTTCAAAGTGGCCGTGCTTGGTCACTATTCTCAACAAGATGCTATTATTACCATTTATACAAAAATGTCCTCTGGCAGAATGGTCGTTAATGCTTCCTTTGTAAACTCCCCAGATTTTGTTATTCTTAGTGAAAGGTTGCGAATTGATTTCTCGCAAAGATTTCTTGCAAATCGACCATTTCCAAATTGCGGATCACTTCTTGCTCCATCAAAAATTTCAATAAGTTTTTCTGCTGTTCCCTCTCCTAAAGCATAGTGATTTGCCTGATACATCTTTTCTATGATGCATAGCAGTTCATTCGAGGAATAGTTTGGGAAATCAATAATATTGGGGAATCGGGAAGTAAGACCTGGATTTGCACTTAAGAATCGTTCCATATCGTCGGTATAACCAGCGAGAATAACAACTATACTATCCCTGTTATCCTCCATATATTTTACCATTGTATCTATGGCTTCTTTACCAAAGTCATTCTCTCCCCCAGATACTAAAGAATATGCTTCATCAATAAAAAGAACGCCGCCTTTTGCCTGTTCAAACACAGATAGCGTTTTCTCTGCTGTTTGTCCAACATAGCCTGCCACAAGAGATGCGCGATCTGTTTCAACCAGCTTATTAACCGGCAAAATTTCCATCTCATATAATATTTTTGCAACAATCCGTGCCATTGTGGTTTTGCCTGTTCCCGGATTGCCGGTGAAAATCATATGCATTGTTTGGGAATCTTCTGAAACAATGCCGTATTCTGCTCTGGCTTTATTAATTCTAAGCATAGCATAAAGACTACGAACGTAATCCTTAACAGAATCCAGCCCTATAATTGGAGCTAATTCTGCTTCCAAATCATAATCTAATTTCTTAGTATTTTTTAAACCGAAGTCTTCTGTGCTGAGAAGATAAATTTCATCTTGAGTGATATTGTCAAAACCCATTTCAGCCATTCTTTGTGAGTGGTTGAAAATGGCCTTCTCAATAGTATTTCTAACAAGACGTCCATTTCCCGCATCATTACTATAGCTGCTTTGCTGCTTGCTATAGTGTTGCTTTAAAGCTTCTCTGCAAGCGCTATCGATACTATAATGTTTGCTTGCTGCTGTAACATCACTAATCTTCATCAGTTCATCTGTTGTGTAATCTGGGAATTCAACAGTATAGTTAAATCTGGATTTTAATCCAGAATTCGATTTTAAGAATGCTGTCATCTCTTTTGTGTATCCAGCAAGGATAACAACCAAATTGCCACGATTGTCTTCCATGCACTTTACTAAAGTATCCACCGCTTCTAAGCCAAACGAATCCTGACTATCGTGAACTAAAGAGTATGCTTCATCAACAAAAAGGATGCCCCCCATAGCACTTTGAATTGCATTCGCCGTTTTTATTGCTGTTTGTCCGACGTATCCCGATACCAAGTCCGCGCGTGATACCTCTACCAATTGACCGTGTGTTAAAATACCCAACGCCTCAAAATACTTTGCTACAATTCTCGCCACAGTGGTCTTACCAGTTCCCGGATTACCGCAGAATATCATATGAAGGGACATATCTGCGCCCGTCCCACTACGTTTTTCAAATTCAATATGACTTTTTAACTTATGAATGAAATCTTTAACACTATCCAAGCCGACAATATTGTTTAATTCCTTGTCAAGTTCAGATAGATTAACTGCTTCATTTTCGGTTTGAAGATTGAAATCCTCCGCCGTTAAAGTATATAGCTCACCTCCTTCAGCCACCGCATATGGAGAATCCGCCATCCTATTTGAATGATTTATTATGGCTTTTTCAACTGTATTTCTAACCAGCCTTCCGTTCCCGGCATCTTTTTTGCTGCTATTTTGCTGCTCAATATAATATTTCTTAAGAGATTCTCTACATGATAAATCAATTGAATACTTATTCTTTTTAGCTGTTACATCTGTAATTTGTAACATTTCGTCAGCAGTATAATCCGGAAACTCTACCACATAATTAAATCGGGATTTTAGCCCAGAATTAACATCAAGAAAGTCATTCATTTCCTTAGTATAGCCAGCAAGAATTACAACTAAATCATCTCTGTAATCCTCCATATATTTGACAATAGTGTCGATTGCTTCAACACCGAAGAAGTCGTCTTTGCTCCTTGATAAAGCATATGCTTCGTCAATGAAAAGAACTCCTCCAAGAGCACTGCGTATTTTTTCTGTTGTTTTTGGCGCTGTTTGGCCTAAATACTGCCCAACTAAATCAGCGCGAGTTACTTCAACCAAATGCCCGCTTGATATACATCCCAGAGCTTTAAGATATCTGGCGACAAGCCGAGCAATGGTAGTTTTACCCGTTCCTGGATTACCACAGAATATCATATGTAAAGACATTCCCGAGGAATCCTTTTTGTTTTTTTTCTCAAATTCTATATGTTGTCTTAATTTGTATACAAACTCTTTGACATTGTTAAGCCCTATTATCAGTCCAAGTTCTTCGTCAAGTTTAGCAAGCTCTTCTTCGTTGCTTCCTTCAGAAAGAGAACGCAGAAGTTGCCCATTGCCATATAGATTACGTCCTTCTAAACCTAAATGGACAACTGTGCCTTTATTTATTTCACCACGAAGCTCTTGCTCGATAATAGAATCATATACACAGTGTTCAATTGCATTTATTATGCCATGAACTCCTTGCTTTTTTTCAATTGTCGACACGAGCCCCTCAACGATGTCAAGATAGTCAATACCTATTCCATTCCGATTTCTTAATTCGGAATCGCAATCTTCAAGCAAAGATTTTGCTATTTCAACATAGGATTGCTCTGATAATTCTGCTGTTTCAAGAACATCACTGATTCCTTCAACAAATTGCTTAGAAAACAATCTGTTTATTATATCTTTCTTTTGCTTCGAAATAAGGACAATATATTTATTGTTCGCACTTAAACTGTCGCTTGACCCTATGTCATAAGAACCAGTAGACTCAGTTAGTGTCCCGTTTTTCCATGAGAAACGTTTATCTAACTTAATAGCCCCATTGATACCAAGATTTGAAATATATGATCTTGCTTTATTGCTAGCCAAATCATAGTTTTCAATTATTACAATTGGTGATTTCCCATAAAAAGCTTTGTATAAATCCGGCAATAGAAGTTTATCTACGTTTTCTTCACTACTATATTGCGAAAAATCCAACCGATAAATTGATGACTCCTTTGTTATACCTTGGATTGTTAGCAACTTAGCTATTACACGGATAGAATATTTACGCCCAGATCCTTCCGGACCAAAAACGAAAATCATATTCTTAAAGCTTTTATCTTGTGTAGATATTAATGGCCGTTTAAAAGCAATTGACAGTTTTTTTAGATAGTCTTCTTGCTCAAGTACATATTCACATAGTTCTTTTTCTATATAGGCAAATGATTCATCAATATTTTTAGCATTAGAAATCTTATTTGTATTTTGGGTCGATTTTTTCCCTCCCTCAATATTAGCGTCAACAATTTTTCCACGTCCTTTTACTTTGTTAACAGCGGCCTCCGCAATTTTTGCGCCAAAAAACAATTCACTTAATGCCACGATATTTATCCTCCCATTTTGAAATATTACGATTCTATGACTTCAAATTCTCAATTCAAAGTAGAAATTCGATTCGCTATTTAATTCATAGATACTGTATCATAAAAATTCAAAATATGATATATTGTATACTATTATATAATAATTACAGATTGGATGGTAAATTAGATGAACCAATTTCAAACACAAAATCAATGGGAAAATGAATCCGATAATATTGTCTTTGATAAGAATACGTCCGATTCTTCATCCAGAAAAGTTTCTGTTTATGTCAAAAAAAGTTCCTTAATTTTAATTATTACCACTTTTATCGTTGTGATTGCTATAATCCTTTCCATTTACATCTTTGCCAGGCCTATTGAAGGTGTTTGGATAAGACAGCAAGATGATAACAGTACTTTAGCAGGTATGACTGTCGAAGTTAAAAAAAATAATGGTTCAATTGACGGAACGATTATTGCCATGCCTGAGGGAGCAGAAACGTTTGAAGTTGGGCAAGTCAAATGGTTTAATATGAAAAAAGTTGGATTCGGCGTTTATCAAGGGCAAAGTTTAGGTGCTTATGAAGATACTGGTGGGTGTGTTTACCATTATGATAATAATGTTTCTACCATGACAATCCTCCATGGTGGAGATAAGCTCACCTTGGTTTCTCCAGATGTGGAAAAAGGTGGTTTCCAGATATGGATTAAGCAGAAGTGAGGAACAATAATGTCAAATTTTCAATCACA
This sequence comes from Candidatus Limivicinus sp., assembly GCA_045640405.1. Lineage (GTDB taxonomy): Bacteria > Bacillota > Clostridia > Oscillospirales > Oscillospiraceae > Limivicinus. The sequence continues at coordinate 28,663 of JAZUEY010000075.1, forward strand.
AGGTCAGTGGGAAAACGAGACTGAAAGCATCATTCTGGACAAGGAGCATTCAGATTCTCTTTCAGGTAAGGTTTCTATAAAGATTAAAAAAAGCTCGCTTTTTATCATTGTAGTTTCATTTGTGGCAATAGTTGCTGCAATTATTGCTATTTATTCATTTGCCAGACCTATTGAAGGTGTTTGGGTTAGGCAGGCGGATGACACATCAAACGCAGGAATGATAGTGAAAGTTTCAAAAAACGGCAGTGTCCTTCAAGGTGTTGTTCTTGATCCTTCTAATTCCGATTTCGAGGCAGACCAAATAAAATGGTTAAACATTTCCAAAATTGGTTTTGGCAAATATGAATGTAGCGATTTGCATAGCGATGGATTTTCTACAAATTATGTAGATACACTGAGTACGATTACAGTATTTAAGGGCGGAAATTCTCTTAAAATAGTTACTAACTCACAAACATCTAATCAAGGCCAGTTTCAAGTTTGGATAAAACAAGAATAACTATTTGTACAGTTCGCCCCGCTTTGGGGATAATGCTTAACTAATTTTTAAAGGAATAAGATTTCAAAAACGAGGAGCGGAAAATGCCAAATTTTCAATCACAGGGTCAGTGGGAAAACGAGACTGAAAACATCATTTTGGACAAGGAACAATTAGATTCTCTTTCTAGTAAGGTCTCTGTGAAAATTAAAAAAAGTTCGCTTTTTATCATTGTAGCTTCATTTGTGGCAATAGTTGCCGCAATTATTGCTATTTATTCATTTGCAAGACCTATTGAAGGTGTTTGGGTTAGGCAGGAAGACGATACTCATGTTGCGGGCATGACTGTAGAAGTGAAGTGTGTTAATGGTGTCCTTCAGGGCGAAATCATTGATATGGATGAGGGCATAGGAACATTTGAAGTCGGTCTTATTAAATGGTATGACATAAAGAAAGTTGGGTTCGGGCAATACCAACTGCAAAGTCTAATAGGTATTGGCGGCTCTTCTAACACATACCACTATGATGGGACAATATCACATATAACTGTGAACCGTGGCGGGAAATCGCTTAGTTTAACGACCCCTAACTCAAATGTAACAGGGGCATTTCAAATTTGGATTAAGCAAGGATAATTTATATGAAAAAATTTGAAGAGTTAGAACAGCAAGCGAAGGCTATAGGAGAAACCAAAGAGAAAAGCGACTCCGTCTCCTTATCATTTTCCCCAAAAATTTTAATAACAATTGGCTTGGGAGCTGCATTGATTATTGGCTTATGTATTTTCCTTTTTGGTAATCATGGTTTACCGTCGACAGGCTCCAGCAATCAAAAAAAATATTCGGTCGAAATTGATGGCAAGGAGTATTCTGCTGATACCCTTGAAGAGCTTGATCAAATGGTTGGTTTTGATGTCTCATCATTTATTACAAGCGCAGAGAATCAAAAGCCCAAGGAAACCACAGTTGAGGACAGAATATTTGAAAATGGTGAGCTTGCCAACATTGGAACTGAATACGGAACTTACAAATGGGGTGTAACAAAAGCTGAAATATTACCCCCAATTGAAGGTTCACCATGTAATAGAGATTCCGTATATCAGATTACTTGGGAGGTTCAAAATATCGATTTTGATTCGGGCGATGGACAAGGGACTGGACTATATCCTAATTATTTCACAGTTACAGATTCCGATGGTTATGTTTTATCTCAAATGACCATGCTTTTTGACGGCGATAATGTCAATGAATATGCACGTGTTGCGCCTGGGAAAAAATGCATTTCAAAGTTCACTTATACCATTAATAATCCCGATTGCACATACTTAGATATTTCTCTCGATGCTCGAGGGGTTGTATCAAGAATATATATTGATAATCCGAGCAATGGTGTTGCTGAAAAAAGCAACCCGGAAAAACTCGCAGTGGCTGATATTAATAACTCTATAACTGCTGCTAAAGTTGGCGATTTAATTACTTTTGGCAAATATGAGCAGGATAACAACGCTTCAAATGGAAAAGAAGATATTGAATGGCTTGTTTTGGATAAGAAAGATGGAAAGACATTGTTAATCAGCAAGTATTGCCTTGACTGTGCCCCGTATAATAATGCGAATGAAGACGTGACCTGGGAGACGTGTAGTTTGCGTGCATGGCTTAATGAATCATTCTTGAATAATGCGTTTTCTGCTGATGAACAGACTAAAATTGTTGATTCATTTGTATGTGCTGACAATAATCCAGAATATAGCACTAATCCTGGTAACGACACAATAGATAAGGTATTCCTGCTAAGTCTAAACGAATTGCAAATATATTTTACATCGGATGAATTGCGACGGTGCGCATCAACGGAATATGCAAAGGCGCAAGGATCGTGGACCAGTGATAGAAGGGAAACTTCAAATGGTGAAGCTACATGTTGGTGGTGGCTCCGAACACCTGGTATTTATCAAAATAGCGCAGCAGGGGTCGGAGGTAGTGGATCTTATGGTTGCAAAGGTGACTATGTTTATGATGTTGGTAATTCGGTTCGTCCTGTAATTTGGATTAGCTTAGGATGAAATTCAGATGCAGCTGAAAAAATGGAGGTCAGCGGTATGTTAAAAGTCTATTTTGGCGATAAAGCAAATGCCATTTACAACACTTCTGTTTATTTTAACCACAGTTACAAAGACGAATGGTTAACAGAAGATTTTGCAAAAGAAGTTATCGCTGATATTGATAAATCCGAGGTTATCAGCGCGCAAAGCATAATTAGTCCCGTCCTTGGCAATATCAGCCCTGCTCATTTATCCGGAGGCGTAAAAACATTAATTCTTATGAAGCACTTCCCCAGAAAGGTTTTTAATGCTTCCAACTGTGGTGATAACTGCGCAAAATGGATCTTAAAGCTCGGGGAAGCGAAAGACTTTACAATTAATTTATTCCATGCCATGAATTTTGGGAAAGAGGCTTTCGACATCAGAATTCTCAACGACAAAAAACTTGTTGTTCACAATATGGAAGATTTTCTTAAGGCTGCTGACAAATATCTGAAAGAGGCAGAGTCATGACAGGGAGTATTTTTGTCAAAATTCATGACAGTCGTAACTCCTATAGTTTCGAACTGAAGCGAAACATAACTGTTCTGTGCGGTGACAGCGGGCGCGGAAAGACAACCTTGTTTGATATGGTTGAAGACTATAATCGCTATGGGGCATCAAGTGCTACCAAGCTAAGCTGCGATGTCAATGTAATTGCTGTCCGCGGTCGTGATTGGCAGTCACAAATCAACAAATGCGAGAATTCTGTTATTGTAATTGATGAAGACAGCGAGTTTATTCGTTCTCAAGCCTTTGCCGAAACCGTGAAAAACAGCAGCAATTATTTTCTTCTTATAACCCGATGCTACCTGCCGCAGCTTCCTATCAGTGTAACGGAATTATATGAACTTGTCGGACGCAAAAACAAAAAATTTAAGCGTATTTACACACATAAAGACTCTATGTACGATGCTGCGGTCTTGAGAGTTTTTCCGTTCAGACCGGATATTATTATCACAGAAGATGCCGGAGCAGGATATCAGTTCTTTCGCACAATTGCGGACAGGATCGGAGCGGAATGTGTTTCGGCAAACGGAAAATCCAATGTCTTTACGGAAGTATACCGGCATGCCGACAAAAATGTTTTAGTAATTGCAGACGGCGCCGCCTTTGGAGCGGAAATCCAGCAATTAGTCAGCCTTCAGGAGCTTCGCCCTAAAAAAATTGGCATCTTTCTACCGGAATCCTTTGAATGGCTCATATTAAAGTCGGGACTTGTTTGTAACCCCGAGTGGGATAGTATCAGCATTGATAAAACCCTTGTTGACAGCAAAAAGTTTTTCAGTTGGGAGCAGTATTTTACCAGTCTTCTTGTAGATATTACCAAAGGTGAAAAATATCAGCGATATCCCAAAACGAAGAACAAACTTCCTAAATTCTATACGCAGGAAAAGTCAATTCAACAAGTTGAAAACATTATGGCAGGAGTCGATTTCAGTATTTATACTCCGTAATTTGCAGACTATCGCGACCAACTTGTGGTAAAGTCAACCAGCTGGAGCGCGGGTTGAATAGCGGTGAGCGGCCAAGCAGCGAGGGATGGTCGGCTCGTTGGAGTAGGGGCGCATCACCTGATGCGCCCGGAACAGGGTACCGATTCTGTGGACATCGGATACATTTTAAGACTTTTGAGACCTCTTAAAATTTTATCTGCCACTTTATCTACCACATAATAGAACATGTGGTAGATAAAGTATTATATGTAGGTTCTAATAAGGATGGCTATTGGCAAGTAAACGTTTGATAATCCGTGGCAACACTTTGGCAAAGAAGTCGGATAGCCAATGTTAATGGCTGTGTACGCCCCGCTTTGTGGATCAACTTAGAATAACAGCCTGAACGCTCGAAGCAGCCTTTGATGGGGCTGCTTCGGTTTTTTGCTTGACATATACTGCACTGCAAGGTTCGGCCCCCTCTCTCCGCGCCTGCGCGCGGTGTCACCGCCGTCGCTTCAGCAAAATTCCGTTCGGGCTTGCGCTGTTCCTCCGGAATTTTGGAAGTTCCGGTAATCCCGGCTTTGCTGTTTCTGCCGCAGGCAGCGCAAAGCCGGCATTCCCCGGAGGGGAGAATTAAAAGGATGCCGGCTGTGCCGGCAATTGATTTTGTTTTTGTGATATTAGATAATTAATACCCATGATTTTCTACATTTTTGTTCACTTGTCGACAATTTTAATCAATGCTATAATTATAATGTTTAAAAACAAAAATTCCGAAAGGAGACCTATATGGCAAAATATGACATAGTGGTCGTCGGAGCCGGTAATGCCGGTATGTCGGCGGCCCTTCAGTGCCAGCTGGCAGGCAAAAAGACGCTCCTCATCGAGAAGCACAATCTGCCCGGCGGCGCAGCATCCAGCTTTGTAAGAGGACGTTTTGAAATTGAGCCCTCTCTGCATGAGCTCTGTGACTTCGGTCCCGAAGACAATCCGGGCGACATCCGCAACATTCTCGACAGCTACGGCGTAAAGCTTGACTGGTACGAGTGCAAGGATTGCTTCCGCATCATCACCAAGGGCAGTGACGGAGAAAAGCTCGACGTAACGATGCCTTCCGGCATTGAGAACTTCATCGATGCGATGGAAAAGGAAGTTCCCGGTTCCCGCCCCGCCATGACGAAGCTGTTCGACCTCTTCCAGGAGGTTCTCGACGGCATCGCATACATCACCGCTTCCAAGGGTCACGCGGATTCCAAGGTTCTGCAGAGCGATTACCCCGACATGCTCCGCTGCGGTGCCTACTCCACACAGAAGGTTTTCGATGCTCTGAAGCTTCCGAAGAAATGCCAGGACATTCTGCAGACCTACTGGTCCTACCTCGGCGTCGACATGGAACATCTGGCATTCATTCACTATGCCGCCATGGTGCATAAATACGTAAGCCGCAGTGCCTATATCCCGGCTCACACCTCTCACCAGTACTCCACCGCCATGATCGAGCGCTTCAGAGAGCTCGGCGGCGACGTGTGGTTCAACTGCCGTGCGGAAGAGTTCCTCTTCAACGGCGACCGCTGCTGCGGTGTCAGAACCAATCTGGGTGTTGTCGACTGCGACTATGTGCTTGCCAATATCAACCCCGACATCATCTACGGCAAGATGATGCCGAAAGAGCTCGTTCCCGAACGCGAGAAGAAGCTCTCTGCCGCACGTGACAGAAAGTTCGGCGGACGTATGCTCACGGCTTACTTCTGCATGGATAAGACCGCGGAAGAACTCGGCATTACCGATTATTCCTACTTCCTCCAGGGCACGGCCGATTCCGCGCAGGAATACAAGGACATTCTCGGCGGCTTTAAAACCAATGACTATTCCATCTTCCTCTGCTACAACATTGCCAATCCCAACTTCTCCCCGGAGGGCACCTGCGTCGGCTCGTTCACCACATTTGCAGCTCCCGGCCCGGACTGGGACGATCTGCCCGAAGAAGAATACTTCAAGTTCAAAGATGCATGGGCTAACAAGTTCCTCGACAGTCTCAAGGAAAAGACCGGCATAGATCTCAGAGGCCATATCGAAGAGATGGAAGTCTCCTCTCCGCTGACCTTTGCCCGTTATCTCGGCGTTCCCGAAGGTTCCGTTTACGGTTACGAGACGACCGACTGGGACGGCATGATGGCAAGAATGATGATGCTCTCCACCGACTACCCGATTAAGGGCATGCGCCCGATCGGTGCCGCCGGCCCGAGAGGCGACGGTTATTCCGCCGCTGTCATCTGCGGACAGCTGATGGCTCTCAACGCATTGAAGGACCTCAACGAAGAAGCTGCAGGAGGTAACGCATAATGGCACAGGATCTCAAGATTAAAGTCGGCCTTATCGGCAAATTTGACATGCTCAAGTTCAAAAACATGAGCAAGGTCCGCGAGCAGGCTATTCAGGCCGCTCCGGCAAAGGAAATCAACGGCGAATTCAAAATCAACCAGAACGCAAAGCAGCTCCACCCGGACTACTGCGCCCTGCTTGTTGACGAGATTATCGACCGCGGCACAGCCAACTCCAAGACTTTCGTTCTGAAGAGCAAGGACGGCAAGGCTCTGCCTTACTTCCGCGCCGGCATGTACATCAATCTCAAGCTGCCCATAGGCGAGAGCCTCGTTACGAGAAGCTATTCTCTGTGCTCCTCCCCGAAGGATGCTCTCAAGGGCATTTACAAGATTACCATCCGTTCCAATCCCGGCGGATTTGTTGCCGACAAGCTGCTTGACGAGCTCAAGGTCGGCGATGAAGTCATTTCCAGCTGCCCGCAGGGCTTCTTCTACTATGAAGGCCTGCGCGACGCCAAGACCGTCATAGGTCTGGCCGGCGGCAGCGGCATCACCCCGTTCCTCTCTATGGCCGAGGCCATTGCGGACGGTACCGAGGACTTCAATCTCACGTTGCTGTTCGGCTCCCGCGACGAGGCCAACATTCTCTTCAAGGAAGAGCTCGACGCGATCGCCGCCAAGTGCGACAAATTCAAAGTGATTCACGTTCTCTCCGAAGAGGAGAAGGACGGCTTCGAGAAAGGTTTCATTACCGCCGATCTCATCAAAAAGTACGCTCCCGAGGGCGAGGAATATTCCGTATTCCTCTGCGGCCCGGAAGCCATGTACAAGTTTGTTAAGCCTGAAATCGACAAGCTCGGCCTGCCCGAAAGGCTCTTCCGGAGAAAGCTCATCGATGTTACCAAGACTCCCTGGGAGTGCGACGGTTATCCGAAGGATGCCAAGGGCAAGACCTTCAAAATCAACGTCAAGCAGGGCCCGAACGAGTGGGACATCGAGGCAAGTGCCGACGAGCCCGTTCTGGTGGCTCTCGAGCGTGCCGGCATAAAGGCTCCCTCCCGCTGCCGCAGCGGCGAGTGCGGCTGGTGCCGCAGCAAGCTCCTTGCCGGTGAGATTTTCGTTCCGAAAGAGAACGAACTGCGCCGCTGGGCGGACAAGGAATACGGGTACATTCACCCCTGCTCCAGCTTCCCCGTAAGCGACCTGACATTGGAAGTTCCCGGCGAATTCTTCTGATATCCAACACCAAATAATCAAACGGCACACGGCGCGACATGCGCTGTGTGCCGTTTTTTATTATTTATTTCACTTTATTCAGGATTGAAATGACGGTGTGAAGAGATTCTATAAGCTGCTTCTCCTCCTCTTCGGATACGGCTCTATCCAGCTTCTTGTAAAAATCGGAAATGACCCGCGTACGCACGGTCTCTATGGTCTGCCGGCCGGCATCCGTAAGCTCAATAAAAACATGCTTGCGGTCGTGTTCCCGTTCAAAGCGCTTTATATAGCCCTTTTCGACCAGCGGAGCCACCGCGCGCGTGGCCTGCTCTTTTGAAGAGGAAATACTCTCCGAAACCTGGGTCATCGTAAGGAAGCCCCTGTAATAGAGCGCCGCCATAATATAGAGCTGACTTTTTGTGAGATTAAATTCCTTTAATGCGTCCTCCAGCTTCAAAAGCCGATGCGTCAAAGGAATCAAACGAAGAAGCGGGAACTTATCCCCCTCCTGCACGTGCACATCCAAGCTTCTTTCCTCCAAACAACTATTATTTCACTCCAATATAGTCCTCCTTCTGTCGGCCGTCAAGACGATTTCCGCATTTTCGTCAATATTTGACACGGGTCAATTGTTGATATATAATAAGCATGTCAAATCAACGGAAAGGAGCGAACTTATGATTCACGATGCATTGACTGCGCTGGACCTCGGCATTATCGGCGTTTATCTCGTTGCCATGGTTCTTATCGGCGTCATCTGCGTTAAGAGAGTCAAGAACAGCGGCGACTTCTACGTGGCCGGGAGGTCCTTCGGCCCCCTGGTGCTGATGGCGACGGTCTGTGCCACCATCATCGGCGGAAGCGGCCTGATGGGTCGCGCCGGCGTTGCCTATTCCTCCGGTTTCAAGGCAATCCTCACCGCCGTTCCCTATCTGCTGGGAATGTTTATTTTCTCCGGGATTTCCGGGCGAATCTCCGACATCGGCTTCCGATACAACATATCTTCCATTCCGGAGCTGTTTGAAAGACGCTTCGGGAAAGAGGCAAAAATCATCCTTGCCGCCATGATTGCCTTTGCCATGATGGGGACGGTTGCCTCGCAGGTTACCGCCACGGCTACCATCATCAAAATGCTCGGCGGGGAAATCGGCCTCAGCTACGAAGCCGGTGCCCTCATAGCCTGCCTTGTATTCATGGTCTACACGGCGACCTCCGGCCTCTTCGGCGTTGTGTACACGGACGTGCTGCAGTTTTACATGCTGCTGCTGTTTGTGTACATTTTGATTCCTATCGCTTCGCTTACAAAAGTCGGCGGCTTTGCAAACTATACGGCGAATCTGCCTCCGGAGCTGTTCAAGCCGTACATTAACGGCGACATTCTGAGCGACATTATCACCTACCTCGTGTTTACAATGGCCGGGGCGGAGATGTGGCAGCGGGCCTTTGCCGCCAAAGACCGGCACAGTGCCAAAGAGGGCATGTTCCTCGGCACCGGCGTGTACGGCCTCACCATCCTGCTTGTCTACTTCATGGGCACGGTGGCACACCAGATTATAGGGGATGACGTGCTGGCAGCCTTCGGTTCGACGGATGCCGTTGTTCCCGCGCTGGCCATCAAAGTTCTGCCCGCCGGTCTCACGGGCCTTGCCCTTGCCGGCATCCTGTCGGTCATCATGTCCACGGCAGACAGTTATCTGCTTGTCTCGGTCCAGACCTGTGTGCACGACATCTGGAAAACCTTCAAGCCGGACATGGGCGAGAAAAAGGAGATTTTGCTCTCAAGAATCTTCTCCGTCATTCTCCCGCTCGGCGCGCTCGTCATCGCGCTGTATATCAAGAATGCCTACAACATTCTGATGTTTGCCTGGAGCTTTTATGCGGCGGCGGCCGGGCTCCCCGCCTTTGCGGCGCTGTTCTGGAAGAAGGCAACCAAGGAGGGCATCATTGCCGGCATGCTGGCAGGCTTCGTTTTCTGCGTCGGCTGGAAGCTGTGCGGGAATCCCTTCGGTCTCGGCCCGACGGTGCCGGGCGCGATTGCCTGCGCCATCGCTCTGGTCACGGTCAGCCTGGCAACCTACCGGAAGCACCCCTCCGTCTTTCTGGAAACAAAGAAGACTTAACAACCGCGAGAGGGCGACCGCCCAACCATTTGCCTATAGTCGGGTGGTCAGGCTATGAAAAGACCTGCTGCAAAATGCGCAGCAGGTCTTTTTTATATCAGTAAAAGATTTTGGCTATCGGGCTGTCTTCGCTGAGAATCAGCGTCTTTTGCTCGCCCGTCATGGATTCTTTCAGAGCATCCAGCTCAATCATGAGTTCATAGAAATCGGCCTTTTCTTCCGTATCATAGGCCTCTTTCAGAATGCGCATGTATTCGGCATCGCCTTCCGCCTTGATTTTTTCCGCATCTCTTTCGGCCTCGGATACAATGATTTCCACATCCTTGTCGGCACCGTTGCGGATTCTCTTGGCCTCGGCCTCGCCTTCGGCCGTGTAGGAGGCTGCAATATTGCTGCGTTCGGAAATCATACGGGTGTAAACCGCTTCTTTGTTGTCGTCCGGCAGATCCAGCGTCTTGGTTTCCACCGCCAGCATCTTGATGCCGTAGCGGTCAAAGCTGTCTCCGATGTTGTCCATAACCATCTGAACGATTTTTCCGTCTCTTCCGGAGATAATCGCTTCCTGTGTCTGGGAGGATATGACCGTCTTGAGTGCGTTGTATACGATGGCATTGATTCGGCTCTCTGCGTTCATCTGGTTTCCGGACAGGGATTCGATGTATCTGACAGGGTCGCTGATGCGCCACAGGGCAAAGGAGTCCAGAATCATCGAATGTTTGTCGCTTGTGATGATGTCGGATATCGGGAGATCGTAGAGTAGCTCCGTTTTCGGGAGCGTGCTGTTATTCTGGATGAAAGGAATCTTGAAGTACAGCCCCGGCTGGTCTTTCACATCAACAACCGCACCGAATTCCCATACGATACCGTATTCGTTCTGGCGGACTATGAACATCGAGGCGAATGCCAGCACCAGTACGGCCAGCAGAATAAGCGTTATGATAATCTTGGGTGCGCTTTTTTTCTTGTTTTCAGTCATCGCCGTCACCTCCTCATTCCGTAAAGGTGTCAATCGGCAGAATCTGGGATACCGTTCCGTCCTTGCCGGTAATGACGACCTTCATATTCGGGAATATCTCGGACATTGTCTCGTAGAAAAGCCTCTTTTTGGTTATGTCCGGATACTGCGAGTATTCTTCATAGAGCTGCGTGAAGCGGGATGCCTGGCCGTTTGCCTCGTTGATTTTCGCCGTCTTGTAGGCCTCGGCCTGCTTCAGGATTTCATCGGCATCCGCTTCGGCCGCCGGCAGCTTCTCGTTTTTGTACTTGTTTGCGTTGTTCACGGCGGTATCGGCGCCCTGCTTGGCCGTTTCAACCATTTTGAAGGCCTCCTGCACCTCTCTCGTGGGCGGTTCGGCATCCTGAATCGTGATGTTTACCAGCGTGATTCCGAGGTCTTCCTTGGTCAGACGGTTGAGAATCTTCTCTTTAATCTGTGCCTGGATTTCGCTCTTTCCCGTCGTCAGCACGCTGTCCACTCCGTAGAGACCGATGGTGTCTCGGATGTATGACTGGCAGAGCATCTTCAGAATTCCCTCCGGGTTTTCGGAGTTGTAGAGATATTTGACGGGGTCCGTTACCTTGTACTCCACATAGAAATCCACGTTGACGAAGTTGTAGTCGACCGTTATCATGACGGATTCCGACGGAATCACCTCGTCCGTTTCCGGCACATAGCCAATGGCGATTCCCTTCGTTGCCTTGGAAACAATCTGTTTCTGCTGAATGATGGGGATTTTGAACTTCAATCCGGACGTATCCACAACGCTCGGCTTCCCGAGTGTCGTTATGACCGCATATTCGTCCTCATTCAGTTCATAGAAGGAATTGCCGAAAAGAACCGCAACCAGAATCACCACAACGGCTATAATGGCCGTTCTTTTGATCTTCTGCGGGGATGCGTTCCGGCTTATTTTGCCGAGAAGTGCCGTCAGTTCTTCTTTCCCGTTCTGTATCAGGGCCAGACCTGCCGCAAGAAAGACAATTCCTGCAATCAGGTTGCCGGAAAGGAGAAGCACTAAGCCCGTGATGGCAACCAGAATTCCGAGTATCGCGAGAATCAGCTTTACAATCTGCATGGATATCTCCTTTTTCTGTTTTTTATAGATTCATTTTAAGTACTTTCGCAAATCTTCCGTGCCGGGATTGATACCGTTTCCGTTTACACAGGTGGCATGCTCGCCGCCGATGGAATTGCTATAAGTGAGATTATAGGCCGGGGCGAGCTTCCACGAACCGTCATAGAGGAACGAAAAATTCTTCGCGTGGTCATGAGCACATTATTTGCTTATTTCTTATCTGTCCAAGGTCAGGTCGCCGTCTTTGACCCAGCCGAGGCGGCGGCATATCCGGTTTATCAGCGGGCAGAGCACGGCCGGAAGCACCACGCAGATCAGAACCATTCCAAGCCAGTCGAAGAGCGCGGGAGAAATCGCCGCAGCTCCTTTGGCGGCGGCTTCGGCAGAGGGCTCGAGCCAGCCCGTCCAGATGCCGATCGGCCCGCATAGGCCGCAGGTTCCCATGCCGGAATTAATCGGGGCTCCGTTCATTTCCAGTCTGAACAGGCAGGTGGCAAGGGGGCCGGTTATTGCGGAGGTTACTATCGGGGCAATCCAGATTTTCGGATTGCGGACGATGTTGCCCATCTGCAGCATGGAGGTGCCGAGGCCCTGGGACACGAGCCCGCCCCAGCGGTTCTCCTTAAAGCTCATGACGGCGAAGCCCACCATCTGGGCACAGCAGCCCGCCACGGCAGCGCCGCCGGCAAGACCCGTCAGCTGCAGGACAGAGCAGATGGCGGCGGAGGAAATCGGCAGCGTCAGCGCGACGCCGACAAGAACGGACACCGCAATGCCCATCCAGAAGGGACGCAGCTTCGTTGCGTTGTCAATGAGAATGCCGAAAGCCGAGGCCGCGGTTCCTATCGGCGGGGCAATGAGCTTCGCCAGAGCGACGCCGATGACAATCGTAACGGCCGGCGTTACCAGCAGGTCGACCTTCGTCTCCTTGCTGACGGCTTTGCCGCATTCGGCCGCAATGATGGCAATAATCAGGACGGCAAGCGGTCCTCCCGCTCCGCCCTCGGCATTGGCGGACCAGCCGACCGCGGCGAGGGAAAAGAGCACCATCGGCGGCGCCTGCAGCGCATAGCCTATGGCGACCGCCATCGCCGGGCCCGAAACCGCCATTGCATAGGTTCCGATGTCCGTCAGCATGGGGGAGCCGAGTTGGGTCCCCAGGGTTTTAATAATCGTTCCGATCAGGAGGGAGCAGAAGAGGCCCTGGGCCATGGCGCCGAGAGCGTCTATGCCGTAACGCTTACCGGAGATAACGATGTTTTTTCTTTTGCAGAACTGTTTAATCTTTTCCATATTTCTCCTGACTCAGAGCAGCTCTTCCATCTGCTCCAGCTGTTTGATAATGGCCGTGTTTCTCTCGTAGAACATGAGCTCCTCGCTGTGGCGGCTGTAGCCGGCGCTGCCCCAGCGCGAAATGAAGCGGGCGGCATGGCGGCTCACCGTAAGCTCGGTGACGATGATGAGCATCTCCCGTCCTTCCGGCCAGACTTCCTCGGCAAAGGAGAACAGATTCTCGAGCCGGGCGGAAGCCTCCGCGGCATCGCTCTTCATAGTCGATACGAGGGCGTCGTAGTCCGTTTTTATCTCTTCAAAGGGTTTGTCTTCGTGTTTGGACAGGAAGGCCAGCACGGCCTCGTACATGCGGCGTCTGGCCGGCGTCAGGATGCCGCGGCGCTCGTCGCGGGCCATGACGGACCTTTCGGCCTCTGAGCAGGATGCCGGCGCCGCGCCGGCCTTGACCTCCTTCAGGTCTTTCAGCAGGGCGGAAATCATGTCCTCCTGCTCGACAACCGCGCGCAGGGAGGTCCCTGCCGCGTCCAGCAGCAGCCCGAGGAGGCTGAGCTTCTCATCAAAGGGTGCCTTGGCTGCCCGCTCTTTTATCTCGGCCGGTGCTTCGCCGGCGAGAATGGTATCGATGCGGTAGTCGCTGCGGTATTTATTGAAGATGTCGTAATATACGGCGAAGTCCTCCGCAATGTCTTCATCCTGGAGATACTGCGCCGTCAGCATTTTGTCGACCTTTATGGCATTCGCTTCATATAGATATATCATGTCGGACAGGTCCACCCAGCCGCGGGCCGTCACGAAGCGCTTGCCGTCCACGTCCGCCTTTACAGAATAGAAGCTGTCCTTCTTGGCATCCAGATACGTCAGCACGGCGGGATGTACGCCGCGTTCGAGCGCGTATTCCTTCCAGGCCGGATAGTCCGGCTCGATGTCAATCCGCTTGAGACGGTCCCAGGTGACAACGTCAAACTCGCGAACGCTTTTGTTGTATTCGGGCGGGTTGCCGGCCGTCACCACAATCCAGCCGTCCGGCACCTTGTGCTTGCCGAAGGTCTTGTACTGCAGGAACTGCAGCATGGTCGGCGTCAGGGTTTCGGAGACGCAGTTGATTTCGTCCAGGAAAAGGATGCCGTTTTTGCAGTCGGCTTCCTCTATCATGTCGTACACCGAGGAGATGATCTCGCTCATCGTGTACTCCGTCACTTCGTATTCCTTCCCGCCATACTGTTTTTTGACAATCAGCGGGAGACCCAGAGCCGACTGGCGGGTATGATGTGTCATGGAATAGGAAATGAGACCGACGTTCATTTCTTCGGCAATCTGCTTCATGATGGCCGTCTTGCCGATTCCCGGAGGGCCCATCAGAAAAACGGGGCGCTGTTCCTCCGCGGGAATGACAAAATTCCCGTATTCGTCGCAGGTGAAATAGGCCTGCATGGCGTTTTTAATCTGCTGTTTTGCCTGTTTAATGTTCAAAGTTCGAAATCCTCCGCGGTCCGTTGTGCATTTCCTTTGGCTTTTATCAGAAGCGCCGTCAGCTCCGTGAGCCCCTCTTCCGCCGTCTGGCGGACAAAGGCATCGATACCGTCGGCATCGAGGAGACGGCGCTCCGCTATGCCGTTCATGGCGGCGGTGTTGTTGAATTTCATAATCCGCTCCATCACGAGGCCCTGGTTGGCGCGGATAAAGGCCTCGGCCCGCCGGCAGGTCTCCGGCGAATGCCTCTCCGGGCAGGATGCCCAGAGGAGCGAGTAGAGCAATTCCGACCCGGGCCCGCCCTCGGCGGGGAATCCCGGCGCGATGAAGCCCCGCAGCAGGGCATAGTCGCTGCCGAAGGCGTTTTCGCAGATAGTTGTCTCCGGGCCGAGCACGTCGGCTTCGGCCAGATGCGGGCACTCGAAGAAGGCTTCTTCTCCTATGCGCCGGACGGAAGCGGGCACGGTAATCTTCTCGAGCGCGGTGTCCTGAAAGGCCAGATCCGCTATCTCTTCGAGCCCTTCCGGGAGCCGTATCGCGCGCAGCGCCGTGCAGGAGAGGAAGGCCCCGTCGTCAATCGTCTTTACGGTGGACGGGATGTTCACCTCCGTTAGATTTTCGCAGGACGTGAAGCAGGCCACGCTGATGTGCCGCAGCCCTTCCGGCAGGACGGCTTTTATTATGTCGGGATTCTCGCTGAACTTCTCGCTCTCGAGATACTCCGTCCCGGGGAAGAGAGTCAGCACTCCGTTTTCCAATTTATAATTTTCCGTCAAGGATGTCGTCCTCCGCAAGCGTCATTCTCATGGCCCAGGGCGGTATAAAGGGCTCGTCATAATCGCCGCGGTGCAGAACGAAGGCCGTATCGCAGGGCGGCTTTTTTTCGGGGAAGGTCCCCAGCCCGTCCGTAAAATACAGAATGCCTTTCAGGTCCGCCAGTTCTTTATTGCGGATTTTTTCTTCCGCAAATTCGAACACCGGGCGGAAGTCCGTCCGCTCAAAGCCCTTGAGCTCCAGATTCGAGATGTATTTTTCAAAATCGGCGCGGCACGTGATGTGCGCCACATCCCGGATGCACCAGTCGCACTGCAGGATGTACATATTTATCTTGGTGAAAAAGCTCTCCTGTGCGGAAAGAATGTCATAGGTATGCTGGATGAACTTCTGCACAATCTCTCCCCGGACGGAGCCCGAAGTGTCTATCGCAACGATGAACTCCTTTATCCGCTTCTGCTCGGAATACTCCAGCGGCTCGATGAGCGGCATGTTCCCGTAGGTATCCAGGCCGTATATATAATAGTTGTTATCGAACTCCTCTTCCGACAGTCGCAGAACCTCTCCGTAAACGGAAAAGCGGCGGAGAAAATCCGCATAGCTTCGGCGGTTGCGATTGATGCTTCTGAGATTCTGGACCAGCGCACCGTCTTTGGCGTGGAGCGTCTCCAGCTCCGTCTGCATGCGGCGGGAGACTTCCTCCCAGACTTTCTTCAGCTTGATTTTGTCGTTTATCTTCGCCTCGGGGTCGTCCTCCCCGTACCAGATGCCGTGGGAGTCCCCCTTGAAAGCTTCCCGCTCCGCCAGGAGTTCCTCTTCCGGAATCTCCTTTTCCCGGAGCCAGCGATAGATCTTTTCGGCCGTCAGATTCGGCACGTCTTCCCTTATCACGGAGAGCAGGGCCGTCTGCCGTACCTCCCTTGAGGCAGAGAGGCAGGGGGCGTTCAGCTCGCTCAAGATGTTCTCCACGGCGACGTCGCAGGCCAGGTCCCAGCGGGCCCGGTCAATCCCGGGGCCGATGAAGCTGTGGCTGAAAACGCAGTGCAGCAGGGAGTGCAAAACGTCCCTCGTGATGACGGACGGCTCGCTTTTGTACTGCCAGAGCACAAAACGGGGGCTGTAGAAAAGCGTGGCCCCGTCGGTCTCCAGCGTGATGTTCTCCTCGGCTTCCAACTCGAGATGCGAAAGCGCCCTGTCGAGAAAACGGAAGTTGACGAGCAGCCGGCTGCAGGCGAGGGACAGTATGTCTTCCGCGAGCGCCGCGGCTTTTTTGGCGGTTTCATCCGATGGCATAGGGAAATGATACCATATTTTGTACTCTCTGCAAAGAGAGGGAGATCGAAAACGATATGTTGTAGGATAAAACAGTTGATGTTATAATCATATCATGTTTTAAAACGAAACATAAATTTAGAAAGGAAATTGCATGAAGAAATACGACGTAATTGTTGTAGGCGCAGGCAACGGCGGTTTGTCTGCGGCCACCTATCTTGCCAACGCGGGCAAGAAGGTTCTTGTGCTTGAAAAGCACAATCTGCCCGGCGGCTGCGCAACCAGTATCGTCCGCGGCAACTACGAATTCGAGGCCACCCTGCACGAACTCTGCCAGTTCGGTACCGGCGAGGGCGAGGGCAAGAGAGGCGCCGTCCGCCAGCTCATTGAGGACACTTTCCACCTCGATGTTGACTGGGGCTGTGCCGATGAGACCTTCGGCGCCATCGCAACGGACCCCGAGAAGGGCTTCAACGTCAAGATGCCCGCCGGTGTCGAGAACTTCCTCGATGCCATGGAAGAGGCCGTTCCCGGCTGCCGTGAATCCATGGAGACCGTTATGGAACTCGGCCGCATGCTGTGCGACGGTGTCGAATGGCTCGCCGAGCGCCACAACGAGCCCAATCCGCCGCAGAAGGTTGAAATGCTCCTGAAGTATTACGACCTGATGCGCACCGTCCCGATGCCCTGCGACGAAATGCTCAAGCGCATCGGCGTTCCCGAGAAGGCCAGAAACATCTTCGAGTCCTACTGGACCTATGTTGCGGCCGACTCCACCGAGATGAGCTTCGCCCCCTACACGTTCATGACCTATGTCTACATCACCCAGCTGCCCTGGTTTGCCAAGAACCGCTCCCACGAGGTCTCCCTGGCATTCGACAAGAGAATCCGCGAGCTCGGCGGCGACATCTGGTACAACACCAAAGCCAGCAAGATTGACATCAAGAACGGCGCCGTCAAGGGTGTTGAGCTGGAAGACGGCACCTACATCCCCTGCGACTGGGTCATCTCCAACCTCATGCCTCACGTTGTCTTCGACAGAATGGTCGATGACAAGAACGAAGTCCCCGAGTACGACAAGAAGAAGATGAACGCCCAGCGTCTGGCCCAGGCTCCCTTCACGGTTTATCTCGGCCTCAACGCGACCGCCGAAGAAATCGGCCTGAACCCCTGCTATGACACGTTCATCCGCCACGACCCGAACAACCACAACCAGTGGCTCAGTTCCAATAACATAGAAACCCACAAGGACATCACCTGCACCAACCTCTGCGCGGCCAATCTCAACGCGGCCGGTGAAGGGCGCTGCTTCCTGCAGTTCTCCAAGTTCTATGACGGAGACGCCTTCGAAGACATCACCGAAGACGAGTACTTCAAGATCAAGGACCGGATTGCCAAAGAGTGCGTCGAGCGCTATGAGGAAGTCATGGGCTGCGACCTCAAGAGTCACATCGAAGAGCTCGTGGTTGCCTCCCCGATGACCTGGGCCCGCTATCTCGGCACCCCGAAGGGCGACGTTTATGGTTACTATCCCAGACTCTGGGACGGCATGTTCCCGCGCGTACAGTGCGGCCATAAGGAAGACTATACCATCAAGGGCCTGCGCTTCGTCGGCGCACACGGCACGCAGATGGACGGCTACTCCCAGGCCTGGCTCTCCGGTGCGGAGCAGGCTAGATACATGCTGTTAGAAATGGAGGGCAAATAAACATGGGTAAATATAAATATTCCAAAGAGGGTCTGAAGGGCCTCACTCCCTTCCCCTTCCTCGGAGAAGTCAAGACCCGCGTCAAGGCTATCGAAGCGGCCGAGGCAACGATTCCTCAGTCTGTTTTCAACCCGAACATTGTCGGTGCCAAGCTCCACCCCGCCGTGCAGTACTGCAAGATTGCCAAGGTGGAGAACCACGGCGATGCGAAGAGCTTCACGCTCGTTCCGGACGAGGCCAAAGGCACCAAAGAGCTGGCCTACTTCCGCGCATCCCAGTATGTTTCCGTCACGCTGAACATCGACGGGCAGCCCACCACCAAGCCCTACACCATCCGCTCCAATCCGAAGGATGCCATGGGCTCGGAAAATAACAGCTACATCCTCACCATCAAGAGAACCAACCCGGCTTTCGTCTCCGCTTGGATTCTGGAGAACTGGAAAGAGGGCGACGAGGTTGAAATTTCCGGTCCTCTCGGTGACTTCTACTATCAGGAACTCCGCGATGCCAAAGACGTTATCGCCATTGCGGGCGGCAGCGGCATCACCCCGTTCTATTCGATGGCGGCCGCCATTGTCGACGGCATCGAAGACTTCAACCTGACCATTCTCTACGGCTCCCGTACCGAGGACGGCATCCTGCTCAAGGATGAAATCGAAGCGCTGGCCGCGAAGAGTGCGGGCAAGGTAAAGGTTGTCCACGTTCTGTCCGAGGAGAAGAAGGACGGCTATGAAAACGGCTTCATCACCGCCGAGCTCATAAAGAAATACGCGCCGGCCGGCAAGCCCTTCTCCGTCTTTATGTGCGGCCCGAAGGCCATGTACATCTTCGGCGAAGGCGAGTGCAAGAAGCTCGGCCTTGCCAAGAAGTACTACCGCATGGAGATGTCCGGCGATTACCAGAACGTCACCAAGAACGAAGACTATCCGAAGGATCAGGTCGATAAGGAGTACAAGCTGACCGTCGTCATCCGCGGCGAGAAGACCGAGACCGTCTGCGCCGACGGCGAGAGCCTCATCTGGGCTCTTGAAAAAGCGGGCATCAAGGCTCCCTCCCACTGCCGCAGCGGCGAGTGCGGCTGGTGCCATTCCCGTCTGATTTCCGGCGAAGTCTATGTCCCGGCCGATGCCGACGGGCGCCGCATGGCGGACAAGAAGTTCGGCTGGATTCACCCCTGCGCCAGCTTCCCGCTCAGCGACATCGAGATAGAGGTCTTCCCCCTCAACTATGTAAAATAAACCCCGGACAGCAAAATCCCGGAAGGTTCATCCTTCCGGGATTGTTTTTTATCTTATTCTCTTTTATGCCTTTATGCCGGGTCCTTTGTATAGGCGGCGATGAAAATATCCACCAGCGCCCCGTCGAAGTGGGTTCCGGAATCCTGCCGTAAGATGGCAATGGCCTCCTCGGGGCTCTGTGCCTCTTTGTATACTCTTTTTGAGGTTATGGTGTCAAAGGCATCGACGATAGACATCATTCTGGCCGCGAGCGGAATCTCCTCTCCGCTCAGGCCGTAGGGATAGCCCGTACCGTCCATTTTTTCATGGTGGAAGGTGACAATCTCGTGGGCAACGGAGGCGAACTGCGCATCCGGGTTGTCCGCAAACGCCCGACTGATGATTTTGTCGCCTTCGAGCGCATGCGTCTTCATAACGGCATATTCCTCTTCGGTCAGCTTCCCCGGCTTTTTGAGGATGCTGTCGGGAATGGCTATCTTGCCCACATCGTGCAGAACCGATGCCCGGATAACCTTTTCGGCATATCCGGCATTCACCTTCTCCGGATAGAGTCCGTGCTCCAGTATGTACTCGAGGATGGCAGACATGTATTTTTTTGTGTTCAGCACATGCTCGCCGGTGTTACCGTCTTTTCCTTCTATGATAATGGCCAGGCAGTCCAGCATGTCATTCTCCATAGCCACCGTAAGAGCGTTTGTGCGCATGATGGAAATCCGGTCCTCCAGCGCCCTGGCGTTTCCTTTTACGATGTTCACCGTGCCTATGCCTATAACGCCGGCAATGAGTGCCCTCGGGAGGACTATATAAAGAATAATCTGCCAGACGGAGTTGGAAACCGTGAAGAACGGCTCTGCCGCGGGGAAGGAATCGATGCCGCACAGCTGCAGCAGAACCTGGAGAAACAGCGAATCCCACATGCCTCCCACAAAGCTCAGCGGGGGAGCCAGGACGGCTATCAGCAAACTGCCGCCGACGGCATAGTGTGCCACCTTTTCGGATTTGTAAAACGTGGAGGCCAGCATCGGGAACACAAGGCACAGCGTCGTGTGGAACATCAGCAGTGTGCTGATGATGCCCATGACAGCCGTCAAAATCCCCAGCATGATATACTTTACGACGGGCCGGCTCATCCGGTCCCCGAAACGGAAGAATTGCGGAATCAGCAGCAGAACCACCGAAGCGGCTGCACCGATTCGCATCTGCATTCTGCCAACGCGGAAAGCGCCGCTTTCCGTCAGCGCCCAGCAGAATAAAATTACAGCCATTGCAAACAGCATGCAGTCGGCCAGCTGCCGGTTCGGGCGCGCATCCGCCTCCTGCGTATAAAAGCTTTTCTCGTCGGTCGTCAAATCCGTCATGACGGGTTTCTCCTTCCGCATTCTTACTTATATTATACAAACAATTTCTCTCCGCTACAAGAGAAACCGATTGACAACGAAAATTCCTGCCGTTATAATGTCGGTGTCCAATAGGTCACCCAACTTTATTATCGGAGTGAGAAAATGGCTAATTCAACAAAAAACAGAATCCTCGAAGAGGCGCTGGCTATGTTTGCGGCAAACGGATACAAGGGCACCAACCTGCGGGATCTGGCTGCCGCGCTGGGGCTGAGCAAGTCGGCCCTGTACAAGCATTATACGAGCAAGGAAGCCATCTGGAACGCTGTTCTGGACGAGATGGAGGCCTACTACAGCGAGCGCTTCGGTTCGCCGGAGAAGCTGCCTCCGGTTCCGAAGTCCTGCGAGGAACTGCTTGCCATGACCCGGCAGGCACTTGCTTTCACGATGCATGACTCCAAGGTTATCCTTTCGAGGCACATATTGCTTACCGAGCAGTTTCACGACGCGCGGGCAAGGAACCTGGCCACGCGGCACTTCCTCACCGGTACCAGAGACATCTACACCGAAATCTTTTCCGCCATGATAGCCAACGGCCTTCTAAAAAAGGAGGATCCTTCCGTGCTGGCCTTCGCCTATACGGCCCCGATTTCGGCGCTTGTTATCCAATGTGACCGCGAGCCGGAAAAGGAAGCCGAAATCATGCGGGAAATCGAAGCCTTCCTGCAGCTTTTCGTCCGGACCTACGGCTGCTGAAGCTCCGCCAATCGAGGTGATTCTTATGCAGGAATATTACGATATGATTTTTAAACGGAAGTCTTTTCACCTCTTCCGGGGAACCGGAGACGACAGGATTTCCCAAACGGAGCTGGACGGAATCGAAAAGGCTTTTCGCGATTTTTGCGTTCTGCTTCCCGATATCAAAACGGCCATCCGAATCGTTCCGGCCGACCGGGTGAATTTCAAGCGGGATGCCGAGTACTGCATTCTGCTATACAGCGAGAAGAAGGACAATTACCTGATGAACACCGGGTACATCGGCCAGCAGCTCGACCTGTATCTCGTCTCGCATGACATCGGGACTCTCTGGTACGGGATCGGAAAGCCGGACCTGCCCTCTTTTGAGGGCCTGGATTTCGTCATCATGCTGGCCATCCGCAAGGTGAGCGACCCCGCGAAGTACCGGAAAGACATGTTCAAAGCCAAGCGCAAGCCGCTGGATGAAATCTGGTCCGGCGACGACCCGGGCTTTGCCGACATTACCCGCTTTGCCCCGAGCGCCTGCAATTCCCAGCCCTGGTACGTGGAGAACCGAAACGGAGAACTGACGGTCTTCCGTTATAAGAAGCCGGGAAAGCGCGGCATCATGCCGGAGGCGGCCGTATCCTACTACAACCGCATCGACATCGGCATCTACCTCTGCATTCTGGAAATCTGCCTGGAAAAGAACGGGCTCTCTTTCGAAAGAGAGCTGTTCACGGATGACGGTTCCGATGCGGAGTACACCAAATCCGCCGTGTACAAGCTGCGCTGAGGGCTCTTTAAGCTTTTTTATGACTGAAAACGGAGGCATAGAACAATGCTCAGAATCGAACACCTAACGAAGAAATACGACGACATAAAGGCCGTGGACGATCTCTCCCTGCACATTCTTCCCGGCGAGGTCTACGGCTTCATCGGGCACAACGGCGCCGGAAAGACCACCACGCTCAAAAGCACCGCCGGCATCCTGTCCTTTGACGAGGGCAGCATCTTCATCGACGGGGATTCCATGCGGGACAACCCGATTTCCTGCAAGAAAAAGATGGCCTACATCCCCGATAATCCGGACCTCTACGATTACATGTCCGGCATGCAGTATCTGAACTTCATTGCTGACATTTTCGAGATTTCCCCCTCGGAAAGAAAGGAAAAGATAGAAAAATATGCCGAGGCCTTTGAGCTCAGCAGCCATCTCGGGCAGCTGATTTCCGCCTACTCCCACGGCATGAAGCAGAAGCTGGCGATTATCTCCGCCTGGATTCATTCCCCCAAGCTCATCCTTATGGACGAGCCCTTCGTCGGTCTCGACCCGAAGGCGGCCTATATTCTCAAGGAGATGATGCGCGAGCACTGCAACGCGGGCGGCGCCATATTCTTTTCCACCCACGTGCTCGATGTGGCGGAAAAGCTCTGCGACAAAGTGGCCATCATCAAAAACGGCCGGCTGATCAAGTCCGGCACCATGGAAGAAGTAAAGGGCGATGAAAGCCTGGAAGAGGTCTTCCTCGAGCTGGCGGACAATGAGGCACAGTAAATGCTGAAAACGCTCATTAAAAAACAGCTCGCGGAGCTGTTTCAGTCCTATACGATCGACAAGAAGACCGGCAAGGCCCGCAGCCGGGGCGACCTGACGAGGTACATCGTGCTGATGGTGCTCGTATTCGGCGGCACGGGCTTCGCCTTCTTCTGCATAGCCTGCGGCATGGGCGCCGCCACGCTCGGCCACGGCTGTAACTGGCTGTATTTCTCCCTGGCGGGCCTGCTCTCCATTGCGCTCGGTGTCTTCGGCAGTGTTTTCAATACCTATGCCAGCCTGTACCTGCCGAAGGACAACGAGCTTCTGCTCGCCCTGCCGATACCGCCCCATAAACTGCTGGCCGCACGAGCCTCCGGCGTCTATCTCACCGGGCTTATGTACAGTGCCTGGCTCTGGATTCCCGCCGTTATCGGCTACTGGGTCATGGAGCCGGTGACGGCCCTGAACGTGGTCTTTCCCGTTCTGCTCACGTTCATCATCCCGCTCTTCGTCACGGTTCTTTCCTGTCTGCTGGGCTGGGTGGTCGCCCTGATTGTGTCCAAGACCAAGGGCAAGAACTTCCTCGTGGTCTTCATCAGCCTGCTTTTCATCGTTCTCTATTTTGTGTCCTACTCGAAGATCTCCGCCTCTCTCCAGAACGTTGCGGAACACGTGGACACGCTGCAGAGCACCTTCTCCACCCGGCTGCAGTATGTCTATCTGCTCGGCTCGGCGGCCGAGGGCAGCGTTGGCAGCATGCTTCTCGTCACGCTCATTACGCTGGCGCTTCTGGCGCTCTGCCTCTATGTGATGTCCAAAACGCTCATGAAGTTCGCCTCTGTCAGCACTCCCGGGAAGGCGGTCGGCAAGGCGGAAAGCATAAAGCAGATCAGCGCCCAAAAAGCGCTTCTCAAAAGGGAATTCAAACACTTTATTTCCCTTCCCGCCTGGATGCTGAACGGCGGACTGGGGCTTCTCTTCTCGCCGGTTCTGGCGGTGGCCGTTCTCATCAAGCGGAGCAACCTGCTCGGCTTCTTCGCGGAAGTCGAAAAGAATGCGCCGAATCTGCAGGCGGCGATGCCGGTGCTGCTGTTTGTGTCTCTTGCCGCCATCGTGTGCACCACGCTGATTACTCCCGCATCCGTCTCCCTGGAGGGGAAGAATCTCTGGATTCTCCAGTCTCTCCCGGTGGAAGCGGCGGACGTCCTGAAGGCCAAGGTGAAGGCCGATGTGCTTTTGAACGTCTTCCCGGCGAGTCTTTCCGCTGTCATCGTCTGCATAGCGCTGCGCTTCAAGCTGCTGCCGAGCCTTCTCATGCTCTGCGCCCTGTTTCTTATCAACCTGCTCTCTTCGCAGTTCGGCCTGATTCTCAACCTGATCAAGCCGAATCTCACCTGGACCGACCCCGTCGTCGTCATCAAGCAGGGAATGCCGGTTCTGCTGTCCCTATTCGGGGGCTGGCTCTTCTGCCTCCTTCTGGCAGGCATCGGCATCGCTCTGAGCCTGCTTGCGGGCTCCTCCTTCGCCTTTGTCGTCATCATTGCGTTGCTGGCCGGGCTGACGCTTCTCTGCCGCCGCTGGCTGACAAACAAAGGCGCAAAAATCTTCGCAGAATTATAGAATAGTTCAAAGTTCAAAATTCAAAGTGCAAAGTTGTGGTAGGCGTCGTACCTCCGCCATTAAAAAAGCCCCCTTTGTTAAGGGGGCGGGTGGTTAATACAGTTCTCTGTTCAGTTGTTTTTTCAACGTCAAAATGCTTTTGCTGAGCATTCGGATTATTTCGTCAATCAAATTGTTCAGTGGATTAAACTCATCTTCCGTTATGTATTCCGTATCATGCAGAAGATTAACCCACTGCTTTGATTCATTTGCCTCTTTAACGGCAATGTTAAGCTTATTCAAAAAGTCAGTGCGCGATGCTGCACATTCCGCTTCGGCGTAATTGGCATTTATGCTTGTTGCGCTTCGCCTTAGCTGCCGCGTCATATCATACTCATGCTGCTCGGCTTCAACCTTCTTGCACATCAGCACTGCCTGTTTTGCAAACTCATATATTTTTGGCTTTACAACTGACTCGCTCATAAGCGAATCTTATCAAAATCCCAAGAAAACCGCAAGGTTTTCAACCGAAACTTTGGACTTTGCACTTTGAACTTTACACTTTTTATTTTTGTTAATCCGGCTGCGGCCAGATAATAAATATTTTTTAGGAGCGTGCTTTTTGAGAAAGTATCGTACACCGGAGATTGTTGGCTGACCGGGAGGTTTGCCGACAGTCGAACGAACCTCCCGCTGAAAAGCCATTGACGTCAACAATTTTCAGGAGGATAAACAATGAATAAAAATGACACGATCATCCGTTCGGAAAACGAAAAGGATTACCGAGAGGTCGAAAACCTCGTGCGAGAGGCTTTCTGGAACGTTTACCGCCCCGGCTGCAGCGAGCACTATGTGATTCATGTGCTCCGTGACGACCCGGCCTTTGTAAAAGAGCTGGACTTCGTCATGGAAAAGGACGGGCATCTTATAGGCCAGAACATGTTCATGCGGACCGTTATCGAAGCCGATGACGGACGAGTAATTCCCGTTCTCACCATGGGCCCGATTGGTATCAGCCCCGAGCTGAAGCGCATGGGCTACGGCAAAATGCTGCTGGACTATTCCCTGTCCAAAGCCGCGGAACTGGGCTTCGGCGCCGTGCTGTTCGAAGGCAACATCGATTTCTACGGCAAAAGCGGCTTTGACTATGCAAGACGCTTCTCCATCCGCTATCACGACCTGCCGGAGGGCGAGGACGATTCCTTCTTTCTCTGCAGGGAACTGATTCCCGGCTACCTTGACGGCATCACCGGTGTTTACCAAACGCCGCAGGGCTACTATGTGGCCGATGCCGACGTGGAGGCGTTCGACAGCTCTTTCCCGCCGAAGGAGAAACTCCGCCTCCCCGGCCAGATTTTCTGAACAGAATAAAACGGGGGCCGGTGCTGCTGCACCGGCCCTTTTGTATCAGGCTGTATTACGCGCCGTAGAACGACAGGTTTTCTATGGCGATGTTCATGATGCTGTGCGTGTGCTCATAGGCCGCCTCTTCGTTGCGATTGAGGAGCATGGCATAGAAATCCTTCTTGAGCTCATACAGAGCGTTGATGCCGTTCTTCTTGCAGAACATGGACCAAAGATAGATTCCCTGTTCGCGAAAGGAAGTATAGAGCAGAGGAATGAGCTCGTTCCCGGACAGGACCGTTAGCTCATGGTAGAAATCAAAGCAGTGGGCCGCGGCCTCTTCGGCATCCTTGGAGGCAGCAATCGCGTCGATATACGGGACAAGCGTTTCAATCTCCTCGTCGCTGCAGTTTTTCAGAACCAGCTTGATGCAGAGGCATTCGCAGGCGTCGCGGACTTCGAGAATGGAGCGCACCTCGTTGCGGCGCAGAGCACCGCCGTTGTACTTCATGATGGCGACAAGGGTCTCGATGGTGCCCTTGCGGCGGTAATCGCTGACGTAGACGCCCTGACGGGGCTTAATCTCGACAAAGCCGACTTTTTCCAGTTCGAGAAGGCCCGCGGAGATAACGGGGCGACTGACGCCCATCCGGACGGAAAGTTCCCTGGCCGGCGGAAGCTGCTCGCCTACGGCCAGTTCGCCGGACAGAATCATTTTTTCAATCTGCTGAATGAATAGCTCCGTAAGCGACACGGCCTGAATCTTGCTGAATCCCATTTTCAACCTCCGGAACGGTGAATTGCTCGTGGTATTACCAGATACCACGGGTATTATTATATTGTGCCACTTGTTGATTGTCAAAGCAAAAAATTGCCTATTTCGCCGAAAAAAGTTACAGAAAAGGGTGATTGCTTGTTTTTAAGCCGATTTGATAATACAATATTAAATTGGTATACAGCGTGGTATGGCCACGTTTTTGAAAAGCAATTAATTAAGGAGGAATCAACTTATGCCAAAATACGATGCAGTAGTCATCGGCGCCGGTAACGGTGGTCTGGCTGCGGCCTGCCGCATGGCTCTGGCCGGAAAAAAGACACTTCTTATCGAGCGCCACAATCTGCCCGGCGGTTGCGCTTCCAGCTTCCGCAGAGGCCGCTTTGAATTTGAAACCGCTCTCCACGAAATATGCGAATGGGGTACGAAAGAGAACCCCGGCGGATGCCGCGAAACCGTTGAAAGAGACTTCGGTCTGGACATCAACTGGCACATGGTACCGGACAACTTCCGCGTTATCACCACGGCCAGCGACGGGAAGACGCATATCGACGCCACGCTGCCCTGCTCGGTCAAGGCTTTCGTCGACGAGATGGAAAGACTCGTTCCAGGCTGCCGCCAGAAGGTGCAGGACCTTTTCGACATCGGCACCGAATTCCACGAAGCGGGAGATTATTCTCTCAGTGTGAACGGACAGACCGATGCGAAATACATGCAGGAGCACTTCCCCAACTTCCTGAGACTGGGAAGCTACAGCGTTAACAAGGTTTTCAAGGCCATGAAGATGCCGCCTCTCGCCCAGGACATTCTGAGCACCTACTGGGGCTATCTGGGCGTCGACATGGATCATCTTTCCTTCCTGCAGTATGTCAACATGCTGTGGCTCTACGTCAACCACGGTGCCTGGATTCCCGACAAGACCAGCAACGAGCTGACAACCGGCATGCTCGAGCGCTTCCGTGCCATGGGCGGAGAGACCTGGATGAACTGCACGGCAACCCAGATTCTCTTTGACGACAACAACGCCGTACGCGGTGTTGAGACCACCTGCGGCACCGTTGAAACCAAATACATTCTGTGCAACATGAACCAGAACATGGTCTATGCAACAATGTGCCCGCCCGAAGTCGTGCCCGAACGCATGCTGAAGCTCGGCAACGGCAGAACCTACAGCGCCCGCATGTTCGTTGTTTACATGGGGCTCGACAAGACGGCCGAGGAGCTGGGCATTCACGACTATACCATTTTCCTTCCCACTTCCGCCGACACCGTCAAGGAGTACGAAGACGGCAAGCGGATTGCAACCAACTGCAACCAGGTCAGCGTCTGCTACAACGTTGTCAACCCGCACTTCTCTCCCGAAGGCACCTGTGTCATCTCGCTCACATCCACCTTCATGGAGGATGACTGGGCCAACATCTCGCAGGAAGACTACGTCAAGGCCAAGACGGACTTTGCCGAAAAGCTCATCGACCTCTTCGAGGAGAGAACCGGCTATACCATCAAGCCGTATATCGAAGAGATAGAAATCGCCACCCCGTGGACGATGTGCAACTACGTCAACACCCCGCAGGGTTCGGCCTACGGCTTCGAACTCAGGGACTGGGATTCCATGATGCCCAGAATGATGATGATGGGCACCGAATTCCCCGTTAAGGGCCTGAAATTCGTAGGTGCTTCCAGCATCCGAGGCGACGGATACAATTCCGCCATATTCAGCGGCAATACCCTGGCAAGAAAGACTCTTGCAGAAATGAAAGCGGAGGAGGAATAAATCATGGCAGCAAATTGCAATTACAAAGTCGGCGTTATAGGCGCCTTTGACATGCTCAAGTTCAAAAACATGCCCAAAATGCGCGAGCAGGCCATCCAGTCATTCCCGGCCACCCCGCTTCCCAAGACATTGACCACCAACGAGAAGGCAAAGGAACGCCATCCGGCCAAGCAGGAGGTCGTCATCTCCGAGATCCGGCAGAACGGCTCCGATGCCAAGACCATTGTATTCAAGACCGAGGACGGAAAGGCTCTTGCTCCGTTCCGCGCAGGCCAGTACATCAGCGTATCCGTTCCCGTCGGCGGCACGGTTACCACTCGCTCCTATTCTCTCTGCTCTTCCCCGGCCTGGGCCAAGGACGGCATTTACAACATCACCGTCAAGAGAGACGACGCGGGCTTTGTCAGCCCCTACATCCAGGACAACTGGAAGGAAGGCCAGAAGGTTACCATCTCCGGACCGCAGGGCCATCTCTATTATGAAAGACTGCGCGACTGCAAAAAGGTCGTTGCACTGGCCGGCGGAAGCGGCATCACCCCGTTTATGGGCATGGCTTATGCCCTCCGCGACGGACAGGAAGACTTCGACCTGACCATCCTTTACGGCTCCAGAACGGAAGAGGGCATCGTATACAAGAAGGAACTCGACGAAGTCTGCGCGGCATGCGACAAGGTACACGTTGTCCACGTTCTCTCCGATGAGGAGAAGGAGGGCTACGAGCACGGCTTCATCACCGCGGACCTGATAAAGAAATACGGCGGCGAGGAATACAGCATCTTCATGTGCGGCCCGCAGGCCATGTACAACTTCCTCGACAAGGAAATCGAGAAACTCGGCCTGAGACGCAAGTTCGTCCGCAGGGAGCTCTTCGGCATGATTAAGGATCCCTGGAATCAGCCCGATTATCCGGAGGATATCCGCGGCAAGAGCTTCCATCTCAAGATTACCCAGTGCGGCAAGGAATACAACGTGACCGCCTCCGCAGACGAGCCGCTGCTCGTTGCCATCGAGAGAAGCGGCATCGCAGCTCCTTCCCGCTGCCGCAGCGGCGAATGCGGCTGGTGCCGCAGCAAGCTGGTTTCCGGCCAGGTCTATGTTCCCGAAAAGACCGACGGGCGCAGAGCGGCCGACATCGAGTTCAATTATATCCACCCCTGCTCCAGCTTTGCCATGAGCGATGTGGAACTCGACGTTCCGGCATCCACCATTATCTGAGGAAACATACATGAAGCTAACCAACGAACAGCAGGCCATGCTGGAAGGCTCCAAAGGCGAAACCATGGCGAAGGTCCTGAAGACCCTCGTCGCATTCGGTGATGCCTTTGATGCCGAACGCATGATTCCCATTACGAGCGAATACGGGCACACGGTTATCAGCTTCGGTCTCGGCCTCATGAAGCCCGTTTATGAGCTCTATGACAAAATACTCGGCGAAGGCGAGGTCAGCCGGCAGAAGTTTTCTGCCGACCCCCGCCCCACCGACAACAAGAACGTGCCCCTGACGCCGATTGAAAAAATCGTCTGCAACGTGATGTACTCCCAGCAGGGAAGGCTTGAGGACCAGCTGAAGAAATTCGGCATTCTCGACGACGATGCCTACACCTGCACCTGCTATCTGGACGAAGTCGGCAACAAGCCCAAGCGCGGCGACGTGCTGGCCTGGGCCGAATCCTCCGCCGTCGTCTATGCCAACAGCGTTCTCGGCGCCCGGTGCAACCGGAACTCCGGCATCATCGAGCTGATGTGCTCTATCGCCGGCTTTGTGCCGGAATTCGGCTTCCTCACGGACGAGGGTCGAAAAGCGGACTGGATTGTCGAGCTGAAGACCAGCTCCCTGCCGGACGCCCAGCTCTTCGGTTCGGCCGTCGGCATGAGAGTCCTGGAAAAGGTCCCCTACGTCAAAGGCCTTGATAAATATCTCGGCACCGAACTGAACGAGAAAGCCTGCACCTATCTGAAGGACTTCGGTGCGGCGACGGCATCCAACGGTTCCGTGGGTCTGTACCACATCGAGAATCTGACGCCCGAGGCGGTCGAGAGCGGCGAAGCGCTCATCCGGAAAGACGCCCCGGTCTATGTTGTCGACGACGCCGAAATCGAGCGGGTCAAGAACAGCTATCCCTGCATCTGGAAGAATCTGGACGCCAAGCCGGAGCTCTGCTTCATCGGCTGCCCGCACATGACCCTGCAGCAGCTGAAGGACTGGACGGAAAGAGTGGAAGATTCCCTCGCCCAGGCCGGAAACGCCAAAGTCGTCATCCCCACCGTCTTCACCGCGGCTCCCGCTGTGCTGAAGGAGTTTGAAAAGACGCCTTACGCCGACAGGCTCCGCAAAACCGGCGTGCACACCAGTTCCCTCTGCCCGCTGATGACAATGAACAATCCTCTCCTGAAGGCAAGCCCCGTCATCACCTCCTCCAACAAGCTGCGCACCTACTCCAGCGCGAGATTCTATCCCGAGATGGAGGTTCTCGCCAAAATCACCGGTAATGAACAGGAGGGCAGAAAATGAGCAGAACATTTAAGGGCCGCGTTATCGCGGAGGGTACCTGCAAGGCGCCCGCGCTCGTCTCCCACGGCGGCATGAATACACTGGCCAGCTATCAGACGCCGATGCTTCTGGGTGACAGAAAGGTAAAATGCTCCGACCAGAACAATCCGGACCTCTACAAGAAGCCGATGCGCGGCGTTGCCCTCTGCCTGCCGGAGACGATAGGCTCCACAACGGGCGGCATGGCGCTCTACACCGTATGTGCTACCGGCAAGCAGCCGGCCTGCATGCTTTTTTCCAAATCCATTGACACGCTGGCCGCCTCCGGCGCTATTCTCGCCGCCTTCTGGACGGATGCAAACATGCCCGTCATAGACAGGCTCGGTGAAGAATTCCTGAACTACGTGCAGGACGGCATGACCGTTGAAGTGCTGGAAGACGGAAGCGTTGTTGTTGACTGAACATCTTTATTACTTTATAATAATAAGTTAGCTAAACAAATATATAACAAAAGAGAAAGGTGTTTTTGTAATGGCAAACAGACCGAATATCCTTGCTCTCGCTTCCAAAATAAGTCTCGAGAGCATGACGTACACGGGCATTACCTATAAAGATCCCGAGTACAGAATTCTGGATCCGCTGGTCAGCGATGACATGTGCAAGTTCATGATGCACATGAAACTCGAAACTCCCCGTACAACCGAAGAAATCTGCAAACGTTGCGGCAAGGACGTCGCCTGGGGCGAAGAGCAGGCCAAGAAGCTGCAGATTGCCGGTATCATCCGCACAAAGAAGAGAGAAGACGGCCAGGTTGGCTGGTACTACCCGATCTGGGTTCCCGGCATCATGGAAGGCATTCTCTCCAACCGTGAACTCTGCGACAAGTATCCCGATCTCGGCTACTGCTTCGAAGAGTACACCAGAGTACGTGTCGGCATGCTGGCTCCGCTGGTTAACTCCAACCCGAAATCCGCCGGTATGTTCTTCATGCACGTTATGCCGGTTCAGAAGGCCATTGAGAACGATTCTCATGCTGCCGACTACGATGAACTGTCCACTCTGATTGAAAAGGCCGACTTCTATTCCGTAGGCCCCTGCTCCTGCAGACGTTCCAGACGTCTCATGGGCGAAGGCTGCGGCCACCTTGAAGAGGACATGTGCATCTATCTCAACGACAATGCTCGAAGCATGGTCGCCGTAGGTGCCCACCGCGAAATCAGCAAGGAAGAAGTATACGAAATCCTCAAGAGAGCCGAAGACAACGGTCTCGTTCACGAAATCAACCAGACCCCCGGCTTTGAAGATTCCACCGCTATCTGCAACTGCTGCGGCTGCTCCTGCTATGCTCTGCGCGTTGCCGAATACTTCCGTTCCAAGAATGCCATCAAGTCCAACTACGTTGCACGCGTCAACAAGGACAACTGCGTAGCCTGCGGTTCCTGCGTTGAGAACTGCCAGACCAACGCCATCCGTCTCGGCCAGAAGTACAGCAAGGTTGACCCGCATGTCTCCGATTCCTACGACACCGACCAGGCCGTTCCTTTCGATGCCAAGTCCTACAACGTCGACTACCGCACCAACCGTACCGACGTTATGGAATCCGGTTCTTCTCCCTGCAAGGCAGCCTGCCCGGCACACATTGCCGTTCAGGGCTATCTGAAGCTCGCCTCCGAAGGCAGATACACCGAAGCTCTCGAGCTCATCAAGAAGGACAACCCGTTCCCCGCCATCTGCGGCCGCATTTGCAACAAGCCCTGCGAAGCCGCCTGCTCCAGACAGAAGATTGACGAAGCTGTCGCCATCGATGACATCAAGAAGTTCATCGCCGAGAAGGATCTCGACCCGAAGACCGCTTACGTTCCTCAGCTGCTGAATCAGATAGGCCAGGAATACCCCGAGAAGATAGCCGTCATCGGTGCCGGCCCTGCCGGTCTCTCCGCTGCCTACTATCTCAAGGTGAAGGGTTACCCCGTAACCGTATTCGAGAAGGAAGAGAAGCTCGGCGGCATGCTGACGCTCGGCATTCCCGAATTCCGTCTTGAAAAAGACGTTATCAACGCCGAAATCGACGTTCTCAAGACGATGGGCGTTGAATTCAAGACCGGCGTCGAAGTCGGCAAGGATGTTACTCTCGATGCTCTGCGCGCAGAAGGCTACAAGGCGTTCGGCTTTGCCATCGGTGCACAGCTCGGCGCCAAGCTCGGCATTCCGGGCGAGGAGCTCAAGGGCGTTCTCTCCGGTATCGACTTCCTGCGTGACGTCAATCTCGGCAAGAAGGTTGAACTCGGCAAGAAGGTCTGCGTTATCGGCGGCGGCAACGTTGCCATCGACGTGGCCCGCACGGCAGCCCGTCTCGGCGCTCTCGTAACGGTTGTTTACAGACGCAAGGAAGAAGACATGCCCGCCGACCCGGCAGAAGTTGCCGAAGCCAAGGCCGAAGGCGTACGCTTCCTGTTCGAGCACAAGCCCGTTGAGATTACCGGCAAGACCAAGGTCACCGGTCTCAAGTGCGAAGGCGACGAATGCAAGTGCGATGCTGTCATTGCCGCCATCGGTCAGAAGATTGACCTCACCGGCTTTGATTTTGCAACCGGCGAAAAAGGCAACGTTCTTGCCGATGCCAAGACCTACCAGACTTCCCAGAGCGATGTCTTCGCCGGCGGCGATGTTGTTACCGGCCCGAAGTTCTGCGTAGACGCTATTGCAGCCGGTAAGGAAATGGCCATTTCCATCCACCGCTACGTACACGCCGGCCAGACGCTCGTCAACGGCCGTGACCCGCGCGACTATAAGCCGTTCGATCTCGGCACGCTCGCCTTTGCTCCCAAGGGCTTCGACGACACGCCGCGCCAGCGCTCCGCCGATGCCAAGGCCGAAGAGGCTGTCAAGACGTTCAAGGATCTGCGCGGTACGCTTACCGAAGAGCAGATCAAGAAGGAAGCCGACCGCTGCCTCGGCTGCGGCTGCGCCGTTATCGACTATGACCTCTGTGTCGGCTGCGGAATCTGCACCACCAAGTGCAAGTTCGATGCCATCCACCTCGAGAAGATTACCGACAACAAGGGCAATCCTTACTTCCGGACTCTGCTCACCTGCGTCGGCAATGTTCCCAGCGTCGGAACCCGCCTCATCCGCAAAAAGGTTCTCAAGAAGTAAAGAATGCACGAGGTTGGCGTCGTACGCGCAATGCTCCACACGGTTGACGAGTTCTGCGAGCAGAACGGCGTCCGCCGCGAGGACGTTGAAGAAATAGTACTGGATATCGGCGAGCTTTCGCTGGTCATCCCGAAATATGTCGAAGATGTCTACGGCCCCCTTGTCAACGGGACTCCTTACGAGAACACCAAGCTCGTTATCAACGAGATTCCCGGCCTGGCAGAGTGTGACGACTGCGATGAAATATTCAACGTAATCGAGCACAAGGGTTACTGCCCGAACTGCGGCAGCTTCGACAAGCAGGTTCTCTCCGGCGAGGATTTTACCATCCGGGAAATCCACGTTGCCGAAGCAGAATGACAAACAGCCAAAAGGCTCTCCCGCAGGAGAGCCTTTTGTGTTATACTCTCGGTTGTTATGAACAGAAAAATCACCGGCAGCCTGATGCTGCTGACAACCGCATGTATCTGGGGGCTTGCCTTTGTTTTTCAGAGTACCGCTCTGGAACACATCGGCAATCTCACCATAAGCTGCCTGAGAATGTTCCTGGGCGGCCTTGTTCTGCTGCCCTTTGCCATCTTTGCGGGGCGGAAGCTCCCGAAGGGAGAAATAAAAGATACCATTCGCAGCGGCATCATCTGCGGAATCGTCCTCTGCATTGCCTCTACGACCCAGCAGTACGGCATAGCCTCCACCACGGTTGGCAAAGCGAGCTTCATCTCCGCGCTGTACATTGTCATCGTGCCGCTCGTCGGGCTCCTGCTCGGCAAGTCCGTTGCAAAGCGCACCTGGCTCGCCGTCTTCGTTGCGGTAATCGGTTTCTGGCTGCTGTGCATCAACGAGGATTTCTACATTTCCAGAGGCGACCTGCTGGTATTCCTTTCTGCCTTCGGCTATGCGGGCCACATTCTCGTTATAGACCACTTTTCCGAAGGCCGGGACGGCGTGATTATCTCCTGCGTCCAGTGTCTCATGTCGAGTGCTCTCACACTGCTGCCCATGCTGCTTATCGAGAGGCCGACCTTCGGCGCCATCTGGGCGGGGAGAATGAGCCTTTTTATAACCGGTATACTCTCCTGCGGCATAGCCTACACGCTTCAGACCCTCGGCCAGAAAAGGACCCCCGCGGCGGCCGCCTCCCTGATTATGTGCCTGGAGTCCGTATTCGGAGCGCTTTTCGGCTATATTATTCTGCATCAGGCCCTCAGCCCGCGGGAAATTCTGGGTTGTGCCTTTGTTTTTTCCGCCGCTCTCATAGTAAATTTAAAAAATTTTAAAAAAGATTAAAAAAAGACTTGCTTTTGTGATTTAAACTAGTATAATACATCCCATGATGAAGAACAGAGAAGCAAAACGCAATATGGTTTCCGCTCATGGCTGCATGAGCGCGCTTCGCTATTCCTATTACCGTGTCTATTCCCGTTTTAAAACAGCCTGAGCGGTAAGATTGTAATTTTTGTAATTTTGCAGTCCCGTCCGTTTGGGCGGGGCTGTTTAATTTTTGGAGGGTAAAAAAATGAAAAAAATCACAGCAATCATTCTCGCACTTGTAATGACATTTGCGCTCTGTGCCTGCGGTTCCCAGGCAGCGGCGCCCGCCGCCGCACCGGCTCCCGCTCCTGCTGATGCAGCTCCGGCTGCCGAGGCCGCCCAGAGCTTTAAAGTAGGCATCTGCCAGCTTGTTCAGCACGAAGCGCTCGATGCCGCCACGCAGGGCTTTATAGATGCACTCAAAGAAGAACTCGGCGATGCCGTCGAATTCGACAACCAGAATGCCTCCGGCGACATTCCGACATGCGCAACCATCTGCAACGGTTTTGTGGCCGACGGCGTTGATCTGATTCTTGCCAACCCAACACCCGCCCTGCAGGCCGCCGTTGCCGCTACCGACAGCATTCCCGTTCTCGGTACCGCCATCACGGAGTACGGCGTTGCTCTTGACATTGCCGATTTCGGCGGTGTTGTAGGCGGCAACATTTCCGGCACTTCCGACCTGGCTCCTCTGGACCAGCAGGCAAAGATGATCGTTGACCTGTTCCCCGAGGCCCAGAACGTCGCCATCCTCTACTGCTCCGCAGAGGCCAACTCCGTATACCAGGCAAAGGTCGTCACGGAGTGTCTCGAGGCTGCCGGTCTGACGGTCAATTCCTTCACTTTTGCAGATTCCAATGACGTGGCAACGGTCACTCAGTCCGCCTGCGCCGAGGCCGACGTTCTCTACATCCCGACGGATAACACCGCTGCCTCCTGTGCAGAAGCCATCGGCAACATTGCCGAACCCGCAAACATCCCCATCATCACCGGTGAAGAGGGCCCGTGCAAAATCTGCGGTGTTGCCACCCTTACCATCAACTACTACGATCTCGGCGTAACCACCGGCAAGATGGCTGCCAAGATTCTCAAGGGTGAAGCCGATATTTCCACCATGCCCATTGAGTACTTCCCCGATCCGGTCAAGAAGTTCAATCCCGCCATGGCAGAACTCTTCAACGTTTCTGTTCCCGAAGATTACATTGCTATTGAAGGATAATTATTCGTGAGCTTCGTTAACCTGCTATCAAGAATGCCGGCGGCCGTCGCCCAGGGTACGCTCTGGGGCCTGATGGCCCTCGGCGTCTATATAACCTTCCGCGTGCTCGACATTGCGGACCTCAGCGTTGACGGTACCTTTGCCTTAGGCGGTGCCGTCACCGTTATGCTTATCATCGCGGGCGTTCCGGCCTGGCTGGCTCTGATTGCCGCCATTCTGGCCGGCATCATCGCCGGCTTTGTTACCGGGCTTTTGAACACAAAGCTCGGAATCCCCGCTATTCTGGCCGGAATTCTGACGCAATTCGCCCTGTATTCCATCAATCTGCGGATTATGGGCATGAAAGCCAACCAGACCGCCTCGCTGAAAAACTTCGGCATGTTTTTTGAAAAGGCCGGCGGCTTTTTGGTCTCCTCCCGCTATGTCGGCCCCGCCATCCTCGTCGGCGTCGTCTTTTCGGCCGCGGTTGTCTTTGCACTCTACTGGTACTTCGGCACCGAACAGGGCAGCGCCATCCGCGCAACCGGCTCCAACCCGCACATGAGTCTGGCACAGGGCATTAACGTGAACAGCATGCGCGTACTCGGTCTGGCACTGTCCAACGGCATCGTTGCGCTGTCCGGCGGCATGATGACCCAGTTCCAGGGTACGGCAGACGTCAACATGGGACGCGGTGCCATCGTCATCGGTCTTGCGGCCATCGTCATCGGCGAAGTGCTCTGCGATGCCATCTTCGGCAAGGAGTGCAACTTTGCCATCCGGCTTGCTTTCGTCATTGTGGGCGGCATTCTTTACTACATTGTCATGACCGTCATCCTCTGGCTGAAGCTTGACCCGAACGATCTCAAACTCTTCACGGCTATCATCGTTGCCATATTCCTGGCCGTTCCCTATCTTAAGGGAAAAGCCGTATCGTCATTCAAGGGATTCAGGAGGAACCGGTAATGCTCGATGTCAATAACATTTACAAAACCTTCAATCCCGGCACGATTAACGAGAAGGCGGCCCTGCAGGGGCTCAGCCTCCACCTGAACAAGGGTGATTTCATCACGGTTATCGGCAGCAACGGTGCCGGCAAATCCACGCTGCTCAACGCCATTTCCGGTGCCTGGCCGATTGATTCCGGCAGCATTCTGATTGACGGCGCAGACGTGACCGACATGCCGGAATACAAACGCGCCGCCTTCATCGGCCGCGTATTCCAGGACCCGATGCTGGGAACGGCCCCCGATATGCAGATTGAGGAAAATCTCGCTCTGGCATTTCGCCGCGGCAAGAAGCGCGGTCTGCGTTGGGAGATAACAAAAGCCGAACGCGAGGAGTACTACGAAAAGTTGAAAACGCTCGGTCTCGGCCTTGAAGACCGAATGAAATTCAAAGTCGGCTCCCTCTCCGGCGGCCAGCGTCAGGCGCTGACACTCTTCATGGCAACGCTGACCGAACCGAAGCTCCTCCTCCTCGATGAGCACACGGCGGCGCTCGACCCGGCCACGGCTCAAAAGGTACTCGAACTGACCGATACCCTCGTCGGCAAGAGCAACCTGACCACGCTGATGATTACGCACAACATGACGGATGCCATAAAGCACGGCAACCGTCTCATTATGATGGATGCCGGCAACATCATTCTCGACATTGCCGGCGAAGAGAAAGCCGCCCTGACAAAGCGCGACCTGCTGGACAAATTTGCCTCGCTTCAGATGAAGTCCGAAGCCAGCGATGCTCTGCTGCTTTCCTGAATGCGAAGGCATCATTTCTCCGGGGAGGGCCGTTTCGTGAAAAAGCTGGCTGTTGTTTCGGTTTTAATCCTGTGCGCGGTTCTTTGCGGCTGCGGCCTTGCCGCACCCGCTCCTGCCCCGACGCCGACCGTTATCCTGCCGACGCCCGCGCCGACCCCGGTCCCTACCCCGACGCCCACTCCTCCGCCTCCGCTTGACGTGGACGCAGACGGAAACTTTGAACTGTACGGCAAAGTCTTCAATCTCAACGATGCCTGCATTGATTTGCGCAAAGTCCCCGTGGAGGATGAAGGGAAAGCCGTCGAGAGCATGCTGCCCTATATGCCCAATCTCAAAACGCTGGATATGGACAACTGCGGTGTCGACAATGAAAGGATGGCCGAAATCCGCGATGCACATCCGGACATCGAAGTCATCTGGCGCGTGTATTTCGGCGACAATTATACGGCCAGAACAAACGTTGAAAAGATTCTTGCCTCCTGCCCGGGCGGCGGCGGCAATCTGACCGTTGACAACTACGATACCCTGAAGTATTGCACCAAGCTCAAATATCTGGACATCGGCCACAACGAGTATCTGCACGACATCTCCGTAATCCGCAGCATGCCGGACCTGGAAGTCCTCATCGTCGCCATGGACTACTTTGAGGACCTGACGCCCGTAGCTTCCTGCCCGCATCTTGAATTTCTCGAGATACAGACGAACTGCATTACCGACCTCAGTCCTTTAAGCGAACTTCACGAGCTCAAGCATCTGAACATTGCCAACAATCCGGACCTTTGCGATATTACGCCGCTCTACGGTCTTACCCAGCTGGAGCGCCTCTGGATAGGATGCATCAATCCGGTCCCGGCCGAGCAGGTTGAAAAAATGCAGAGTCTGGCCCCTCAGTGCGACATCAATACCACAACTTACGATCCGCACCTCGAAGGCTGGCGCTACGAAACCGATGAAGACGGCGGGTTCTGCGAGCGCTTTGCTCTGCTGGTTGACCAGTTCGGCTATGACAAGGCAGATTACGCCTACCCCTGGCGGGATCCGTACTGGTATAACGACTGATGTGAAAATTAAGAATCCCTGTGGCAAACGCCACAGGGATTCTTAATTCTTTCAGATGAGCTCTACCGACATTCTCTCGAGTGGGAATGCCTTTTTGTATCTTTCCAGGAAGCGGTTGAAACCTTCGATATCCTCGGCCGTAGCCATAAGGGTTGAAGCCTTCGCATCCGCAAACACCTTTCCGTCCAGATAATCTTCCAGCGCCTCGCCCTCTTCCTTCCAGAGCATGTAGGCTGCAAGAAGCGCCATGCCGTACGGGCCGCCTTCGCCAGCCGTCTCCATCACGGAAACCGGGGCATTCACAGCGGCCGAGAGCATACGCTGGCCGACTTCCGGCGTTTTGAAAAATCCGCCGTGGCCGTAAAGCTTCTCAACGGGAACCTTCTCTTCCTGTATCAGGATGTCCAGACCTATCTTCAGCGTGGCCAGCGTGGAAAGCATGTGCATGCGCATGAAGTTGGCAAGATTGAAGCGGCTGTCCGCCCGGCGGATAAATATCGGGCGGCCTTCGTTCATCTCGGTTACGCCTTCGCCGGATTCGTAGTTATAGCTGAGGAGTCCGCCGCAGTCCGCTTCCCCTTCCAGCGCTTTCCGGAAAAGAAGCGTAAACAGTTCGCCCTTGTCCAGAGTTACGCCGGCGGCTTCCGCAAACTCCGCAAACAGGCCGGCCCAGGCGTTGATGTCTGTCGTACAGTTGGCACAGTGCACCATGGCCACCGGTCTTCCGGCCGGTGTCGTCACCATATTGATTTCACGGTGAACACCGAGCTCGTGGTCGGCAACCAGCATAGCGAAGTCCGAAGTGCCGGCAGAGACATTGCCCGTGTGCACGCGGACGGAATTGGTAGCCGTCATACCGGTGCCGGCATCCCCTTCGGGCGGGCACATCGGAACGCCCGGCTTCAGGTCGCCTGCCGGGTCCAGAAGCGCCGCTCCCGCCGCAGAAAGCTGCCCGCCGGACTGGCCCGCCACACGGACCTCCGGGAGAAGGCTTCTTATGCTTTTCCCGAGACCGGATATTTCGTCAAAGGATGAAAGCATTTTCTCATGGTAGTCCAGTTTTTCGCTGTCTATCGGGAACATGCCGGAGGCTTCGCCGATACCGATGATGTTCTCGCCCGTCAGCAGATAATGGATATAGCTTGCCAGCGTTGTAATGTGGGCTACGTTTTCAACGTGCTCCTCCCTGCTCAGGATGGCCTGATACAGATGCGCTATGCTCCAGCGCTGCGGAACGGCAAAGCAGAACAGCTCCGAAAGCTTTGCGGCCGCTTCTTCCGTCATGGTGTTTCTCCAGGTGCGGAACGGGGCCAGCTGCTGCCAGTTTTCATCAAAGGGAAGATAGCCGTGCATCATGCCGGAAATGCCGATAGCTCCGAAGCCTTCGGGTACCTCCTTCAGGCCGGCTTTCAAATCGGCATAGCATGCCTGCAGACCTTTCACGGCGTCTTCCATCGAATACGTCCAGACTCCGTTGACAAGGCTGTTTTCCCATTCGTAGCTTCCCGAGGCAACAGGCCTGTGATTCCTGTCGAGCAGCACGGCTTTGATTCTCGTGGAGCCGAGTTCAATGCCGAGAACAGTATCCTTATAGTTCATTTTTGTACCTCTTTCGAATTAAAGCTTTGCTTTATTATATCACAGTATCGTGTTAAAATAGTATTATCAAAGTAAGGAGATTTATTCATGAGCATAAAAAACGACGCAAAAATAAAGAATCCCCTGATTGTCGCCATCCGGGAGCAGCTCGAACACCGTGCGCTCTGGATGTATCTGCTGACCGATGAGGCCGAGAAAAAGGGCCTTAAGGCCGATGAGTATGCATCCGATGCCATTAAGCGCTGCGGTCTTTACCAGGGTGCTCTTCTGCGGCAGAAAGCCGGCGGCGGTGAATCCCTGAAGGGGCTGAAGAAAACGCTGTTTTCCAAATTTGCCCAATGGGTTTTTGAAATGGACATCAAGCGCTGTGATGACGACCATCTGGATATAGACTTTCATTACTGCCCGCTCGTGAAGGCCTGGCAGAAGCAGGGCTGCAGCGATGAGCAAATCGGCCGTCTGTGCGATTACGCCATGTGCGGCGACAGAGGAATCGGCGAATGCTTCGGCTGTCAGCTTGAACTGCCGCAGACGATTGCCCACGGTGCCGAAACCTGCCAGATCCGTTACGTCAGAAAATAATGGATCCTATTACCGGGAACTTCCCCGGATGGCAGGTTCTGCCCCTTGCTGCGGGCATCCTGTTTCTGGGTCTGGCTGCCTGGCTGCTGGTTTCTTTTTTCAAAAGCTGCAACAGTGCGAAACTGTATTCCTACAGCACGGTTGCCAAGCTCGGGTTTGCCCTGTTTCTCATACTCGTAGCGGTTTTGCGCCTGCGATACTATTTTCTCTATTCCGCCACCGATACCTTTTACGGGATGCTGGCCGGGTTCGTCTTCTCGTTTGACCGGGTCATGCATGTCATTCTTCCGTTCATTCTGCTGTTTGGGTTGGCGCTGATCGTCAGCAATATTGCTCTGGTCATTCACGAAGGTCTTTATCCGGCCAACCTCTACGCCTTCCTCACGGCGCTTGCCTTTGTCGGTACCGCCCTGCTTGGCTATGAACTCGGCGACCCTGTGCACAGAATCTATGTACCCAACGGGCTCTACAACGCATACTGCGCTCTGGTCTGTTATTTCAACTGCCTGCTTGTTGCCGTGATTGTCTGCATCGTCATTTCAGCCGGGCGCAACCCCGACCATGACAAGGATTATGTGCTGATTCTCGGTTGCAAGGTGCGCGATGACGGAAGTCTCTATCCCATCATCCGCAGCCGTGTGGACAGGGCGATGCGCTTCGTCGATGACGAGGAGAAGGACGGCAAAAAAGCCGTATTTCTCCCGACCGGCGGAAAGGGCAACGACGAAAAGCTCTCCGAAGCCGAAGCCATGCAGAAATATCTGCTGGAGCACGGAGTAGATGCCGAGCGCATCAAGCCGGAAACCAAAAGCAAAACCACGCGGGAAAACATGCTCTTTTCCAAGGCCATCGTCGACAGCGACGACGCCAAGGTTATTTTTTCCACTTCCGACTTTCATGTTTTCCGGAGCGGAATTCTGGCTTCTTCCCTCGGTTGGCCGATAGAGGGCATCGGCAGCAAATCCAAATGGTACTTCTGGCCCAATGCCGCGACCCGCGAGTTTATCGGGCTGCTGTACGAATCACGAATCAGCCAGCTGATTGTCATGGCTGTCCTATGCATTTTCGCCGTGCTCATTGCACAGGCAGTATAAATCTGTTATTATCCAATAGACTAAAACACGAAGAAAGCTGATTAGTATGGCAACAGTACAGCTGAAAAACGTAAAAAAAGTGTACCCGTTCGAATCGAACGAGGACAGAAAGGCCAGAAAAAAGGCCAGGAAAGAACCCGAAAGGGAAAAGAACATCAATCTCCAGATTACCGATGAAGGTGTCGTCGCCGTTCAGGAATTCAATCTGGACATCGCCGACAAGGAATTCATCGTTCTGGTCGGTCCTTCCGGCTGCGGAAAGTCCACGACGCTCCGCATGGTGGCAGGTCTCGAGGAAATCTCCGACGGCGAGCTCTATATCGACGGGAAGCTGATGAATGACGTCGCTCCCAAGGACAGAGACATCGCGATGGTATTCCAGAACTATGCTCTCTATCCGCACATGACGGTATACGAGAACATGGCATTCTCCCTCAAGCTCCGCAAGGAGCCCAAGGATGTCATCGATCAGAAGGTCCGCGAGGCTGCGAAGATTCTGGACATCACCCAGTATCTCGACAGGAAGCCGAAGGCTCTCTCCGGCGGCCAGCGCCAGCGCGTGGCCATCGGCCGTGCCATCGTGAGAGACCCGTCCGTCATGCTGATGGACGAACCGCTTTCCAACCTTGACGCGAAACTCCGGAACGAAATGCGCGCCGAGATTATCAAGCTGCGCGAGAGAATCAACACAACCTTCATCTACGTTACGCATGACCAGACCGAGGCCATGACGCTCGGCGACAGAATCGTCATCATGCGGGACGGCTACATACAGCAGATAGGCACTCCCCAGGAGGTCTTCAACAATCCCCGCAATCTCTTCGTTGCCGGCTTCATAGGCTCCCCGCAGATGAACTTCTTCGATGCGAAGCTCGTGGAAGAAGGCGGAAAGTACTTTGTCGAACTCGGCGGAGAGAAGGTGGAGCTGT
This sequence comes from Candidatus Limivicinus sp., assembly GCA_045640405.1. Classification (GTDB taxonomy): domain Bacteria; phylum Bacillota; class Clostridia; order Oscillospirales; family Oscillospiraceae; genus Limivicinus. The sequence goes on from JAZUEY010000075.1 coordinate 72,438, forward strand.
CCGAGGAGAAGGAGCAGCGCCTGGCCGCCAACGGCGTCAAGAGCCGGGACGTCACGCTCGGCATCCGTCCGGAGCACACGGAACTCAAGGACAGCGGCGTTGCCGCCAAGGTCGACGTTTCCGAAATGATGGGTTCCTCGGTGCATCTGCATGTAACGGCCGAGGGAAGAGACGTCATCATCATTGTTCCGACCACCGAAATGCTGGCCGACAGTTACAGGATGGGAGACGAAGTGAAGTTCTCCTTCAGCGGTGCCGTGGCTCATGTCTTCGACAAGGAGACCGAGAAAAATCTTGAGTGGTAAAGGTTAACTTTTTTATAGCAAATCTATAACATTATGTTATAATACCTTCGGAATAAAAGCCGGAGGTATTTTTTTATGAAAGCAACAGAATGCCTGTTAAACAGGAGATCCATCCGCAAGTATAAATCCGCTCAGATCACCGATGAAGAGCTGAATCTTGTGCTCGAAATCGGAACCTGGGCACCCACCGCCATGAACAAGCAGAGTCCCAAGATTGTCGCCGTTCAGGATAAGGACGACATCGCTCTCATGAGCTCTCTCAATGCCAAAATCTGGGGCACCGAGACGGACCCCTTCTACGGGGCACCCACGGTTGTCGTTGTGTTTGCAGACGGTGAAAACAAGAACGGCGTTCAGGACGCCAGCCTTGTTCTCGGCAATCTGATGAACGGCGCCTATGCGGCCGGTCTCGGTTCCTGCTGGATTAACCGCGCAAAGGAAACCTTTGAGACTCCCGAGGGCAGGGAGCTTATGAAAAAATGGGGCGTCGATGATAAATACGTCGGTGTCGGCAACTGCATTCTCGGCTATGCCGCCGAGGAGCCCGCTCCCAAGCCCAGAAAAGAAGATTACTGCATCATCGTTAAATAACGTGACGGCGTTCACGAAAGAAATCTACGAGCAGGTCAAAAAGATTCCGTCCGGGCGGGTCGCCACATACGGGCAGATAGCCTTCCTCGCCGGAAGGCCGGGCGCTTCGCGTGCCGTCGGCTGGGCGCTGCACCACAATCCCGAGCCCGGTGTCATTCCCTGCCACCGCGTCGTGTTCAAAGACGGCCGTGTGACGGACGGCTTCGCTTTCGGCGGTCCCGAAGCGCAGCGCATGCTCCTTGAGATGGAAGGCATTGTGTTTGAGCCCGACGGCAGAATCGATATGACCAGATATTCCTATACATTAGAAGGTACAATATGAAAACAGCTGTTCTCGGATACGGCACCGTCGGATTCGGTGTCTACGAAATGTTAAAATCCGCAAAAGGTCTTGAGCCGGGCCCCGTTCTGGTTCGCCCCGGCAAAGAGGATGCGGATTTCAAAGTCAGTACAATAGAAGCCATTACGCAGGATGACAGCGTCGGTGCCGTTGCGGAAGTTCTCGGCGGCATTGAACCGGCCTACTCCTACGCCTGTGCCGCACTCAGGGCGGGCAAGCACTTTGTTACATCCAACAAGGCGCTCGTCTCCGAAAAAGGACCGGAGCTTGCCAAGCTGGCCGAGGAAAACGGAGTCGCTTTCCTTTTCAGCGCAGCCTGCGGCGGCGGCGTTCCGTTTTTGCACAACATGGCCCTGGCCGCGGAGAGTGATGAGTTCCTTACGGTCGGCGGTATATTAAACGGCACCACCAACTATATGCTGGATGCCATGCAGCGGAGAGATTTAAGCTACGAGTCCGCGCTTGCCGACGCACAGCGTCTCGGCTATGCCGAGGCGGACCCGACGGCCGATGTAACCGGCCTGGATGCTCTCCGGAAAATCATGCTCGCCTGCGCCGTCGCCTTTAACGAGCTCCCCGTCGACGGGCTCTGCAACGAGGGTATCGATTCCTTTACGGCCGACGACGTGCAATATCTCAAGTCCCAGGGCCTTACCTGCCGCCTGGTTGTTTCCGGCGGCAAAGGCGATAACGGAAAGCTTTATGCCTACGTGGAACCTGTTGTCTTCGGCGCTTCGGCTCCCGAGTGCTCCGTTCTCAACAACTTCAACATGGCCCGATATGAAGCAAAATGCTCCGGCCCGATTGTCCTCATGGGGCAGGGTGCCGGCCGCTGGCCCACGGCTTCCGCCGTTCTGCGCGACCTGTGCGACATTAACTGCGGCCGGATGAAGATGATGGACGCTTCCTGTGTCCGTGTCACGGCGGACAATTCCGCCTGCAAGCATGACTACCTCCTCCGCGTGGACGGGAACTACAGCCGCACCGGCGTTATCAGCGTTAAAGAAATGCACGAAACGGCCGCCAAGCTCCGGGCAGAGGGCAAAAAAGTCTTTTTCGCCGCCATAGGAGAGTAAAATGCTGAAAGTTGTTAAATTCGGCGGCTCCTCCGTAGCAAGCCCCGAGCAGTTTGAAAAAGTAAAAAACATTATAGAAAGTGATGATGCGCGCCGCATCGTGGTCGTCTCCGCTGCCGGTAAAAAGGACAGCTCCGACCATAAGCTTACGGACCTTCTGTATCTGCTGCACGCGCATCTTACATACGGTGTTTCCGGGGATGACATCGCCGGGGAAATTTCGGCAAGGTTCAGTGAAATCCGCCGCGGTCTCAAACTCGAAACGCCCATCGAATCCGAGTTTGACCGTTATGCTTCCAAGCTTTCCAAAGACACGCCCGTCGATGAGCTTGTATCCCGCGGAGAATACTTCACTTCCCGCCTTATGGCGGAGTACCTCGGCTTCACCTTTGTCGATGCCGCCGACTGCGTATTCTTCGGGTCCGACGGACACATCGACAAGGAAAAGAGCTATGCCGCCATCCAGGAGGCCTATGAAAAATTCGGCAAAATCGTCATTCCCGGTTTCTACGGTTCCCTTCCCAACGGCAGAGTAAAAGTCATGTCCCGCGGCGGAAGCGACATTTCCGGGTCTCTGGCGGCAGCGGCCGTCAGTGCCGACGTCTATGAGAACTGGACGGACGTTTCCGGCATTTTAATGGCGGATCCCCGCATCGTCGACAATCCCCGTCCGATTCCGACGCTGACCTTCAACGAGCTTCGCGAACTCGCTTTTTCCGGTGCTTCCGTACTGCATGAAGACTCCGTTCAGCCCGTTCGCGAGTGCGGCATCCCTCTCAACATCCGCAACACCAACCGGCCGGAAGATGCCGGAACCATGATAGTAGAAAAGGCATCGGATGTTGACGGTTCCAACGACCGCTTCATTACCGGCATTGCCGGCCGGAAGAACTTTGTTATTCTGACGGTCCTCAAGCATGACATGTCCGGTGACGAGCTTTGCAAGGCCCTAACGGTTCTGCAGAACTATAAGGTTCCCGTTGAGAACATTACCCTCGGTATCGATACCTTTGCTCTTGTGGCCTCCGAAAAGGCTCTCGGCGACAGTCTCTATGAAATCATTGCCGACATCCGCAAGGTCTGCCGCCCCGATGACATCCGGACGCAGGACGGTATTTCCCTCGTCTCCGCCGTCGGCAGAAAGATGCCTTTCAAGCCCGGTGTTTCCGGCAAGCTGTTCAAGGCTCTTGGCGATAACAATGTTAACATTCGTACCATAGCTCAGGGCGCCGATGAGCTTTCCATCATGGTCGGCGTAGAAAACAATATGTTTGAAACCGCAATCCGTGTTCTTTACGAAGGATTTGCCGGTTGAAAGGATTGATTATGAAAAAATACAGAATAGGCATCCTCGGAGCAACCGGCGCTGTCGGCCAGGAAATGCTTAAAATGCTCGACGAGTACAATATTCCCATCGAAGAACTCCGCCTTCTGGCCAGTGCCAGAAGTGCCGGCACCGCCGTAAAGTTCAAAGGGGAAGACGTTATCCTTCAGGAAGCCACCGACTCGGTTTTTGACGGCCTTGACTTTGTTCTCGGTGCCGTCGAAGGAGACATGTCCAAAAAATTTGCTCCCGCCATCAAGGCCTCCGGTGCCGTTTATATCGACAACAGCTCCGCTTTCCGTCTCTGCGAGGATGTTCCTCTTGTCGTTCCCGAAATCAACGGGCAGGATGCCCTTGCCAACAAGGGTCTGATTGCCAACCCGAACTGCTGCACCATCATTGCTCTTATGGCGGTTGCCGCTCTCGACCGGATTTCTCCCATTCAGTCCATCAATGCCTGCACCTATCAGGCCGTTTCCGGCGCCGGTCAGGCCGGTCTTGCCGAGCTGGAGAGTCAGGTCAAGGCACTTGCCAACGGCGAGCAGCCGGAAGTGAAGACCTTTGCAACGCAGATTGCCATGAACGTCATTCCTTTCATCGATGCTCCTACCGACAACGGTTACACCAAGGAAGAAATGAAGATGCAGAACGAAGGCAGAAGGATTCTCCACAATCCCGAACTCCGTGCCAACTGCACCTGCGTCCGGGTTCCCGTCATGCGGTCCCACTCCATTGCGCTCACGGTGAAAACCGCCGAAAAAATCAGCATTGAAGACGCCAACAAGGCCATTGCCGCCTTCCCTGGCGTCCGTCTTGTAGAAGACTATGAAGGCCGCTGCTATCCCACGCCTCTCGATACCGCCAATCAGGATCTGGTCTGGGTCGGCAGAGTCCGCCGTGACCTTGTGGATGACGGTGCGCTTACTCTCTGGTGCTGCGGTGACCAGATTCGGAAAGGCGCGGCAGCCAATGCCGTTCAGATTATGAAGTTCCTTATGGAACAGGCCTGAGGATAAACCGTTGAAATACATTTTTCTTGCCGTTCTCAGCCTGATCATCGCTGCGGTATTCATTGTTCTCGAGCACGAAAAAAAATATGTCCCTGCCGTTGTGGCAAAGGGCATTGCTTCTCTGTGTTTCGTTCTGCTCGGCTTCCTCGGCTGGAGACTCGGCGGGCAGAGCCATTTCGGCAGGCTGGTCGTCATCGGGCTTGTCCTTGGCTGCCTGGCGGACGTTCTTCTCAATCTCCGCTTTGTATTTGAAAAGTTCGGTACACCCATTTTCCTTGTCGGCATCCTGGTCTTCCTGGCAGGGCATGTCCTATATCTCATTGCCCTGGTTCCGCAGTGCCGTCCGCTTTGGATTTGCATTATTCTCGGCGTCGTTTTGACGTACTTCATCCTCAAGTGGATTTTCAGCCGGATTACGGCCAAAACGGCCTTCAAGATATTCGGCATTTTCTACATCGGCACCATTGTGATTATGACCTGTGTCGCTTTCGGCGTTCTTCTTACCGAGGCTACGCCGAGATCCTGGATGTTCGTCTTCGGTGCGCTTCTTTTCCTGGTGAGTGACATCGTCCTCATTCTCAACACCTTCGGAAGCGAGTCCAAATTCAGTCTCCGCATCACCAATCTCGGTCTTTACTATCTCGGGCAGATACTGATTGCGCTCTGCCTGCAGTTGGGGTAATGGAACATGGTTTATCTGGAATGTGATTATAATAACGGCTGTCATCCTGCCGTGCTGGAAAAACTGACGCAGACCAATGACGCGCCTCAGCTTGGCTATGGCTTTGACGAGTATTCCGAGTCGGCCAAGCAGAAAATAAAAGAAGCCTGCGGCCGTCCGGAAGCGGATGTGTTCTTCCTTGTCGGCGGTACGCAGACGAATGCAACCGTGCTTTCTTCCGTATTAAAGCCGCACGAGGGTGTCGTCGCTGTCGACAGCGGTCACATCGGCGGTCACGAGTGCGGTGCCGTGGAATACACCGGCCATAAGGTCATGACGATTCCCGGCGAGAACGGAAAACTCCCCGCTTCTGCCCTGAAGAAATATCTTTCCGCTTTTTACGGCGATGCCAACTATGACCACATGGTCTTCCCCGGAGCGGTCTATGTTTCCTTCCCGACGGAGCTCGGTACTCTGTATTCCCGGCAGGAGCTTCAATCCCTGCATGAAGTTTGCAAAGAGTACTCCATCCCGCTCTATGTTGACGGCGCCCGCCTCGGTTACGGCCTTTCTTCTTATGCATGCGACTTTACGCTTGCCGAGCTCTGCGGACTGTGTGACATTTTCTATATCGGCGGAACCAAGGTCGGTGCCCTCTGCGGTGAGGCCGTTGTTTTCCCGAACGGTGATGCACCGGCTCACTTCTTTTCCATGATCAAGCAGCATGGGGCTCTTCTGGCCAAGGGCCGTCTTGCCGGCGTGCAGTTCGATGCTCTGTTTACGGACGGATTGTATTTTACCATCAGCCGTCACGCCATCGAGATGGCAGAGAAGCTGAAGCAGATTATCCGTGACTGCCATATCGATTTCTGGCTTGAAACGCCCACCAACCAGCAGTTCATCATCCTCGATGACGACTTTGTAAAAAGGCTGGACCCCTTCGTGGCCAACGGTTTCTGGGAAAAATACGACGAAACCAGAACGGTCGTCCGCTTCTGCACATCCTGGGCCACCACGGTTCAGCAGCTGAACGAACTGGCAAAATATCTGAAAACCGTATAGTATGTATATTGACAAAAGCGCTTACGACATCGTCGTGAAGTAGTCAATAGTTAGTAGACACAAAATTATCTAAGCCACCAGTCCTGTTCTGTACAGGACTGGTGGTTTTCCGTTCAGTTTACGAACAGGTCGTTCGTAGTTGAAGTAATAAACTGCTTGCTCAATAACAGTTTGC
>JAZUEY010000076.1:0-15769 GCA_045640405.1 Candidatus Limivicinus sp.
CCCGGCTGCCGTTCAGGATATGATTGCCGCAAATATGGGAGTCGGCTTCTGGCCTGAACACAGTTGGGGGAAAATTAAAAACACAAAAATAAAGCTGCTTCCGATTCGTGATCCGGAATGCAGCCGTGACTTGATAGTATGCTATAATGAACGTTCCAACAGTAATTACGCTTTGGATTTTTACCGGTTCTTTACCAATATGCTGAAAAAGATGTAACTGATTTATTTGATGTAATTTCAATTCAAGTTACATTCCCTAAGCAAAGTCGTTTAAGGTTGACTTTGTGTTTGCGAGTACGAATAAATCGCAATTGGTTTAATAGTAGAATTAAAAGCCTCAAAACTGCTGATATATCAGCGGTCTTGAGGCTTTTTCATGCAAAAAACACGTTTTCAACAGCATACTTCCGACGTTGACATATTAGAGAATGAAAATTATAATTAAGCATATACTTAATTAGACGCAGGTGACGGCAGTTTTATGGACATAAATAAGATGCTCAAAGCGCTCGGCGATCCGACGAGATACAGTATTTTCAATTGTCTTCTTGAGAGAAAATACTGCGTACGGTCGCTTTCAAAAAAGTTCGGTATTACGGAATCGGCGGTATCACAACACCTCAGAATCATGAGAGAGGCGGGGCTTGTTTACGGGGAAAAGTACGGATATCACGTACATTATCTGCCGGCGCAGGACGCTATTGACGCTCTTGTGAAACGTTTTACGGAAATGAAAGAAAAATCCATGGCAGCGGATCGGGATATTACGCGATGCCGGTGCGAATACAGGGAGGCAGACAATGAAAAAGCTGATTGATCTCTTTCTGACCTTTGCCAAGATAGGTCTTTTCACGTTCGGCGGCGGTTATGCGATGATCTCACTTATCGAAAATAACTGCGTAGAGAGCAAAAAATGGATCACGCACGATGAAATGATGAACGTCACCGTTATTGCCGAATCCACGCCCGGCCCGATTGCCATAAATGCTGCGACCTTTGTCGGTTATAAGCAGGCAAAGCTTGGCGGAGCGATCGCCGCGACGATCGGTATCGTTTTGCCGTCGTTTCTGATAATACTAATGATTTCGTTCTTCTTCGATGATTTCCTTGAGATCACCGTAATTGCCAATGCATTTAAAGGGATAAAGATCGCTGTCGGACTGCTGATTCTGGACGCGGGGATATCCATGATAGGGAAGATGCAGAAGAAGGCATTCCCGCGCATCATCATGGTGTGCGCGTTTGCGGCGATGATGTGCATCAATATATTCGCTTGGAATTTCTCATCCATCATTCTTTTACTGCTTGCCGCTGTTGTGAGCATAGTGCTTTTTGCCGTTAAAGGACAGCCGGCACAGAAAGGCAGTGAAAGCAGATGACGTATATCGAACTATTGATCGGCTTTCTTAAGGTCGGATGCTTTTCATTCGGCGGTGCTTACGGCGCGATACCTCTGATCCGCGACGTTGTGACGTCCTACGGCTGGATGAGCGAGGAAGAACTTACCTATATGATTGCTGTGAGCGAAAGCACACCGGGCCCGATTATGGTAAATCTCGCTACGTTCATCGGCAATACGCAGGGAGGAGTGTTCGGTGCGCTTCTTTCAACGCTTGCGGTAGTTTTGCCGTCGTTTCTCATAATACTGCTCGTTTCGGCAGTCATGAAAAAGCTTTTAAAAAACAAATACGTTCAGGCGGCGCTTCGCGGATTGAAACCGTGCATCATCGGACTCGTAACGGCAACGGGCGTATTTATGGTCATTACGCACTGCCTGTCTCTTAAAGCGGGCTTTAAGGCAGATTGGAAAGCACTGCTTCTGACGGTCGTTTTTGCGGCAGTCCTTTATCTTTCAAAGCCGGTAATAAAAAAGAAGGTATCTCCAATCATGCTGATCGTCATTTCGGCTGTCCTCGGGGTCGGGTTATATGCAATATAATCCCTAACCTTTGTTTTTTCGGATGCTTATGTAATAATGAAGCCAAGCAATACGATTTTTCTTTCCAATGGCAACAAAAATATGGATAGCCCAAGTTCTTGGGATAATACAGATAATACAAATCCTACAAGTTAAATCGCTTAAACAAAATTGTTTAGATCAAGAAATCAAAGAGCGAATACGAGTGATTTCCGCTTTGCGAAAATCAACTATGATTGTTTTGCAAAAGCAAGCATATCATAACATGGCGGAGCCATTCATAACTGTAAACTCATAACTGGGAGTTTTTGCAAAACAAGTTATGATGCCTTCGGCAGTTATGAGTTATGATTGCCTGCGGCAAGTTAAGAGTTAAACAGAAAAAACGCCCCGGTGGGGCGTTTTTCTGTTTACAGGCTTTCCATGAGCAGGAAGTCTTTAAGCTTGATATGCTGGACGTTGCTGGTGGAGTAGTCAATATCGTCGGTCGTAATAAGTATTTTGCGATCAATCTGGCTTATATTCCGGAATGCTGAAAACTCGCGCTCATAAGCTTTTTCTTCGGCAACACTGTAAGCAACCTGAATATAGAACTTTTTCCCTTGATCTTCAGCGATAAAATCAATTTCTCTCCCGTTATTATCGTATACCGAGACATAATATCCCATATAGACCAGTTCATTATATACTGTGTTTTCAAGGTTATGCGTCATGTCATATCGCCCGTCAAAGCACCTTATGGAGTTTAGCGACACATCGCAGTTATAGATTTTTCTGCTTTTTTCCAGTTCTTTTTTTGCTTTCTGCGAATATCTGGGAACTTCATCGATTATATAAGCCTCGGCGAGGTATGCAATCCATTTTTGCACGGTATTTGCGCCGCAGCGAATCCCGTTTGAATTCATGTAGTCGGAAATGGATTTCGAGGAATAGATTCTGGCATTGGAAATCAGTATGTAATTTGCCAGTTTTCTGAATTCATCGGCCTTTCGGATGCGGTATCTTTTGATAATATCATTTACAACAATGGTTTCATCCAAATCGTTAAGATACCGCCGTTGCTCATTTGTGCTGTTGAATTCAAGCCTCTTTGGGAATCCACCCCAGACCAGATAATCGGAAATGGGAATCTCTTTCCCGAGTTCCTCTGCGTATTGAATCAATTCCTTGTATACGAAGGGACGAATGCGGAACGATACGTATCTGCCGGACAATTCTTTCGTGAATTCACCGGAAAGAAGTTTTGAATTGGAACCGGTAATGAAAACCGAACAGTTTTCCCGACGAAGGGCACGGCAGGCAAACGGCCATCCGTCGATTTCCTGCAGTTCATCGAGGAAAACATAGCACAAACCTTCCTTCCGGCTGCTCGTAACAAACTCAACAATGTCTCTCCAGGTTAGAATTTCGGAGGTAACGGCTCTGTCTTCAAAATCAAGATAAACGACATTGTCTGACCTCTGACGAATTTCATGCATAACCTGTTCGAGGATAACGGATTTGCCGCATCTTCGAACCCCGGTGATTATTTTAACCAAATCACTGTCGTAGAATCCTCTGATTTCGTTTATATATTTATCTCGAATAACCACAATCTCACCGTCTTTCGGGTTTCTATTGAGAATTTTACCCAAACTTGGAAAAATTGTCAATACTATTGAGAATTTCGGAAAACCGCGGAAAAATTCTCAATAGCACTAAAAAAACGCCCCGTGAGGGGCGTTTTCTTTTGCTTACTGAAGGCGGAGGTATTCGCCGGGGACGTCGATGGAGACGTCGGAGAGCGGGAAGGTTGAGCACGGATGGATGTATCCGTATTCTTTTTCTGCCCAGCGTCTGCCGTCGGTGACTTCGGGAATGAAGACTTCGCCGCTGATGAGCCTGGAGCGGCACCAGCCGCACTCACCGCTGCGGCAGCGGGACGGAGCGGCAATGCCGGCTCTTTCGATGGCCACAAGCAGAGGCTCGTTGGCCAGCGTTTCAATCTCGTATTCTCTGTCGCATACCTTGACTTTGGCCTTGAACTTTTGGTCCTTCTTATCCTGCGGATAACCGGGCTGGTTCCAGGGATCCTTAATCGTGCCGAAGAGCTCGCGGCGAACGTGCTTGGCATCGTAGCCGAGCTTGGCAATCTCGCCGTCGAGGAAGTTGTACATGGCCTGCGGGCCGCACATGAAGATGCTGACGTCTTCATCGCCGGCATATTTCTTTATGATGTCCGCCGTGATGAAGCCGTGCTCATAGCCCTCCTTCTCCTCGTCGGAGAGGACGTGGACAACGTGGACTCTGTCGCACTCTTTTGCCAGTTCTTCCAGTTCCTTCTTGTAGACAATGCCGTCTTCCGTTCTGGAACCGAAAAGGATGGTGAGGTCGAAATCTTCAAAACCGTCGCGAATGGCGTAGGCCATGCCCATGAACGGCGTGATGCCGCTTCCGCCGGCGAGGCCGAGGACCTTCCTGCAGTCACGGACGTTGTTGTAATAGAGGTGGCCGTCGGGAGCGGAGATGGTAACCTCCTGGCCGACTTTCCAGTTATCGTGAATGAAGGGAGAGACAAAACCCGCATCGTCGAGCTTTACGGTGATGTTGTAAATGCCGTCAAAGGCCCAGGCGGGGCTGCCGCAGAGAGAATAGGAGCGGGTCGTCTTGGTGTTGCCGATGTCGACGGCCACGCTGATGTACTGTCCGGCACGGAAGGGGGCGAGCATGCCGCCGTCCTTTGCCTTCAGGACAATCGTCTTGGCATCCGGCCCGTTCTGGCGGATTTCGTCCACGACGACGAGCTGCTTCTCGGGATGCATGATTTCGGCCTTGGCATTGGACTTGTAAGTCTTGGGGAGGGGTGCCGCGGGAGCTTCGGAAATTGCTTTTTCCCGGATGTCGGGCATCTGGGAAAACTTCTTCATGTCCAGAAGACCGATTTTACCTACTTTAACGTTGAGGCTCATTTCAATTTTCCTCCTTTGCCATGTCTCTGAGTACCATGCGGCCTATCATGTTGCCGGTGATGAGGGATTCGCTGTATCCGTCGCCTCGGGGGCCGGAAGCACCGGTGAACATGAGCCCTTCTATCGGGTAGTCGTTTTCGTACATCATCATTCTTGCCATGCAGTTATCCCAGGCAGCGGCCTCGTATCCGTAGACACCGCCCTCGGGAACGCCTGCGTATCTGGCAAAGGTCCAGGGTGTTGCCACTTCCATCTCTTCAATGTAGGGCTTGAGGCTTACACCCACGGCCTTTTCGTAGAGTTCGATGGACTGGAGGGCAAGCTCCTGCTTCCGCTTGAAGTAATCCTTCGGGTCCACGTCGCCCCAGACGTCGGCACAGTAGGAGGTGGTCATGCTCATCATGCAGGTGCCTTCGGGGCTGATTTTCGGATTGACGATGTTGTAGCAGAGAGCCGCACAGGAGCGGATAGGTTCATCGTTGCACATGCGCTTGTATTCGGTAACGGAGTCGTATCCGCCGTTGATGAAGATGTTGTAGTCTTCAATGCCGAGCTCCTCGGCGGTCTTGTTGAGGCCGATGTATACAACGAACATTCTGGCGGAGAACTTTCTCGCATTGGCGAGCTTCAGCTCTCTCTCGGGGATGACTTCCGCGGGGATGTTGTTCGCGTAGGCCAGAGACGGGTTGCCGTTCCAGATGACGTGCTTCGTCTCCACTTCGCCCTGCGTGGTCTTAAGGCCGCGGACCTTCTTGTTCTCGTCAAAGAGGACTTCTTCCGCCTTGCAGTTGAACCAGCCCTCGCCGCCCATTTCGACAAAGCGGCTGTACATGGCGTTTTCAAGCTGCGAGCTGGTGTGGTCGGGTATGTAGGCACCCTCGTCGACCAGACTGCAGACCATCATCAGATAGAAGATGGAAGAGAGGCGGTCCAGGTCAACCATCATGTAGGACCAGTAGGTGGACATGATCTTCTTCGCATCCGGGGTGAACTTGAGCGCATCGAGAACCTTGTTCACGGGGTAGGCACCGACTTTCAGGAAGTTCGGATACTTCTTCATCAGAACCTTGGTTTCCGGATGCCCCTTGCATTCGTCCAGGTAACCCAGAGCGAGCAGGCACTCGTCATAGAGCGCAAACATCGACTGTACGGCCTTGCGGTTGCCGGGAGCGTAGAATTCCAGCTTGTCCTCGAATTCCTGGCGGCCCATCGGCATGCGGATGTCGCGGAACACCTTGCCGTTTTCATCCATGCTTATGACACGGAAGATGTCGGGAATGTGGTTCCAGTTGATTTTTACGCCGTACTGCTGCTCAAGCAGCTTGCGGACGTCTGCCGGCTTCTCCTCGGTGCCGATGCTGGCCAGCTCGTGCAGGGCGGATTCGAATTCGAAGCGGCCGCGCTTGAAGCTGGAGGCGACACCGCCGGGGAGGTTGTGCTTTTCCACGATGAGAACCTTTTTCCCGGCACTTGCCAGTGTGCAGGCCGTAGACAGACCGCCGTTACCGGAGCCGACCACGACCGCATCGTATTTGTTCATAGCGTTTTTCCCTTTCTGTTTGTATTGTTAAAAGAATGACGATTAAATTATAAAGGATAAGCGCAGGCCGCGCAAGAAAAATAAAAACGGGTGCCGCGGCACCCGTTTCGGTTTATCAGAGGATTTTAATCTTTTCCCAGAGCTCGTTCATGTAGTTGAGCATGTCCTGGTCCAGATTGCGGTAGGCATATTGATTGTACAGGGCGGAGAAATCCTCCATATCCGGGTAAAGAATCGACATGGCTTCCTCGCCCATGTCCCGGATATAACCGGCGTCCGTGAAGACGGCGGTGTTCGGAGAGGCATAGTAAGTGAACTCGGCATTGGCGATGGCGGGCTCGGGAGACAGCATGTAGTTGATGAATATCTCGGCAAGCTCCTTATGCTGCACGCAGTTCGGAATGCACATGGCGTCGATGTAGTAGTTGGTGCGCTCGGGATAATAGAAGCGAAGGTCCACTTCGTCGGACTGGGCATCCTTCATCGTGAAGAAGTCGCCCGCATAGTAGGCGCCCACAGCGGCCTCGCCGGATTCCATCAGATTGAAGATTTCATCCATGACCATCCCGTAGCGAAGCGGGCGCTGTGCCATCAGCTCGTCTTTGGCGGCATCCCACTCGCTGTGGTCTGTGGTGTTGACGTCGATGCCGAGCTTATACATGGCCGTTCCGAAAGCGTCGCGGGAATTGTTGAACTGGAGAATCTTGCCGGCATACTTCTCGTTCCACATGAGGTCCCAGTCGCCCGTGTCCGACTCATCCACTTCGTTGGCGTCATAGATGATGCCGACGATGCCGTAGGCATAGGGGACGGAATACAGGTTCTCCGGGTCGTAGTACAGGCCCCGGAAGCTCTCGTCGATGTTCTTGTAGTTGGGGATGTTGGCAAAGTCCAGAGGCTGCAGCATGCCCTCGCTTACCATGCGTTCAATCATGTAGTCCGAAGGGATGATGACATCGTAGCTTACGGCGCCGGCGGATATTTTCGCATACATATCCTCGTTGCTGGCATAGGTGTCGTAGTTGACTTTAATTTTTTCGCCGTAGGTCTTCTCATACCATTCTTCGAATTTTCTGACCGTGTTGAAGCTGCCTTCGCTGCCGTCGGAGATGTATTCACCCCAGTTGTACACATTCAGTGTCAGCGTATCGGATTTGCCGCAGCCGGTGAGCATCAGGCACATGGACAGGATAACGGTGAGCGCGAGGACAAGGGACAGGACTTTTTTCATTTTTGGTTCCTCCGGATGATTCAGATTTTTTGTGTAAAAAAACAGGTGACGTGCCCCGAAAGAGCATATCACCTGATGAAGAATCACACGGTCTCCCCGCGTTAGGCACGCAGAAGAATCCGATTCCCAATGGGTTTAGAGTCTATATAGCAAAAAATACTTTTACTACTCTTATTGACCATTTCACAAGTTATATGCCTGGAGGCACCGGTTATAAAGTAACCAACTTTGAAACTGAGCTTTTAACTCAATCAATAAGGCAACAGAAGTTGCCGACCGCACTCGGGCGGGTCTGCGGCATTCGACCCGGCTGTCCGTAAGCCTCGGCCGTGGCACTCCGCCTGTCCGGTGGAGCCAATGCTACGGCGGTCAAATCATTTTGCTAAGGAAGACTCTTTCTCGCTTCCCACTGAAATCAAGTGGATTGTAACCGATAACCTGCGTCCTGTCAACAGAAAAAAACGGGTGCCGAAACACCCGTTTTTTTACTTAAAAAGCAGTCTCTTTTTGGCTTCCTGCAGCTTGCCGAGAACACCGGTCATATAGAGGATGCCCATCACCATGGAAACCAATGCCAGCCCGGCCGTTCCGCCCTCGGCAAAGCCAACCCAAAACGTTTCCGGCAGCTCCAGAAAATGCAACGCCTGATTGGCTATCAGGGCAAGTATCCCCAAAACAAAATATACAATGGTCATTTTTGCCATCTTGGATTTTTCCGCATTGCTGTACTCGGCGGTTTTGATTACGGTTTCTTCTAATTCCTTATCCATTCGCTCACTTTTCCTTTCTCCGTCAAAGAGTTCTCTCAGATCTACATCGAAGTAATCGGTCATCTCCACAAGGATGCTGAGATCGGGCATGTTGGCTCCGGTCTCCCATCTGGATACGGTGCGTCTTGCCACGTTGAAGTGCTCGGCCAGCTCCTCCTGCGTCAGATTCTTTTCTTTGCGTAAATCTCTTATAAAGTTTCCGATTTTAATCTGATCCATTTTCCGACCTCCTTACGAGTGGATAATAATCGATTCCGCCGGTGAAAAACAGGACACAAAGTGAGCAAATGCCTGTTTTTGCCGTTGAGACACGCCGTGTCCCGCTTCACAGCAAATTATAACATTATTATAGCTGTAATGCAGACTATAATCAAAACATTGCGAAGCAACAAAAAACGCCCCGAGGGGCGTTTTATACTCTGCAGCGTATTATATAATCTGTTCTTTGAACAGTTCTCGTAGGTTATCTCGCACTCCATCTGCCGCCTGAATTGTTGCAATCATCAGCAAATCCGTGTCCATTTGCGAAAAGTCTATCTCGCGCCCGGCATTCCTCACCAGCTGAGTAATAAACACTCTCTGCGTTCTTCCGTTTCCTTCTCTGAACGGATGCAGATAATTCGTCTGTATATAAAAGTCAACCAATTCTTCGACAAATATTCCATCATCTAAATACTTGAGATTATTTAGCCCTTTTAGTCTTGCAAACAGGGCATCCGCTCTATCGGTTATGTCATCACATGGGCAAAAATTTGTTCTCTTCTTCGATATGTTAACAGTTCTGATTTTTCCTGCCCATGCATATAAATCGTCAAAAAGATACTTGTGAATATCCTTGTAGTGACCGAAGTCAAAGGAATTCGCCAAAGGATATGCAAGCCATTTTTCCTGCTGCGCAGTTACAATAACCGCTTCAACATCATCAAGGATTCTCTGATCTTGAATATCAAACTTATTAATTAAAACAGAGGAACCTGCATAACAGTCCTCTGTCAAAGAATCAATACTGTATGACATTATCCTGCGTACCTGGCGATAATCTCGCCTACCATTTCATCAACAGTTATTTCCCCGTTGATAAGGCGTATGCAGTCCGCCTCCGTCTGGCGCGTAATGTTCAGGCCCTCCATGGCGGAAGATGCTAACGCAATCTTTAAATTTTTATAGTCTTTTTCGTTCATGAAATAATTATAATTCCCGGGATACCGTCCGTCAAGTTTCCGTCATAACATTCCGAAGCAGGAAAAAACGGGTGCCGCGGAGCCGGTTTTAATGGTATACTGTCCCTATATGAAAACCGAAAAGAATTACAAAAGAACTTATCTGGCGTGTTATCTGGGCTTCGTCACCCAGGCAATATGCTGCAATTTCGCGCCCCTGCTGTACATGATGTTCCACAGCACCTACGGCATCTCCTTCCTGGAGCTGGCCATGATTTCCACGGTCTTTTTCCTGACCCAGCTTCTCGTGGACCTGCTGTGCGCCAAGGCCGTGGACGCCATCGGCTACCGGCCGAGCATCCTTGCCGCGGAGATTACCTCGGTCATCGGCCTTGCCGGCCTCGCCTTCCTCCCGGACGTCATGCCCTCCCCACTGGCGGGCATTCTCCTCAGCGCCGTCATCTATGCCGTCGGCAGCGGTTTGACGGAGGTCGTGGCCAGCCCGATTGTGGAAGCCTGCCCTTCGGAGAACAAGGAAGCGGCGATGAGCCTGCTCCACTCCTTTTACTGCTGGGGCAGCGTGGCCGTCATTCTGGGCTCCACGTTGTTTTTTGCCGTTTTCGGCATCGAACGCTGGAGAATCCTGGCCCTGCTCTGGGCGCTGATCCCGCTTATCAACATCTATAATTTCGCAACCTGCCCCATAGAGAAACTGGTGGCAGACGGGGAGACCCTGCCGATAAAGGAGCTTTTCCGCAACAAGCTGTTCTGGGTGCTGGTGCTGCTAATGACCTGCGCCGGGGCTTCCGAGCTCTCCATATCCCAGTGGGCTTCCGCCTTCGCGGAATCGGCCCTTCATGTGTCCAAGTCGGTCGGAGACCTGGCGGGGCCCTGCGGCTTTGCGGCCTGCATGGGCATCGTCCGTACGCTCTACGGCCGCTTCGGGGAGAAAATCGACCTCACGGCCTGTCTGACCGTTTCGGGCCTGCTCTGCGTTGTCTGCTATCTGCTGGCCGGGCTTTCGAAAAACCCCGTGCTGGGGCTCATTGGCTGCGCTGCCTGCGGCTTCACGGTGGCCCTGATGTGGCCGGGTACCATCAGCACGGCTGCCCGCGTCCTGCCGAAGGGAGGCACCGCCATGTTCGCCCTGCTGGCGCTGGCGGGAGACCTCGGCTGTTCGGTCGGTCCCGCCATCGTGGGCAGCGTTTCCCAGAGTTACGGCAACAACCTGCACGCGGGCATCCTCGCCGGCATCGGCTTCCCGGTGATGCTGGTGGTGGGGATACTTTTATTGACTAAGGACTAATGGGTAAGGGGTAATAATTTTGGTAGAAATGCTCCGCATTTCGTTTTGAAATCGCTGAGCGCAGCGAAGCGCACTACAATCATTATCCATTCATTATTCGTTATTACCTAAAACATGAACATCGGAGATGAGCTCAGGGCTTATCTCCGATGTTCATGTATATCACCCTCAGCGCTTCCCGCACTTCGGCTGATGATTTGTTGTTGAAAACTTGTTTGAAATTGTTGATAACCGTTGCGTGGTCGCGGTTGCCGCAGAGCGTGCCGATGTCCTCAAAGGTCATGTCCAGCTTCTCGCGCAGAACGTACATCGCCATCTTTCGGGCGTTGACGTATTTCCGGACGCGGCTGTCGCTCTTGATGTCATCCACCGTGACGGAGTAGTACCGGGCGGTTTCCCGCAGAACAAGCTCCGGCGTAATGCGCCTGTCTTCCGTCTGGCACATGTTCTCCACCGTGCGAATCAGCGCTTCGCCGCCGATTTTGCCCATGATTCCCTGATAGGCCACGAGGTTCTTGATGGCCCCTTCGAGCTGGCGCACATTGCAGGTCAGCCTGCCGGCTATGAAGTCAACATCGGTTTCGCTGAGCTCGAGCCCCGCCTGTGCCGCCTTGAAGGCGACAATGTCCTTCCGGAGCTGCAGGCCCGGCCGGGATATTTCGCAGAGGATGCCGCTCTCGAAGCGCGTGCGGAGCCTCTCTTCCAGGTCGGAAAGCTCTTTCGGCGGCCGGTCGCAGGTTACCACAATCTGGTGGCCCGCCTCGTACACGGCGTTGAAGGTGTTGAAGAACTCCTCCTGCGTGGCCCGCTTGCCGGCCAGAACGTGTACGTCGTCGATGAGCAGGACATCTGCCGTGCGGAATTCATCGCGGAACTGTTTCCCTTCGCCTTCGCGGATGGCCTGAATCATGCGGTTCAGGAAATCATCCCCCTTGGCAAAGACGATGTTCTTTTCGGGATAATTTTCCTTTATGGCCTGGCCGATGGAATACAAAAGGTGAGTCTTGCCGAGACCGGAACCGGAATAGATGAACACGGGGTTGTAGAGGCCGTTGCCCGGCTCCTCGGAGACCTTCCGGGAAATGCCGCAGGCCCAGCGGTTCTCTTCACCCTGCACGAAATTGTCAAACGTGAAGTCCTTCATACGAAGGAACTCGCTGCCGCCGTTGAACTGCTTCCGCCCGAGATAGGCCTGAGCCTCCTCGGCATCGGAAAGAACCGTGAGCTGAATGTCTCCTGCCAGGAGAGAAGAGGCAATGCCGCATATCGTGGAAGCAAAGCGCTTCTCAATCACGTCTTTCCGGAACTCGCTCCCGGCGCAGATGACAAGCCTTTCGTCCTCGAACGCAACAAATTCGCACTCTGCGAACCAGGTCGAAACGGCGGTTTCACTGAGTGCGACTGATAACTGTTTTAAGATTTCATTCCACAGTTCGTTCATCGTGCGCCTATGATACCAAAGCCCGTTCCCCCTGCCAACAACAGAAGAAATAATAATTTTAACAAAGAAAAACATTGACACAAGATATAGAGGGAAGCAGAGAGGGACATACAAAAGAGGGTGGAGAAGTGCATCTTTTTCGGTTACAAATATTGCAATAGCATGAAAGCTATGATATTATAAATAAAATTTATGTAAACCCTTTTATAGTCAACAAAGGAGCGTTGAAATGAAAAAAGCTCTTTCAATTATATTGGTCTTTGTAATGATGTTTGCACTGCTTCCGGTAGCTTTTGCAGGTAATACTATTGAAGTAAAAGCAGGAAGCACTATTGTGGAATCGGGGGCAGAAACTTGGACGTTCACAAATGGTGAGATTACCATTTATAATCAAAATATTACTGAAATATCTATAGCTGGTGACTCCAATGTTACTCTTTCATTTGCAGTTTCACCTGTCAGTTGGTTCGAGGTAAGAAATAGCATTGAAGGTTTGACTGTTAAGCCGGCGGTGAGCATGCCCAATGGCCTGTGCATAAAAAAATGTGTCGATTATCCGGTAACCATCGAGTTTGATCCGAATCAGGATTCTGCAATTGGCAACGGACTGCTTATTATTCCAGATGGTACGACAATAACGTCTATATCTTCGGAAGATGTGCTTGTATCCAATGGAAGAAAGGTTTCAATTTTGCTAGCTAATCCTAGTGCGGCAAACCCAGGAGAATCTGTAGCGGCGGTGAACACAGCAGGTTCTTTGCAATTTAAAAGAAGCGGGTCGATTCCTACTACATTTGAAATATCAACAACTGGGCCAAGTAGCTCGCTCAGTAGGCATATATGTGCAGTTAATGCTTCTAATTTAAAAATTGACAGCGGGGTAACTCTAAAGGCGTCCATAGAAAAAAGCACGGATACAGATATATATAACGCAGTTCAGGCAGAGTACCTAGATATATCTAAAGGTGCAGCTGTGCAGGCAACGGTAACCGGAGGAGAGGATACTTTCAAAACAACGGCTGTCTTTGCCACTACATTTGAAAATAGTGGTACTGTAAGGGCGAGCGTCGACGCTGGAACAGCAACTGTATATGCCCGTTATTTAAGTTTCAAAGACGGAATAATAGAAGCAATAAATCCAAGCGGAAATGCTGTAGCTTTTCCGGTAATACTAAATGTTGAAGAGAATGCGAAAGCAATCGGTGGAGATGACGCAGACCATGCTCTCGAAATAGAAGACCCAGAAAACTCCGATTCCTACAGAAATAAAAAATACGTTAAACTATATGTCCCGAATGGCTTATCTTTAGACAAAAGTACAATAAGCCTTGCAGTCGGACAGACATCAACCTTGACGGCGACAACAATTCCAACTGAGGCAACGATTGCCGACTGGACGGTACCGACGGCTGATGCCGACAAGGTTACCTTAACGAAGAACGGGAAAGAATGTAGCGTGAAGGCAGAGAAAGCCGGCACGGCAACAATAACAGTAACGGACAGTAACGGAAACACAGCAAGCTGCTCAGTATCTGTCACCGACGCTCCGGCTACCTCTATCTCCCTGAACAAGACCACCCTGTCGATTCCTCTGGACGGTTCGTTCACTTTAGTGGCGACGACCGACCCGGCGTCGGCGACCGTGGGCACCGAGGGCTGGACAAAAGACAATGACAACGTCTCCCTCACCAAGGACGGCAAGAACTGCAAGGTAACGGGCGACAAGGTCGGCACTTCGATTGTCAAGGTGAAGGACAGCAACAATAACGAGACCAGTTGCACGGTTACCGTGACCGGTGCAGCGGGTATAGACATCTATGACCCGGCGGCGGAACTGTACTCTCTCGGCAGTGTGGGCGAAGTGGTGCGCTTCCGGGCCAGTGTAACGCCGGAGTGGACCGCAGACAACAACAATGACATCCGCTGGACGTCCAGCAACGAGAATGTGGCTAAAGTAACCGCGATAGAGCCGCACGGGACGGGGGCCTACATAGAGGCGACCGGCGCGGGCAGCGCGGCAATTACCGCCTCCTGCGGCGGACAGAGCAAAATGGTCTCCGTAGTCGTTATCAGTGACTATAAGTTCACGGCGCCGACCGGAAAGCTCATCTGGTACTACGACAGGAATCCCCAGTACAATCTGGAATTCAGCACCAACATTGCCAACCCGGTACGGGTGACAATACAGGCGGGCAATAAGGAATACGACTTTACAAAGAACCTGATAAGAGGGGCCAACGGAGCGATGGCGATTCCGTACTCCGCCCTGTACACGACATTCGGCCGGCAGACGACCACGATGACCGTGAAGGTGTTCTACGGACCGGGCGCCAATGACTACATATATAAGAACCTCTATTACCGTTCCGTTTACGATGCGCCGCTGACGGCGGACACGGACATGACCTGGGCCTACGTGACGATGCTGGTGGCGGGATTGTTCATCAGCGCATCGCCGCTGATTTTGAAGAAGGCGAAGAGGCGCGGCGCTGCGCAGTGACGAATGATGAATGAAGAATGACGAATGATTGAGGTAGAAACCGGAGGGGCGAGAGCCACCTCCGGTTTCGATTTTAATAATTGAAAAACGAGCAAGACAATCATATAATTAATCAATAAACCATTCGGAGTTAACGAATAATCGAGGGGTTTGATGAATCATTTCGTTTATGCAATCACGGCGGTGGAGATCATGTCGATTCTCGTGTGCGGCATTCTGCTCTGCTTCTGTGTTTTCGAGAAAAGAGAAGAAGGGAAAACGCGACGGGACAGGCTCTTCGTTCTGATGCTGGTCTCCTGCATCGTGGCGCTCGCGGCCGACGCGCTGTCGTGGATACTGGACGGCAACATCCGTCTCCTGCCGCTGCTTTATATTGTCACCACGCTGGCCATAGGGATGTCCTTCGTCCTCATCTGCGAATTCATCGTCTATCTCACCGCCTACATCCGCGAGCGGCAGGAAATAACCCATCTCTTCGAATATATCTACATGGCGTTCACCTTTGCCGCCCTCGTCTTTGTCATCGTGACGAGTGCAAACGGAAAGCTGTACAGCTATGAAAACGGCGTCTATGCCGACGGGCCCTGGTATACGGCCTACATCATCATGAACATCGTGGCGATGCTGCTCAGCCTGCTTGTGTTTTTCACATACCGGAAGGCCCTGACGCGGCATGACATCACCGCAACGCTGCCGTACATTATCTTCCCGTGCATCGCTGCGGCCATCAACGCGGTGGTCCCGGAATTCTCCTACGCTTTCCCGGCCGTCACGCTGGCGCTCGTTGTCGTCTACATCATGCTGCAGAGAGACGAGATCAAACTCGGCCAGATGCGCGAACGCATCATGTTTGAAATGTCCACCACGGACATCCTCACAAAGCTGAACAACCGGCGCGCCTATGAAAACGCCCTGGCCGAGGCAGCGAACTGCCCGGGCGTGGGCGCCATCTTCT
>JAZUEY010000077.1:0-26681 GCA_045640405.1 Candidatus Limivicinus sp.
GTTTGCCATTTCATATCTGAATTCCCCGCGTATCTCTGTCCCGGTGTCTGTTTGTATTAATTCTCCATAAAACCCGGACGTATCCCTATAACTACGAAGGCCCCTTTTATAGGTCATGAAAAAGTGTGTGTCATCGGGAAACGAATAGTACAGTCCGGCAGAATTATATTGCCAACCAAAATCTGCAGGTTTGGCTGCATTCATTATTATTGCCTTTATTCTGTTGGCAGATAATTCGCTTGTGTATGAATATTCTTTCATTTCACCCTCCGGATACAACAAGTATAGTTTATGCGGGAAGAGTGCGCAAGAAAAACAATAAAACCAGAACAGCTTTCTCATAAATGGATTTTCTCCCGGCTCTATGCTATTATTAATTATCTTTTACGAGTTAATAACTTAGGAAAGCAGGCGATTAAATGGAAAAGTACGCTTTCATTATCATACCGTTTATTCTTGGCAGTGTTTTCTTTATTATGGGTTACAGAATAAAAAAGTATAATAAATATTATTATGTCACAGGGCCTTGGTACAAAAAAAGCGACTGGTTCTCCGGCCCTTGGAATTATAAAAGCAATCTGCCTAAAGAAGTTGAAACAATAATCAGCAAGCGTCTCGGCATATGTTTCATGCTTGTGGGTATTGGCTTTTTCCTATTTGCAATTTTTCACTTGTTTGGATTAGAACTTATAAGCGTGATTATATGGTTTATTTCAGTAATGGTTGCTTTAATAATAGGGGTTTCTTCTTTTTCAATTTCTAATCGGCCAAAGAAATAGCATAAGACAGTGCACTATTGGTAATTTATGCGCGCCCAATCTGGTAAAATGGGAAGTACTACAATGCCGCCACGGGTATGATTTTCTCGCGTGCAAGGTTCTACGATTCGGAGATAATATATGAAATCTTTTTGCTTTGAGCCGGTTTCGACCGATTATATTCTTTTCAAGAAAAAATTTGAAGGATGCGTTGAAATCACACAGAAAACAACAAGCATTCCATTTTGTGCCCCTTGGGATGACAAGTATATTGGAAACCTTTATGAGCATGACTTGTGGGTATGTTGGTTAAGCGGTGGAACCGGATCGTATCCAAGAGTATTTTTTTCAGGAAAGATTAAAGAGAAAGACAATAAGATTGTAGTAGAAGGCTTCTATAGATACGATATAAAGCATATCGTATTTGATGTTTTTTTAATGATTTTTGCATCAATAATTGGCCATTGGATACTGTCAGTTGCTTTTGTACTTATTTGGTCAGTTATTACCTTGTTATCGAATAAGGAGAATAAAGAAAAGATAAAAGAATTATTAGAGTCTCTTTAGGCTGTTGCAGAGGTGAAACATATGTACAACTATACTGACCACGAAGCCAATCTACCTTCCTTATGGAACTGGGCCATTATCGAAGAGTTTGGTTATTTGTGGCAGTTTCCTCTTTTTACACATGTTTGATAAATAAGTAATACCTATTAAAAACAGCCGTTAAAGATAACGACTGTTTTTCTAATAGATGGCAGGTCTCATTTTTTTATTAGTGGTAAAAAGGTGGTAAAACTAAGAAACTAATTGCGGAAAAGCTAATGATATCTGGGCTTTTTGGACTACGGCAAATGTTTCCATGGCAGACAAATAATATCTTGGTCATACCTGTACGCTCCTAAATTGCCTTGATAAGATATTTTGTATTTTTGCCTTCAGGCTCATATCGTTCATCACAACAGCACCTCCATATATTTTCTTACCTTCGGTTCAACCCGAAGCTGCTTTGCATAGCGCGTCAGCTTGTTGATGTCACGTTGCTTCGACGCGGCATATTTCTTCATGGCATACTGAACGACCTGAACATCCTCTGCGGTTCCTCGCAGCATATCGCAGAGGCTCCGTTCCAGATCATATATTTGAACCGTGTTTCCGGCGGGAGTATCTGCGGTTGTAATTCCGAGCGTATAATTGCGTTCATTTACTCTGGTGACTATAACATTTGCCTGCTTCAAAGATGCGGAATTGTAACTTGTCGGAAATGTCATGTGAAAGCGGAGAGGTACCTGTTCCGAATAACCTAACAGATACAGCGCTGTAGCATGAGAAAAAATGCCTTTTTTATATTTTTGCTGAAGAAGATAGAACTCATCTTCCCACTCATTGGCAAGCATATAAATACCGCGCGAGCATTGTATCAATTCGCCGGTCTTTACCATCTCGCTCAAAACACTTCTGTGTATTCCGTGCTCTGTTACTTCTTTGGATGTAATAACACCATTGTTTGAGTTGTTTAAAATCCATTTTCTATTCTCTTCAAACATTGGCACCCTCCTCCGAACAGACAATCACACGTAATTTTATATCATATTTATGTGTGGATGTCAAATTCAGCATGCAAGTACCCGGCATTGCAATTAAATTATTGCAAACTTTTTGGCCGGCAGAGTATAATTGAATCATCTTTTGTACAACAGGAGGGGATTTTATGGCAGGATACTCCGAATACACCCAATCGGCGCTGACGGTTCTGCGTGACCCGACGCAGACGATGCACTGGTATCTGGTGCCGCTGCTGCTGATTGTGATGTATATCGTAACCAAGGAACTCAGCGAAAAACACTACAAAGTGGTCCTCGCGGGCTTTGCACTCTGGGGCGTAGACATTTTCAACGAAATATGGAACTCGATGATCTGCTTTATCAGCGGTTATGCACCGGTCTGGGGTACACCCGTCGGCGTGGGCAATTCCGCCTGGCTGCTGATGATAGGATACAACATCGAAATATCCTTCATGTTCCTTATTATGGGAATTACCGTCTGTCTGATGCTGCCGGAGGACCCGAAGGGAAAGATACTCGGTATCAACAACCGGATATTCTATTGCATCGTACTGACCACACTGGCCGTTATCATTGAATGCTTCCTCAACTACTGCGGCGTTCTCACGTGGGAGTGGGCATTCTGGCAGAGAAGCTGCCCCTGGGTGCTCTGGCTCATCGGCTATCTGCCGTTCTTCTCAACGGCATTCTTTGTTCATGACAGACCGACCGTCAAACAGTCCGCTGCGATTGTAGGCGGCATACTCGGGTTTGATGCACTGCTGATTGTCATCTGTGCATTTCTCGGCTGGATTTGAAGGAGGACAGGACATGATTATTTCCGGAGGAGCCCTCGCTGTGCTTATCGGCGCAACCATCATAGACTGCGGGCTTATAACCGTGGCTTTTATCAGTTTTCTGAAAAAATAATGAAAAAATCTCCCGTGACGACTCACGGGAGATTTTATTATAGGATAAGGCTTTTGTGAAATTCCTGCAGATGGTCGATATCCGCCTGCGGGATACGCTTCCCTTCACCGATGGCGTTTGCCTTGGCAATCACCTTGGCACAGGCCTCGGCGCTTTCCATTGTGTTCATGGCTTCGATGACGTTTCTGCCGACGGAAACCGGACCGTGGTTGCCGAGAAGAACGATGTTGTTCCGCTCAAAATAGGGGATAGCCTCCAGAGCCACACCGTCCGTGCCCGGTCTTGCAAAGGGGCAGACCTCAATGGTATCGAAGAGGGCGATGGCCTCGGAATAGCTGTAGCATGCAACCGGCGTATAGGTGATGGCGTGGGCCGTGAGATAAGGCGAATGGCAGTGCACAACAGAACCGACGTCCTTCCCGAGCTTGTAGTACAGCAGATAGTGGAGACGCATCTCGCTGGAGGCCTTTATCGTGCCGCCGACCTGGTTCATGTCCTTATCGATTACGGCTATCATTTCCTCGGTAAGGAAGGCCTTGTTGGTTCCGCTCGGCGTGATATAGATATAGTCCCCGCTCTTGACGGATACGTTCCCGGCGCCGGCGTCGACAAAACCCTTCTGCTCCAGGCGCCTGGCCGCCATAATAACCTGCTCTATGGCATTTTTATCAAACATTTCGAGTCCTCTGCTTTCTATACGACAGTTCACCCCAAACGCTTTTCAACATTTGGGGTGAGAGCATTTCATTCAATCGGATTATCTTGCACGGCGTCTGTCGATGCCGTTTCTCTCATAATAGGCTGCCTTGTCGGCATACATGGCCTGCTCGGCTTCGTTGACGAAGGTATTCATAGCGATGCCCTTCTTTTCACGGAAGCTGATGCCCGTTGCAATGTGATAACCGGCCGATTCAACGGCCGTCTTCATGGTGGCAACCAGATTTTCGATTTCTTCTTTGGACTTATTGAGACCAATGGCAACGAACTCGTCACCGCCGATGCGGTAGGTATCCTCTTCACCAAAGAGATTTTGCATAACCGAGCCGACATACTGGAGCATGCGGTCACCCGCATCGTGGCCTTTCGTGTCGTTCAGTTCGTGAAGACCGTTGACGTCCACATATACACAGTAGATGCCGGCGGATTCCAGAATCGAAGCCTTCTCAAGAGAAACTTCGTAGCAGTAGCGGTTGCGGAGACCTGTGAGCTGGTCGTTCTCCGCCATAAAGCGGATTTCTTCCTGGAGGCAGTAGCGATGTATCCGGTTGCTGATGGAATAGGTGCAGAGAATAAGGCTGATGAAGCCAAAAAGAACGGCATTGGTGATGTCCGAATTCCAGGTGGAAGAATCCTTAACCGTCAGACACATGATAATAAAGAGAACAACCGATGCCACTATAAGGATGTACATTCTGTAGGGCTTGTCGGTAAACAGCTGGGGGACGGCCAGAAGAAAGGCGATGTAGGTTGCCGAGATCTCCTTCGGCCCGAGCACGGTTCCGAGAACGATGCCGAGAAGCAGCAGGAGAGCGGCAAAAACATACATGTCAGCCAGCATGACGGCGTTGTTTTCCTTGCCGGGGAATTTGGCTACCAGCCAGATGGCAAGACAGGCCGCAAAGCAGGAGGCATAGAGCGGCAGATAATTATGGAAGGAAGGAACAAAAACAGATACGATGACCATAATAGCGAGGACAATATAAGCCAGCAGAGAAAACCAGGTGACGAGGAAACGGTTGCTCTTCTGGATTTCGCCGGTGACCTTATCGTATGCGGAAGCTTCCACGCCGCCGTATGCTACAAGCCGGTTGAATTTTTCCAATAACACGGAACGCACCCCCCTGCAATGATTGTTAATTCCAGAATATTAAAATTATACTTTTCTTCAAAAGCAAAGTAAAGGGAAATTCTATAAAGGAATTTAATAAAAGCTCCCTCGGAGGGGAGCTTTTGGATTATGCGTTTGCGTATTTTTCGTTGAAAGCCTTTTCAAGGGCTTCGCCCTCTTCTCTGGTGCATCTGCCAAGCTTGATGCAGGTTTCGAGGACCTCACCGGCCTTTTTGTTATAATAGGGCTTGTAGGCCAGCTTCGGGAGCTTTGCTACCTTCGGCGTGTACTGCTTGAAGAGTTCCACACCGTCGTATTTTTCGATAAAGTCCTTACCGAGGGTTTCTTTGAATACTGCCATAATGAATCTCCTTATAATTATTAATGTAGGGGTTGCATATATAGTATCATATCGCCGCGGGAAAATGCAGACAGAATGTAAATTATGCCTCCGCAGGTTTGGAATCGGCATACTCTTTGTCGATGTCCATCAGGAAAAGGACAACGAGCATGGCAATGTTGATGAGACAGGGCACCCAGCCGAGCAGAGCACAGATGGTGCCGAGGGTCGCCGGCGTCTGGTTGAGAAGAAGAGACTCGTCAAAACCGGCGCTGGCAAGAGCAATGGCCATGAGCTGAACGGCGCCCGCCTCGGCCAACTTGCTGGCCAGATTGTCGCCGGCGGCAACCATAGAATCGATGCGGCGGCCGCTCTGCCACTCAACGATATCCGCAATGTTGTTGCGGTTGGTGTTGAACATGACAAAGGTCATCGTCAGGCCGATGCCGATGAAGGCGGCATTGATATAGATGGTGACGGGCGAATAGGGGTTGAGAATGAAAGGAATCTCGCCGAGAATCTGAATGATTCCGCCGGCTATCATGGTGCGCTTTCTGCCGATTTTGCTGTCGATGGCCGGTGTGAGGATTGAGAACAGAATAGCCATGACGAGATAGACGGCCAGGATAGGCGTCGCTGCGGCGCTGGAGCCGAGAATGTAGGCCGCATAATAGTTGATGGAGCCCATAATCAAGGCACTGACGATACCGTAGCAGATGATATAGAGCATGTTGTAAACCCAGGACTTGCACTTGAAGAGCATTTTATAAGCCTGAAGCATAGAAATCTTTTCATTGTCGTCGGAAGTCTGCTTAATGCGCTCCTTGGTCGTGAAGTAGTGGGCAAAGCAGCCGAGGACACAGAGCACGCCCATCACGCAGGCGGAGAGGAAAAGGGCACGGGCGTCGCCCTTGCCTATGATGGCGTTGTCGCCCTGAAGACCGCCGAAGAGCTTGACAAGGGGCGTAACGGCGACGGAACCGATGCCGCTGCCGACGCAGGCGCCGAGAGAACGGAAGGCATTGATGGATTTTCTATCGCCGTCGAGACCGGTGGCAAGAGAGCCCATGGAATTATACGGAATGCTGAGGAAGGTATAGAGTGCCTCGAAGACAAAGTAAATGACCAGGCAGAGAATAACCGTGACGGCCTGCGGCGTATTGAAGTCGCAGAACAGCAGAACAATGGAAACGGCCCAGGGGACGGCGCACCAGAGCGCGAGAGGACGGATTTTCTCTCCGTTTTTGAAAGTGTGGTTGGCACTCCAGAGACCTATCAGAGGGTCATTGATGGCATCCCAGATCGTGCCGAGCGTGAGTATCGTACCGGCCGTGAGGACGGGTATCTTAAGCACGTTGGTCAGGAAGATGAGATAGTAAAGGCTTTTGAAATTGAAGATGATATTGTTGGAGGTGGAAAAAGTGAGAAAGCCGAGCTTCTCCTTAAAGCTTATCATGCTTTTTTCTTTCATGAGGTTCTCCCTTTGCAAAAAGTTGCAATTATTGTATTTCCTTTTGAGGATATTTTCAATATAATTAATAATAATCAATCAAAGGAGATAACCATGAAAATTGTGCTTACGTTAATCGGAATCATCCTGGTTCTGCTGCTCGTTGCCGTTGTCAGGACGCTGCGGCTCGAAAAGAAGGAGACCTTCTTCTCGCTTTCGGACGAGGAAGAGCGTATTGCGGATTATTCCGGAAAGCTCTCGAAGATGATACAGTACGAAACCGTTTCCCACACGGACAACCCGGAGGTGGAGAAGTTCCGGGGCTTCCATAAAGTGCTGGAAGAACTCTTCCCGACGGTTTTTGAAAAGCTGGAGAAAATAGAGATTGACGGGAATCTGATGATGCACTGGAAGGGAAGAAACCCGGACCTGGCACCTATCATCCTCATTTCTCACCAGGACGTCGTACCGGCGGAAGGCGTGTGGAAATATCCGCCGTTTTCCGGCACGATTGCCGACGGCAAAGTGTGGGGCCGGGGAGCCGGAGACATCAAGGAAGGTGTTCTGTGCTTTTATCAGGCCGCCGAGGAACTGCTGAGAGAGGGCTATACGCCGGAGTGCGACGTATATCTCGGTTCGAGCTGCACGGAGGAAATCGGCGGAGACGGGGCCCCCAAGATGGCAAACTGGTTCAAAGAGCGCGGCATAAAGCTCTTTATGCTCTGTGACGAGGGCGGCGGCATCGTGGAAGACCCGGTCGTCGGCGTGAAAGGCAACTATGCTGCCATAGGAATTTTTGAAAAAGGCTACGGAGACCTGAAGTTCACAGCCAGGTCCCGGGGCGGGCACTCCAGCACACCGCCGAAGAATACGCCGATTGTGCGGCTGGCAAAATTCGAAGCGGAAGTCGAAAAGCACAATCCTTTCAAGGTACAGTTTTCACCGGCAGTGGAGAGCATGTTTAAGAATCTCGCACCCTATTGCACGAATTTCCCGCTGAAGATGGTGATGTACAACCTGTGGCTTTTCAAACCGCTGGTTGCCAAACTCCTGCCGTCGCTTTCCAGAGAGGCGGCTGCCATGCTGCAGACAACGGCGGCCTTTACAATGCAGAAGGGATCGGACGGGTACAATGTCATTCCGCAGGAAGCCTGGGTTACGGCCAATCTGCGCTACATACCGCACCAGGGAATGGAAGAATCCAACGCTTTGATGGAGAAGCTTGCAAAGAAGTACGACATCGAAACCGAGGTGCTGCGCGCCAACGGCCCTTCAAAGCCCCTGAATCTGGAAGGAGAGGCCTTTGCGCTGACGAAGAAGGCCATCAGCAGCATTTTCCCGGGAATAGGGATTATGCCTTATGTCGTAACGGGCGGAACCGATTCACGCTTCTTCGGAGAAGTATGCGACAGCTGCGTCCGGTTCTCGCCGATTAACATGTCGCCGGCCGTGATGGAGGCGATGCACGGCATCGACGAGTATGTGGACTGCGGAACTCTCCCGCTGGGGGTCGACTGGTATAAGGAAATCATCCGCCTGCAGGAGACAAGATAATAAAGAATGGAAGCAGATTACGCGAGAATCTGCTTCCATTCTTTATATAGATTATCAAACGAACAGGCGGCATTGGCCGGGCTGGTAGAGGGCAGACGGACGGGAGTCCTTCCGCAAAGCGGTTCCAGGTACTTCATAAAGAGCTTGTACGAAGCGGCTCCGTTGCAGTAGATCTGCCGGATGTCGGCGCAGGAAAGAATGCGGTTGATTTCAACCGGGACAACGTTCTTTATGCTGCTGTCGCTTGAACCGATGATGTCACACTCCTCGATGGTGTCCCAGAGAGCAATGCGGTGTTCCAGCAGAAAAACGGTTTTCTCTTCTTTGGAGGCGGGCACTTCGCTGCTCAGGAGTGCAGCGAGAAGCGGCCAGAAGCGGTTCTGCGGGTGGCCGTAATAAAAGGCGGCTTCCCTGGATTTTACGGACGGGAAACTGCCGAGAATGAGTATTCCGGAATTCGAATCATAAACAGGACCGAAATTCCTTTTTATATGAGTGTATTCCTGAGCCATGAAAACAGTATAACATAAAAGAAGGAAGAGCGGGAAGCTCTTCCTTCTTCTGCTATGGCTATCAAGCTTATTTTGCCTTGATGTAGGGCTTGCCGTTGGCGGCAGGAACACGGGACTTGCCGACAAACAGAATCAGCACGATGACCGTGACCACATAAGGAATCATAGAAATCAAATGCATTGATACTCCGGAACTGCCGCCGAGAATAACCTTGAGTCCGGAGCAGAAGCCGAACAGCAGGCATCCGATGAGAGCGCCCTGCGGCTTGAACTTACCGAAGATGACGGCGGAGATGGCAATGAAGCCCTGACCGACGATAGAGATGGGCCGGAACTGATTGGAGACGGCCATCGTCATCGTGGCACCACCGAGACCGGCCAGGAAACCGGAGATGCAGACACAGCCGAAGCGTGTGGCCAGCACGTTGATACCAAGAGTTTCACATGCCTGGGGGTGTTCGCCGCAGGCTCTGAGACGGAGACCGAATCTCGTCTTATAGAAGATGAACCAGACAACGATGACCAGGATGAAGACCAGGTAAGTGGAAATATAGGTCGAAAATACATTGTCCAGGAAACGGCCGAAGACAGTGGATGTGTCAAAGCTGCCGGCAAAGAGTTTCGGAATCTTCTGCTCGAGCGTGAGGGGTATCGTGTCGGTAGAATTAAACAGGACTTTGGCTATCATAATCGAGATGCCGGGGCCAAGCATGTTGATGGCCGTACCGGCAATCGTCTGGTCGGCACCGAGATTGACGGTGGCATAGGCGTGCAGGGCACCGAAGAGGAGACCTGCCAGACCGCCGCAGATAAAGCCTATGAGAGGACTCCCTGTGAAGTAGGCAATACAGGTACCGGCAAAGGCGCCGGCCGTCATCATGCCCTCAACACCGATGTTAATAACACCGGAGACTTCCGAGAAGCAGGAGCCGAGGGCTGCATACAGCAGAGCGGGGGTATAGATAAGCGTGGCATAAAGAATGACACCAAGTTCGCTGATAAATCCGTTCATTTAGCGGCACCTCCTTCTTTCGTAACCTTGTTGACGGCATTTGCCGTGCTGCGGCTTTTTCTCTTGTTGATATTTTCAAAGATAACGGATATGGCAATAAAGAAAACAACGGTTCCGACAATAACGTTAATCAGCTGCGTCGGAGCTCCGACGAGATTCAGCTTGCTGCCGCCATACATCAGCGCACCGTAGAAGACACCGGCAGCCAGAACGCCGAAGGGATTGGAGCAACCGATAAGGGCCACAACGATGCCTGCAAAACCGAAGCCCTCCTGGGAGGAGAAGATACTGATGCGGCTGCCCATGCCCATAAGCTGCAGGGCACCGGCAAGACCGCCGAGAGCACCGGAAATGGCGAGAGCCGTAAGGATGGAGCGGTTGACATTGATGCCGCCGTATTCGGCAGCAAATTTATTGAAGCCGACCGCCTTGAGTTCATAACCGAGGGTGGTCTTTTCAATAATGTACCATACGATGAACATGACAACGATGGCAACGAAGATGCCCCAGTTCGCCGTCGGGCAGAGGCCGAGATTTTTGATGAAATCCTGAGAGAACAGCGTCTGTGCATTCTCAGAGATGTTCTTGGTGGCCTCTGCGGTACCGTCACTGTGGATGAACGGACGGGTCGCAATGAAGTTACTGAGATAAAAAGCTATCCAGTTGAACATGATCATCGAGAGAACTTCGTTGATGCCCCATTTGGTTTTCAGGAAAGCGACGATGACACCCCAGAGAGCCCCGGCCAGAATGGCAGCCAGGAAGCACAGAGGAATGAGGACGATGCTCGGCAGATTGCCGAAGCATACGCCGACGATGCAGGCCGCCATGGAGCCGACAACAAACTGACCTTCGGCACCGATGTTGAACACACCGGTTTTAAAGGAGAAGGCCACGGAAAGGCCGGCCACGATGTAGGGTATCGCGTAGACGATAACATAGGAGAAGCCCTTCAGGCTGGTAACGCTGGAAATCAGCTTGCCGTAGGCATCACCGACGGGAATGCCCATAATCAAAAGGAACACGGCACCCACGATAAAGCCGAGAAGAATGGAAAGAAGAATGTGGATGAAACGGTTTTCGGCTATGTAATCGAGAACAGAGCTTTTTTGCTTCATGATACGTCACCTCCTGCCATCAGCAAGCCGAGATCGTTTTCGTTGGCACCCTTGCCGGGGATAGATTTGACAATCTGCCCGTCAAAGATTACATCGATTTTATCGGAAAGGCTCATGATTTCGTCCAGTTCGAACGAGACGAGGAGAACGGCCTTTCCCTTGTTCCGCTGCTCGACAATAAACTTGTGGACGTATTCTATAGCACCGACGTCCAGACCGCGGGTCGGGTTGACGGCAATCAGGAGGTCCTTGTTGTTCTGAACCTCGCGGGCGATAATGACCTTCTGCTGGTTACCGCCGGAGAGCGTGCCCGCCGGACGCTTTTCACAGCCGGCCGGGCGGATGTCAAACTTGGTGACGGATTCGGCCGCGTGCTCGGCAATGACGTCCCGCTGGAGAAGACTCTTTTTGGCGTAAGGCTCTTCGCCGTAATTCTGAAGAATGAGGTTGTCCTCAACCGGGAACTCCAGCACGAGACCGTGCTTCTGACGGTCGGCCGGGATGGAGGAGACGCCGTTTTCAAAGCCGAAGTGAGGCGGCTTGTTGAAAACATCAACGCCATTGACCAGAATCTGGCCTTCGGTTCCTTTGCGGAGACCGGTGATGATTTCCACCATTTCGGTCTGGCCGTTGCCGTCTATGCCGGCAACACCGACGATTTCGCCGGCACGGACCTGCAGATTGAGGCCTTTGAGTATTTCGACTCCGCGGTAGTCAACACCGTGGAGATTCTTGACGTCGAGAATCACATCACCGGGTTCCTGCTCGGGCTTGTCGACCACGAAGGTGACCTTTCTGCCGACCATCATCGAGGCCAGGTCGTTTTCATCGACGGTGTCGACATCGACGGTGCCGATATACTTGCCCATGCGGATGACGGAGCAGAAGTCTGCGGATTCCTTTATCTCTTTGAGTTTGTGGGTGATGAGGATGATACTCTTGCCGTCAGCCGTGAGATTGTGCATGATTTCAATCAGCTCGCGGATTTCCTGCGGTGTGAGGGAAGACGTCGGCTCATCCAAAATCAGAATCTCGGCGCCTCTGTACAGAGCCTTGAGAATTTCGACTCTCTGCTGCATGCCAACGGAGATGTCTTCAATCTTGGCATCGGGGTCTATCGAAAGACCGTAACGTTCCGAAATCTCCACAACGTTCTTTCTTGCCGTTTCCATATCGAGAGAGACGCCCTTAACCGGCTCGGTGCCGAGGACGATGTTCTCCGTTACGGTGAAAGGCTGAATCAGCATGAAGTGCTGGTGCACCATGCCAATTCCGGCATCGATGGCATCTCTCGGGTTGTTCATCTCAATCTTTTTCCCGTTGACAAGGATATCGCCGGAAGTCGGCTTGAGAAGACCGTAGAGCTGGTTCATCAGTGTGGATTTGCCGGCTCCGTTTTCACCGAGGATGGCATGAATTTCGCCTTTGTGCACAGTCAGGTTAATGCCGTCGTTCGCCGTAAAGTTACCGAACTTCTTGACGATGTTGCGCATTTCGATGACGACTGTGCTCATGTCTACATGTTCTTTTGACAAATTATGCGCCCCCTTTTATTACAGTATGCTGAAGAAGTCATCAAGAGCTTTGGCGTAACTGCCGCAGCAGATGATGTGATGATTGTTTATCGGATTGGTAAGGAAATACGAAAAATCATCGAGACGGACCTTAATCTGCGTTCTGCAGAGCATCTCGGAGAAGGGCAGGTCTTCAATGCTGCCTTCCTGGGCGTGCCAGCGGCTGAGGTCTCCGGCGCACTTGAAAACGGTGCAGGCGGAAGGACTGAATTTGCCCTGAACGGCAACACCGATGCCGGATTCGAAATGCGTGTTCAGCTCGTAACTGCTGAGCATGTTGACAGGGATGGTGCAGTGGGCAAACACGGCGGTACCGGCCTTCGTATCAAAACGGCTGGGATTGCAGAGGAAACAGGGCTGACCGGATACGCTGCCCAGAATGGCCATGGACAGGAGAGCCGGAATATCGCCTTCGCAGCCGCCGTAGATGCCTTCGGCATTCAAAATGGCCAGAGCCAGGCAACCGGTCGTACGGACGGTATCCAACAAATCAAAGCAGCGAATGGAAACACCGGAGAGGCTGTATTTTTCGCAAAGACGCTTTGTGGCTCCGTAGACTTCGAGCGCTTTTACAATTTCTGCCTTGTCAAAGTCCTTGGAGAGGAGCTCTTCCGTATAGGCATTGGGCTCGTAGCTGTGCTTGTTGATTTCGTCGAGAAACTCCTGCATGTCGATGCTGACAAAGCCCATACCGAGCTTTTGCATCATGGCATCGGGGGAGTACTTGCTGGCAATAAGCCAGTCGGACGGATTGCCGATGATGCCGAGATTCCTGCCTTTCAGAGAGGCCTTGGCTTCGTGCGCTGCCTTTAAGGACTTGATGCGGGAAGCGATGGCTTCAATATCACCGTGCAGGATTTCACCTCTGCCGCCATTCTGCTGCAGGAAACTGAGAATTTCCATGGAAGCGGCAAGAGAGTTGCTGTCGCCGCTGGTGAGAATATAGCAGGGACGGTCTTTCAAAGAATCAAAGACTTCGATGAAATAGCCTTCGCTGCCGCCGGAGGCAACATAGAGAAGTGCAAAATCGTCATTCAGGTAGGTTTCGAGCGGAACTTTGTTGAGAGGTTCGCCCAGAACAGAGGAAAGAGATTTGATATACTCCTGCATCTTCTCTTCGGTTATCTGGGAAAGAGGACTGCGTATCTGATAAAAATCTGCCATTTATCCAACCTTCTTTCAGCGGGAAATTATACGCAAAAACAGTTATTTTATTTTATCATAGAAAAGGCCGATTTTCTACAAAAAAAACACCGCTCCGTGAGGAGCGGTGCATAAAAATCAGATATCAGTCGTCGAGAGTGAACTCGGGAACATCTGCAGCGTTCTGAGGAACGGTGAGCTTGCCGGCAATGATGTCAGCCTTTGCAGCTTCAACAACAGCGAGAACATCTGCGGGGATGTGATCGCGGGTCGGAGCGAGGTCAACGCCGCCGTTGGACAGATCGTAGAGGTGAACACCGCCTGCGAAGGAACCGTCTTTAACAGCCTTGGAGATGTCCTGAGAAGCTGTGTCAACGCGCTTCATAGCGGAAGTGATGACGTGATCCGGAGCGAGGATGCTCTGGTCGGTGTCAACGCCGATGGCCCAAACGCCCTGCTCATCACAGGTGTTGATAGCACCAATGCCGGTACCGCCGGCTGCGTGGTAGATAACGTCAGCGCCCTTGGTGATCATGTCGGTAGCAGCAGCTGCGCCGCCGGGGATGTCGCCAAAGTTGTTTGCATTGTACTGCAGAACTTCTGCATCGGGGCATGCGGCCTTAACGCCGGCAATGTAGCCGATACCGAAGAGGTTCATGGAATCGGAAACCATGCCCTGGATGTAACCGACAGTCTTGCTCTCGGTGACAGAACCGGCAACGAGACCTACGAGGTAGGAAGCCTGCTCCTGAGCGAACATCAGGCAGGCAACGTTCGGGAGGTCGATAGAGCTGTCATCAATGATGGCAAACTTCTGCTCCGGATTGGCAGTGGCAGCTTCCTTGGTTGCGTCTGCGAGCATGTAGCCTACGCAGATGATGAGGTCGGTGCCTTCATCGATGAAGGTGTTGATGTTGGTCTGGTAGTCAGCATCGGTCTTGGACTCGAGATAGCTTACTTCGAAAGAAGAATCTTCAGCAGCAAGAGCCTGCAGGCCTTCCCAGGAAGTCTGGTTGAAAGACTTGTCGTTTACGCCGCCGACGTCTGTTACCATACCGACTTTGATTTTGTCGGATGCCTTAGCAGACTTACCGCAGGCGCACAGAGAGAATACCATAACAAGTGCGAGAACAAGTGCAAGGATCTTTTTCATGTTTTTGCTTTCCTCCGTTAAATTATTTTGGAAACATAGTTAAAGAGCGGTGCCATGAGCACCACTCTTTATTATAAAGAATTCAATGTTTCACGCAACAACAATTCAGTTACAATTCTTGGCTTCCTCCACCTTGACGGCGGTATTGAGAGCGATTTCTATCATCTGGTTGAAGCCCGTCTGCCTCTCTTCCGGCGTGAGCTCCTCGGAGGTGGTGAAGAGGTGATCGGATATGGTGCAAAGGCACAGGGCACCTCTGTGGAAATAGGCGGCATTGGTATAGAGGCCGGCAGCTTCCATTTCAACCGCAAGGACGCCCATCTGCTTCCACTGCGCGCTGCCGCTGCCCTGGTCAAACGGATAATAGAAATTATCGGAAGACAGCAGGTTGCCGACTTTGAGATCTATGTTCATTTCTTTCGCGGCGGAAACGGCCTTGGTAAGAAGAGCATAGTCACAGGTGGGGGCAAAAGTACCGTTGAGGCCGAAGTTTTCGACATAACGGGAGTTGGTGCAGGCGCCGAGACCGGCGACAACGTCTTTCAGTTTGACGTCATCCTGCAGACCGCCGGCGGAACCGACGCGGATGATGTTCTTGACATCGTATTTGGAATAAAGCTCCCAGGAATAGATGCTGATGGAAGGGATGCCCATGCCGGACGCCATGACCGTGACGGGAACGTCTTTATAAGTGCCGGTGTAGCCCTGCACACCGCGGACGTTGTTGACGAGCATGGGATCCGTCAGAAAAGTTTTGGCGATGTATTCGGAACGGCGCGGATCACCGGGCATCAGGACGGTTTCGGCAATGCCGCAAATAGATGCTTCGTTATGAGGAGTAGGCATGTTTCGGGTCTCCTTTTCGGATAATTTGTTATTTTATATGAAAAGTATATCACATTGAAAGAGAAGTTTGAATATGCTATTATGAAAAAAACGCAGGGTGGAGGTTCACCACAGTGGATGACATTATGATAATTGGTATAGCCGGTGGCACCGGAAGCGGAAAGACGACAATAACCAGAAAGCTTGCCAAGCGCTTCGGGGATGACGTTACGGTCATTCACCACGACAGTTACTACAAGGCTCACCACGAGATGAGCTATGAGGAACGCTGCAAGCTGAACTATGACCACCCGAATGCATTCGACACGGATTTGCTTGTCGCGGCGCTGAAGAATCTCAGGGAAGGGCGCGAAGTCACCTGCCCCGTATATGACTACACGATTCACGACCGGTCGGAAGAGAGCGTCCGGGTTTTGCCGGCAAAGGTCATTATTGTTGAGGGCATCCTGATTTTCTGCGAAAAGGAACTCTGTGACCTGATGGACATAAAAATATTCGTGGACACCGATGCGGATGTACGCATTCTGCGCCGCATTACGCGCGACGTGAGAGACCGCGGGCGCAGCCTCGACAGCATCATCAACCAGTATCTGACGACCGTAAAACCGATGCACGAAGAGTTTGTCGAACCCAGTAAGCGGAATGCGGACATCATTATTCCCGAAGGCGGGCACAACAAGGTGGCGCTGGAAATGGTAATCAACCGGGTAAAGGCGCATATCAACGGAGAGAGCGAAAATGGCTAAGCTGTATTTCAAATTCGGCGCGATGGGGTCCTCAAAATCCGCACAGGCCCTCATAACCCGATTCAATTATGAAGAATTGGGCATGAAGGTCTGGCTCATCAAGCCGGCCACCGACACCCGGGACGGGGCGGACATCATAAAATCGCGCATCGGGCTGAGCGCTCATGCGCAGATTATCACACCGGAGATGAACATTGTTGAGGAATACGGCAAGGCGGGCCGGCATGACGTGATCATTGCGGACGAATCCCAGTTCTTCACGCCGCAGCAGATAGACTCTCTGCGGGAGCTGGTGGACGATGAAGACCTGCCGGTGCTCTGCTTCGGTTTGAGAACGGACTTTCAGACGAAATTCTTCCCGGGGTCGGCCCGGCTGATGGAACTGGCAGATTCGATTACGGAGATAAAAACCGTCTGCGCCTGCGGGCGGAAGGCTATGGTAAACGCGAGAATCGACGGGGAAGGGAAAATCGTAACCGAGGGCGGCCAGGTGCTGCTCGGCGGGAACGACTGTTATAAGGCCATGTGCCACAAATGCTGGCGCGATGCCATAAGAAGGCAGAAACAGATTGAAGAATAACACAACCAAAAAAATCGCGGTAAGCGCCCTGCTCATAGCGGCCGATGTGCTGCTGACGCGCGTGCTGGCTATCAATACGCCGGTGATGAAAATCGGATTGGGCTTTCTGGCCGTGGCACTTTCGGCAACGCTCTACGGGCCCTGGTGGGCCGCACTCACGGGGGCTCTGGCGGACCTGATCGGCTCGCTGATTTTCCCGACGGGGGCCTATTTCCCCGGGTTCACGCTGACGGCCGCCATAACGGGCGTGATATTCGGGCTGTGTTTCTACAGGCGCAAGGTCACCTGGAAAGAGGCCTGCCTGGCGGCGGCGCTCAATGTGCTGCTGGTTTCCTATCTCGCCAACAGCGCCATGATAGCTTATTTGAGCGGAACTTCCTTTACAGCGATGCTCGGCGTGCGTGCCGTTCAGCTTGCGGTCATGCTTCCGGTTCAGGCCGTCGTCATGGCCGTTTTACTGCCGAGAATTCTGCAAAAAATCAGCTTGACATCTTAATTTATATATAGTATATTACTTAAGCTCGCCGAAGACAGTGGGTAGCCGCAAGGTGTAAAATTCCCGCCGAGGTCAGTAACATTTATCTTGTTATTGTATCTTTGCGTCTTCGTGATGCAAAGATTTTCTTTTTGTGTGCGGGCGATCATTTCAATCACGGAGGTGAAAACAAACACATGCCTAATGCAAAGGTTCTCAGTGAGAAACAGGCAATCGTTGCCGGTCTCGTCGAGCGCATAAAGGGTGCCAGCTCCGGTATTCTCGTTAACTACGAGGGTATCAACGTTGCGGAAGACACCGCTCTTCGTACCGAAATGCGCAAGGACTCCGTCAACTACTCTGTTATCAAGAACACTCTGATCAAAAGGGCTCTCGACGAACTGAATCTCAACGAACTGGATTCCGTTCTCGAAGGCACCACCTCTCTGGCAACGACGGATGCAGATCCCATCGCTCCTTTCCGTATCATCAATGATTACAGCAAGAAGCTCGGCGATCGCTTCAATGTCAAGGCTGCCTTTATGGAGGGTCAGGTTCTGAGTGATTCCCAGATCGCAGAAATGTCCGCTCTCCCGTCCAAGGAAGCACTGTATTCCAAGGTTCTCGGAACTATGATAGCTCCTATTACCGGTCTTGCAGTATGCCTGGGCCAGATTGTGGAAAAAATGGGCGGAAAGCTCCCCGATGCTGAAGAAGCATCACCCGCAGAAGAGGCAGCAGCTGAGCCTGCTCCCGCTGCAGAATAATTTTTATTTAAAATTTTTATTGGAGGATTTTTACAATGAGCGATAAAGTTACCGCTATGATGGAAGAAATCAAGGCCATGTCCGTTCTCGAGCTTGCTGAGCTCGTCCATGCCCTTGAAGATGAATTTGGCGTATCCGCAGCAGCCGTTGCAGCAGGTCCCGCAGCAGGCCCGGCCGTAGCAGCAGAAGAAGAGAAGACTGAGTTTGACGTAGTCATGACCAGCTTCGGCGCAAACAAGATTGCCGTTATCAAGGAAGTTCGCGGCATCACCGGTCTCGGCCTCGCAGAGGCAAAGGGCCTTGTCGAAGGCGTTCCTGCAAAGATCAAGGAAGGCATTTCCAAGGACGATGCAGAAGCTCTCAAGGCACAGCTCGAAGCAGCCGGCGCAACTGTCGAACTCAAGTAAGTTTCATAATTGCAATAAAAAAGCAGTTCCGATTTCGGAACTGCTTTTTTTATGTCTTAAAATGCCCAGATGCCGTTTCGGAATACCGGAACCGTCTTTCCGGAAGCGGTCACGGCGTCGATGTTCAGGCCTTCGTATCCTATCATAAAATCCTCGTGAATCATCGAGTCGTTGATTCCCATGGAGCGGCATTCATCCAGCGTATATTTTTCGAAATCCTGTATGGTGTCGGCAAACCCCATACCGAGCGCGAGATGGCAGGCGGCGTTCTCGTCGAAAAGCGTGTTGTAGAAGAGAATGCCCGATTCCGAAATAGGCGAATTGTGCGGAACCAGAGCGCATTCGCCGAGACAGCGGCTGCCCTCGTCCATATTGATGAGATGGCTGAGCAGGTCGTTGTTCTTTTCGGCATGCCATTGGGCCGCGGCACCGTTTTCAAAACGAATCCAGAAGTCCTCAATGAGCTGCCCCTGATAGGAGAGCGGCCTCGTCGCATAGACGACGCCTTCGGCCCGGCCGCGCATGGGGGAAATGAAGCACTCCTCAGACGGGATGTTCGGATTGATGCTGACCCCGCAGAGTGTCTTTTCGCTTCCGCCGCGGAACACAGCCTGCGGAATCATACCCACGGTCAGATCGGTGCCGTTGTCGCCGTAATAGCGGAGGGACTCTATGCCGAGCGAGTTCAAATAGTTGCAGCGGGAATGCAGGTCTTCGTTGTGTGCACGCCAGGCCTCAACAGGGTCGTCCTCGGCACGGCTGCAGCGCAGAATCTCCTCCCAGAGCTTTTCCACAGCCTGCTTCCGGCTCAGCTCCGGAAACAGCTTTTTGGCCCAGGCCTCGCCGGGCACAGCGGCAATGCACCACTGGTATTTGTTCTCAATCTGGTCTCTGTATTTTTTCTGTATCGGGTATCTGGCCTGCATGGCTTTGGCATATTTTTCCTGATTCATGCCTTGAAGCCCGTCGGGATCATCGCTTTCGAGGTATATGCGGCAGGGGAGCACGTCGACATAGTGCTGCAGACGGGCCTCCTCATAATTTTCGACAACCGAGAGCGTCTTCAGCGAGCGGTAGCGGGTGTGAATCTTCTGGAGCGGCTGATACGACCAGTCAACCACGACCTTTTTGGCACCGGCTTTGTAGCACTCCTCAACGAGAATCTTTACGAACTCCGGCTGGTCGAGAGAGGCGGCGATGAAAACCTCCTGCCCTTTCTGTATGTTGACGCCGGCAACGGCGATGAGATTGGCATATTGTTTAAGTGCGGATTTTTTCATATCGTTTTTCCTTTACAGACGGGATGCTTTTTCTCCCGAAATTTTCACAGCGAATTCGGCTGTCTCCTGCAGACCGAAACCCTCCAGCTCGCCGTGCACGATGGCGGCGACGGCGGCATCACCGCAGCCGTTGGCGTTGCGGAGAGTAACCATTTGAGCGGGAATGTGCAGAACGTTTTCTCCGTCGTGTGCGTAGATGCCGTCCGCTCCGGCGCTGACGTAGCAGCGGCACGGAACCGGCTGCAGAACCTCGTACTCCATGCGGTTGGGTTTTACGGCCGCAAAACGGTCCAGAAGGCCGAGAAACTTTTCGGCCTTGGTAACCGAGACGGGGTCACCATAGAGGGGCACGGTGACATGGGCGCACAGGTACTCCAGCGCTTCGCGGGAAAGGTTGGCATCGACCACGCAGGCGTCGGATGCGTTGATAAAGTCCAGATGCTGCGCCAGGAAATCCGGATTAATCTCGGTAACGATGCTCATGTCGTTCAGGCCGACGTGCAGGTCTCCGCTCTTTTCTAATATATAAAGGTAGACGGAAGAGGACAGGCCTTCGCAGAGCCTGGCGCGCGAGATGTCCAGCCCTTCGAGGCAGCAGCGGCTGCGGAGCATTGCCCCGAGCGCATCACTGCCGGTTGCCGTAATAAAAGCGACCTCGTTGCCGAGAGCGGAAAGCTCTTTTGCAATGTTATGGCCGACACCGCCCGGGCACAGACTCACGTGCCCGATGTTGGAATCGGCCGGTATTAAAGATTCGGAGGGAGTACCGCCGATGTCGGCGTTTACTCCCCCGATGACTGTTATTCTATGTGCCATATTCTGTCGGCGTATTCTTTGACGGCTCTGTCTGCCGCAAAAGCACCGCTCATGGCAACGTTCATGATGCCGAGACGGGCCAGCTCCGTGCTGTCGGAAATGCGGGAATACAGTCTGTCCTGGCAGTCACAGTATGCACGGAAGTCGGCAATGATCATGTACGGGTCTCCGCCGTAAAGAAGACCGGAAACGAGATCCGAATAGCTCTTGCCGTCACGGAAGCCCTGAGAGATGCGGTTGAGAACGCAGTTGAGCTCCATGTCGTTGTTGGCAATCCAGGACGGATTGTAGCCGCTGTTCTTGATGTTGGTAATCTCGCTTTCGGAAAGACCGAAGATGAACATGTTCTCGTCGCCGAGAAGTTCGTGCATCTCTACATTCGCACCGTCGAGCGTGCCGATGGTTACGGCACCGTTCATCATGAGCTTCATGCAGCCGGTGCCGGAAGCCTCCTTGCCGGCTGTGGAAATCTGCTCGGATACATTGGCCGCCGGGACAATCGCTTCGGCAGCGGAGACGCGGTAGTTTTCAACAAAGTAGACCTGCAGCCTGCCTTGGCAGACGGGGTCGTTGTTTATATCGTCCTGCATGGAGAGGAGCAGCTCGATAATCCTCTTGGCGGTCCGGTAGCCGGCGGCGGATTTGGCG
This sequence comes from Candidatus Limivicinus sp., assembly GCA_045640405.1. GTDB lineage: Bacteria > Bacillota > Clostridia > Oscillospirales > Oscillospiraceae > Limivicinus. The sequence goes on from JAZUEY010000077.1 coordinate 21,482, forward strand.
CCGAAGACATAGGTGCGCGGTGTGAAATCCATTTGCGGATTGTCATGCAGCAGTATCTGCATGCGCACAATGTTCAGAGCACACAGAAGCTGGCGCTTGTATTCGTGCAGGCGCTTAATCTGCACATCGAAAAGGGAAGCGGTGTTGAGCGCGATGCCGTCGTTCCGGGACGCGAAGGAGGCAAAACGCTTTATGTTGTTCTGCTTGATGGCATTGAAGCGCTCCTGCACGGAGCTATCGTTTGCAAACTTTGCAAACTCGGCGAGGAGCTCGGGCTTGCGCAGATACTCGTCTCCGCCCAGGCAGCCGCAGATAAGGGAGTGCAGCTCGGGGTTGATCTGGCCGAGCCACCGCCTGTGGTCGATGCCGTTCGTAACGTAGGTAAACAGCTCGGGCTTGATTTCATATATGTCCTTAAAGAGGTCCTTGATGAGAATCTCGCCGTGAAGCTTGGATACGCCGTTCACCTTATAGCAGGTGGCAAGGCAGAGATTGGCCATGTGGACCTTGCCGTCGCGGATAATCAGATTGCGGCCGACTTTTTCACCCTGGCCGAACTGCGCGATGAGATAGTCGCACCAGCGGCGGTTGATTTCGCACATAATCTCCCACTGGCGCGGAAGAAGCTTTGCCACGAGATCCTGCGGCCAGGTTTCGAGGGCCTCGCTCATGACGGTGTGGTTGGTGTAGGCTACGCTGTTGCGCACGATTTCCCAGCTCTCGTCCCAGCCGAGATCGAACTCGTCCATAAAAATGCGCATGAGCTCGGGAATCACAAGCGTCGGGTGCGTGTCGTTAATCTGGATGGTGTGGTGCTCGGCAAAAGAGCGAATGTCACCCCACTTGGCCATGTGCTTGCGAACAATGTCCTGGCAGGTGGCGGAAACGAAGAAGTACTGCTGCTTCAGGCGGAGCGTTTTACCCTCGATATGGTCATCCGCAGGGTAAAGGACCTTGGTTATGACCTCGGCCATCGTGCGCTGCTCGAGCGACTCGACGTATTTGCCCTCGGAGAAAAGGAACATGTCAAGCTGGTCGGTGCTCTCGGCATCCCACAGACGGAGCGTGTTGATTTCGTTGCAGCCGTAACCGGCAATCAGCATGTCACGCGGAACCGCCTTAACGGCCGTGTAGCCGGTATACTCCGCAGTATAGTGGCCGAAATTGTCCCAGTGTGGTTCAATCTGCCCGCCGAAGCGGACTTCGACCGCGTCTTCATAGCGGGGGATGAGCCAGCTGTCGCGGGCAATGCGCCAGTTGTCGGCCACCTCCGTCTGCATGCCGTTCTTGAACAGCTGCCGGAAGATGCCGAGCTCGTAACAAATGGAATAGCCCGTGCCCTGCAGGCCGAGAGTGGCTATGGAATCCATGTAGCAGGCGGCAAGACGGCCGAGACCGCCGTTGCCGAGACCGGCGTCGGGCTCGGATTCGAATATGTCGGTTGCATTTCTGCCCATGTCATCGAAAGCACCGATGAGTTCATCGGCGATTCCGAGGTTGTAGGCATTCTTCATGAGGCTGCGCCCCATCAGAAACTCCATGGACATGTAGTGTATTTCTTTTTCGTGCGCGGCGGGATCCTCGACGGCGAGGAAACGGCTCATCAGCTCACGGATGACGATGGCCGCCGCCTGGAAAATCTGGTCATCGGTAGCGGTTTTGCCGGTGACGGAAAAAATAGCGCAGAGTTTATCTTCTATGGCGCTTCGGATTTCATCTCTTGAAATCTGGTGCTGGTTCATTTAAATTTCGGCTCCTTTGGGAATGACTATCGGAAGCTTTGCGTTTCCGAGAAGAGTGATGTTCGGAGAAACGGTAACGTCCTTATCGGCGATGATGTGGTCAAGAATTGCCCCGGCACCGACGCGGGTGCCTTTCAGAATGATGCAGTCCTTCAGACTGGCTCCGGGACCGATGTGAACATCGGGAAAGACGATGCAGTTCTCTATGCTGCCTTCAATAATGCAGTTGTCGGCAACAAGGCTGTTTACGCTGCTGGACTCCGTGCCGTAATAGGTGCTGACGCCTTCGGAGAACTTGGACAGAACCGGGCGGTCGGCCGGGAATACGGCGGCCCGGTTAACGGGGTCGAGCATATCCATGTTGGCTGCAAAATACCCGTCGACCGTACGGACGAATCTGGCATAGGTGGTGTGCATGTAGGGAAGCATCTTCCCACCGCGGGCCAGGTACATCGATATGGCGTCCTGGTGGAAGCGGTGCATGTCCTGCGAACGGCAGGTGTCTATCAGCTCCAGGAGCAGGTCCTTGTCTATGATGTAGCCCTCGAGAGAGGGAACGCCTTCGCCGGGGCCCATCCTGTCGTAAAGAAGGCCGCTGATGTACCCGTCGCTGCCGATGATGTAGCGGTGGTGCATGATGTCCGGCTGGTAGTTCCCGCAGATGGCGGTAATGCCCGCATCGGAATGCAGATGCTGCGAGCAGGCCTTTTCAAGGTCTATGTTGCCGCATAGACCGCCGAGAAGCAGAACCACGTGATTCTGCGGCATGTCTTTTATATAGCTGGAGGAGGCTATCAGTGCTTCCATGGTGCCGGCGTAATTGCCCTTGTGATAGTCGGGCAGGCCGAAAGGCGGCAGCATCCGGAGACCGCCGGAGTGCTTGCTCATGTCCCAGGGCTTTCCGCTGCCGAGGTGGTCGAGAAGGCTCTGGTAGTCCTGCTGCATGACGACGCCGACGTCGGTTATGCCGGCATTGCGCATGGAAGAAAGGGCAAAGTCGATAAGCCTATAACGGCCGCAAACCGGGAGCGAAGCGGAGGTTCGGCTCTGCACGAGTTCACGAAGTTCGGGGTACTTTTTATAGGCGAAAATAATCCCTAAGAAGTCAGTCATGGCTTAAACCTCCTCGCTTTCGTATATCATGGCGCCGGCGTTCACCGTCGCACCGGAGCGGATTTCTATGTTCGGCCCGCAGGTGGCCACACCCCAGGCGTCCGTTCCGTCCGGTTCCCGGCCGACGTGTGCGCCGCTGCGCACAACGGTGTTTTCACCGATGATGGCGTATTCCACGACGGCTCCCTCTTCTATGACGGAACCGGGCATCAGCACGCTGTAAAGAACCGTGGCGCCCTCGGCTATCTTGACCTGCGGGGACAGGACGGAGTTTTCCACGGAACCGTATATCTCGCAGCCTTCGGATACAATCGAATGCTGCACTTTCGCATCGGCTCCGACAAAATGCGGCGGGCATACGGCCGCTTTGGAACTGATGGGCCAGCTCGGGTCGTAAAGATTAATGAGTGTAGTGGAGAGCATGTCCATATTGGCATCCCACAGGGAGGTAATCGTTCCCACATCGCGCCAGTAACCTTCGAAGCGGTACGGCCAGAGCTTTTCACCGGCGGCAAGCATAGCGGGAATGATATTCTTGCCGAAGTCCTTTTCGGACGTCGGGTCGTTCTCGTCGGCAATTAAGTACTGCCGTAGCTTCTGCCAGTTGAAAATGTAGATGCCCATGGAGGCCAGATCGCTCTTCGGCTGCTTGGGCTTTTCCTCAAACTCGTTGATGTAGCCGCCGCTGCCTACGTTCATGATGCCCATGCGGGTGGCTTCATCCATCGAAACCTGCTGTACGGCAATGGTAAGCGCCGCATCGTGTTCGAGATGGGCATTGAGCATGTCGGCATAATCCATTTTGTAGATATGGTCGCCGGACAGGATGAGAACGTTTTCCGGATTGTACTGCTCGATAAAGGCGATGTTCTGGTAAATGGCGTTTGCGGTGCCGGAGAACCAGGAACCCTTCTCACCGGCGCTCTGGTAGGGAGGAAGAATGTAGACGCCGCCGTCGGAAACGTCCAGATCCCAGCTCTGCCCGTTGCCGATATAGCTGTTTAGCTGGAGCGGGCGGTACTGCGTCAGCACGCCGACGGTATCAATGCCGGAATTGGCACAGTTGGAAAGCGGAAAATCGATGATTCGGTACTTCCCGCCGAAGGGGACACCCGGCTTGGCGACGTCACGGGTAAGGGCATACAGCCTCGAACCCTGACCGCCGGCCAGAAGCATGGCTATGCATTTCTTTTTCATGGCAATGGTCTCCTAATTATAGATGTTCATGGTCCTTTCCGGACCGACTGTAATGTATGAATCAACGGCCTTGGCGGCACGCTCGGCGGCGTCCCGGATGGCCTCAAGGTCTTTGCCGCCAAGTTTGGCAAGGACCCAGTCCTTCATGTCCCAGCTTTCCGGGGGAGAACCGACACCAATGCGGATACGGGCAAATTCATTTCCGCCGAGGCAGGAAATGATGTTCTTCAGCCCGTTGTGTCCGCCGGCACTGCCGCTGGCGCGGATACGGATTCTGCCGGGCGGGAGAGAAATCTCATCCGACACGACGATGACCCTGTCGATGCCGAGCTTGTAGAACTTCACGGCCTGCGCCACAGCCTGCCCGGAAAGGTTCATGTAGGTCTGCGGCTTCATGACAAGAACCTTCTCGCCGTTTATTTCACATTCGCCGGTAAGCGCATCGAAACGGTGTTTTATGACCTTGATGCCGTGCGCGGAGGCAAAGGCATCGCAGGCCAGAAAGCCGGCATTGTGTCTTGTGTTTTCATATTGAGTACCGGGATTGCCAAGAAAGACTACTATCCAGGCAATCCCGGCGGGACGTTTAAAAAACATTATTCGAAAATATTGGAGATGGATACTTCTTCGTAGATTCTGCGGATGGTTTCGGCAAAGATGGGAGCGGTGGTGAGATAGGAAATCTTGTCGCTCTTCTCGTGATTTTTGGGATAGGGAATCGTATCGAGCAGAAGGAGCTCGTTGAGGCAGCTGTTGTTGATGCGCTCTATGGCCGGGTCGGAAAGGACGCCGTGGGTCGCACAGGCGTAAATCTCCTTGGCACCGCCGATTTCCTTGATGGCCTTGGCGGCACCGCAAAGGGAGCCGGCCGTATCGACCATGTCATCGAGCATGACACAGGTCTTGCCTTCCACGTTGCCTATGATATTCATGACTTCGCTCTGATTGGCTTTTTCGCGGCGCTTGTCGACGATGGCCAGACCGACGCCGAGCTTCATGGCGAAGTTGCGTGCTCTCGCAACGGAGCCGACGTCCGGCGAAACGACGATGACGTCTTCGCTGCCCTTGCCCAGCTTCTTGATATAGTGCTTGGCAAAGATGCTGCCGCCGGAGAGATTGTCCACAGGGATGTCAAAGAAGCCCTGAAT
>JAZUEY010000078.1:0-2481 GCA_045640405.1 Candidatus Limivicinus sp.
GGCAATCTCGTCATCCGCGGTCGGAGAGATGACATGGTGAAGATCAACGGCAACCGCGTAGAGCCGCTCGAAATTGAGCATGTCGTGCGGAAGCTTCTCGGTATTGAGCACCCGGTTGCCAAAGCCGTCAATGTAAACGGCCGTGCCTTCATTGTGCTCTATTATCTGAAAAGCGAGAAGGTCCCGGTACTGGACGATGCGGCAGAAGCCGGCAGAATTCTCTCAAAGCGTCTGACTTCCTATATGATTCCCACCTACTATGTAGGTCTTGATGTATTCCCGACCAATGCCAACGGAAAGCTCTCCCGAAAGATGCTGCCGGTACCGGATATCAACGAGTTCCGGAGTACCTATGTCGAACCGAAGAACGAGGCGGAAGCCGTCTTCAGCAGCACGATGGCCGAGGTTCTCGGTCTGGAGCGCGTCGGGATCGATGAGGACTTCTTCCTGATCGGCGGGGATTCCCTGACGGCCATCCGCCTGATTACCGCCTGTGCCGAAGAAGGCTATCTCATTACCGTAAACGGTCTCTATGAATGCCGTACCGCCGAAAAACTGGCAGCTCGTTTCGGCTGCAGCAAGCTGCAGTCCAATGCAGAGCTGCAGGAAGCGAATGTGAAAGCCCTGCAGAAACCGGCAGAACTCACGGCCGGCCAGCTGTTCCAGCTGGAAATGGCCGTAAATCAGAAGGCCCCCCAGGTCATAACCTATCACGTGGCAATGGTCTTCGGTCTCCGGCCGGAGGTAGACACGGACAAGCTCAGGGCCGCAGCCGAAAAGGTAATCCGAAACCACCCCGTCTTTCTCTCCCGCTTCCGCAGGGATGAAGACGGCACAGTTCGCCAGTATTACGACGAGAGTCTTTTTGCTCCTGTCGAATTTGTCTGCATGACGGATGAAGAATTTGCGGCAAAGAAGCCGCTTCTGCCGCAGCCGATGGATCCTTTCGGAGGGAGACTGTACCGCTGCTGCATCATTTCAACTCCTTCCGCAAATTACTTCTTCTATGACCTGCATCATCTCATCGCCGATGAGATGTCCTCCTCTCTCTTCGTCCGTGAAGTGGCAGAAACCTATTTTGACAGTGTATATGCTCTGCCCTCAGACTGGCTCTATCTGATTCAGAGTTCCGAAAGGATCTCTGATGCATCCGAATCGTCTGACACGATGCGTGCCCGTCTGGAAGAAATGATGACAAAGGCCGGTTACACCGGCAGGGGGATTCTGAAAGCGGATCTTTCCGGTCCGGAAACCGGAACAGGGCTCTTCTTTGTGCCGGATGCTTTCCGGCGGAGCGAAGCAACCTCAAACCGCCTTTTCCTCACAGCCTGCGCAATGGCTGTCGCCAGAATGAACGGCGAATCCGCTGCGCTTGTCTACTCCAACTATCATGGCCGTGACGATTTTCTCAAGAACGACTCCATCAACTGCTATGTCAATCCCGTTCCCGTCTTTCTGGACTGTCGCGAAGGGCGGAGTACGGAAGAAATGATGAGTGACGTCCGTGCGCAGTTCGATTACGGTGCAGCCCACTGCGGCTGTGCACACATTCTGGAAAACCGCGATGTTCTCCAGAATACCGTGATGTTCAACTACCGGAACGGAACAATGAACATCGGCCGTTTCGCCAAACTCTGCAATGAAGTATATCTCTGTCCCAAGCCGGCAAATCAGCCGAACTGTCTGGTCATTGCCGGAATCGTCGGACAGCCGCGCTCTGAAGATCTCGGTTTTTACTGCACTTATCCCGAAGGTGTCTATTCCGAAGATGCCATTCGCCGATTCTATGCCTGCTTTACTGATGCGGTACACCAGCTTACCGGAAAGGAAGAATTATGATCGGATATTACAACCGCCTCCTGGAGGCAAAAGAAAAATACGGCGACAGAATCGTTGCCACGGACGGAAAGGAATCCCTGCGGTATTCCGACCTGCTCTCTGCCGCCTGCGGATACCGGAAGATCCTTGCCGGCCTGAATGTTCAGCCCGGTGACAAGGTCACGCTCTGCGCTTACAACTCCTGTTCCTGGCTCAAAGCTTTTTTCGGAATCGTCTGTTACGGTGCGGTCGCGGTACTGATGAACTACTCGCTTCCCGAAGATGAAATCATCAAGCTCATGGAGCAGATGGATTCCTCCGTCCTTCTCTACGGCAATTTCGGGGCAAGGGAAAAGAATGCCGGGTCTCCGGAACGGATTGTCCGAGAAGCCGCAAAGCGTGCAGATATCGACGGTTTTGTCTTTGAAAGCAATTATGATACGGAATTCCTTCCGTTTGACGAATCGAAATACGGTGATCCGGCCTTTGTGGTCTTCACCTCCGGTTCTACGGGTACCCCCAAAGGCGGCATGCTCTCGCAGCGGAGCAATATTGCCGGGGTTGATGCCTATATTCAGGCGATCCCCGAAATGCAGGAAGAAAGCCTCTGTATGGCCGTGCCCCTTTTCCATATTTTCGGTCTCGGAATTGCCGTAACGCATC